>JAFMJQ010000081.1 GCA_017853415.1 Thermoleophilia bacterium | reverse complement strand
TCCTGGCGATGCGCGAGCAGGTCGCCGTACCCGCCCGCGCGCATGAGGGCGGTGCCGGCCTCGAGCGACAGCGTGTGGGTGGCCACGGCATCGATGAGCGCACGATCGTGCGACACCAGGATCACCGTTCCCTCGTAGGCCAGCAGGGCGTCCTCGAGCGCCTCGCGGCTCTCGATGTCGAGGTGGTTGGTGGGCTCGTCCAGCACCAGCAGGTTGCCCCCCTCGGCCACGAGCTCCACCAGGCCCAGTCGGCGCCGCTCCCCGCCCGAGAGATCCTCCACGCGGCGATCGGCCATGTCCCCCTGGAAGAGGAAGCGGCCGAGCAGCGTGCGCGCCTCGGTCTCGGTGAGCGCCGTGCCGGTCTTCACCGTCTCGGCCAGGCTCTTCTGCCCGTCGTACTCACGGGCGTGCTGCGTGAAGTACGACGGCAGCACCTTGTGCCCCATGCTCACGCGTCCCGCCGCGACCTCCCGCCGCCCGAGCAGGGTCTCGACGGTGGTGGTCTTGCCGGCGCCGTTGGGCCCCACCACGGCCACGCGCTGACCGCGCTCGATCGTGAAACCGGCCTCGTCCACCAGCGTGCGCCCCGCCACGTCCACCCGCAGGCCGTCGGCCTCGAGCACCACGCGCCCGGGTCGCTCGGTCTTCGGGAACCCGAACGACAGCGCCCGCTCGCGACTGGGAGCGGCCACCGGGTCGAGGCGCTGCAACTGCCGGGCACGCGACTTGGCCTGCTTCGCGCGCGTTCCGGCGCGCCAGCGGGTGACGAAGCGCTCAAGGCGCTCCATCTCCTCGCGTCGCCTCTCGGCCATGGCCGCCTGCTGGGCGTCCTCCTCGGCCCGTGCGCGGCGGAACGCCGAATAGCCCATGGGCCAGTGCTTGGCCCGCCCGTTGGCGATCTCCAGCACCGATGTGGCCGTCGACTCGAGGAACCACCGGTCGTGCGAGACGATCACCACCGCGGCGCCGATGTCGCGCACGATGCCCTCGAGCCACTCCATGGCCTCGAGGTCGAGGTGATTGGTGGGCTCATCGAGCAGCAGCACCTGCGGCCGCCCTGCGAGCGCCCGCGCCAGCGATGCGCGTGTGAGCTCGCCACCCGACAGGCTCGCGAGCGGACGGTCGAGGTGATCGTCGGTGAGCCCGAGCCCGCGCGTGACGCGCTCCACCCAGGCGCGCCAGTGGTACCCGCCCGCGGCCTCGAGGTCGGACTGCGCACGGTCGTACTCGGCGAGGGTCGCGGGGCCATGGTCGCCGCCTGCCATGCGCGCCTCGAGGGCGGCCATGCGCTCCTCGGCGTCGCGGGCGTGGGAGAGGCCCTGCTCCACGTATTCGCGCACCGTTCCGGCCGCCTGGGCGTCGGGGCGCTGGTCGTGCAGGGCCACGCGCTCGCCACGCGGGATGGACACCGAACCGGAGTCGGCCTCCTCGAGTCCCGCGAGGATCCTCAGCAGCGTCGTCTTGCCCGCGCCATTGCGCCCCGCCACCGCCAGGCGGTCACCGGGACCGAGCCGGAAGGTGACATTGGCGAAGAGCGTGCGCGGTCCGAACGACTTGGTCAGCCCAGTTACCTGCACTCCGCCTAATGTTAGGCGCCGTGAGCGAGCGGACGAGCATCCTCGTCTCGCCGGACGAGGTCGCCGACCTCGCCGCGAGGGTGAGGCACCACGGGCGCATGGCGCTGGACGTGGAGTTCCTGTGGGAGCGCACCTACGCGCCCATCCCCTGCCTGGCGCAGGTGGCGACGCCCGACGAGATCGCCCTGATCGACCCCATCGAGGGCGGTGCGCTCGATGACATCGCCGCCCTGCTGGCCGATCCCGCGATCGAGGTGGTGATGCACGCACCCAGCGCCGACCTCACGCTGTTCGCGCTGGGGTTCGACGTGCGCCCGTCCAACCTGCTCGACTCGCAGTTGATCGCAGGATTCGTGGGCCTGGGGGCCGGGCAGAGCCTGGGCGCGCTGCTGCAGCGGGTGCTCGACGTGAAGGTACCCAAGACCGAGGGCTACTCCGACTGGTCCCGGCGCCCCCTCACGCGCGCCCAGCTCGACTACGCCGCCACCGACGTGGAGCACCTCTTCGCGCTGGTGGATGAGCTCATGCGCCGCGCGTCAGGGCTCGGCCGCACCGAGTGGGTGCTCGAGGAACACGAGCGGCGCTACGGCCCGACGGCCCGCGTGGCACCCGACCCATTCGAGGCCTGGCGCAAGGTGAAGGGCCAGGGGCGCCTGCAGCCCGCGGAGCGCGCCGTGCTCAGGCGCGCGGCGGCATGGCGCGAGATGGAGGCCCGGCGGCGCGACCGCCCCGTGGGCTGGCTGCTGCCCGACCGCACGCTCCTCGAGGTGGCGCGACGTCGCCCGAAGGGTGCGGGTGCGCTGCTCGACGAGCGCGGCGTGCCGTCCGCCATGCGCGAGCGCGAGGCCGAGTCGCTCATCGCCGCCATGGACGAGGCCGCGAACGACCCGCCGATCGCCCTCGGTCCGCCGCCACCCGCCAAGGTGCAGGCACGCCTGGACACGCTCACGCCGCTGGCCCAGATACTGCTCACCGCCCGGTCTGCTGCGGTTGACCTGGCGCCCACCCTCGTGGCCACGCGCGACGACGTCGATTCATTCCTCGCGGCGGTGCTCATGGAGGATGCGCTCGACGGCCTGCCCCTCGGGCGCGGATGGCGGCGCCAGGTGGCCGGCGACGCCCTCATCGACCTCGCGGCGGGCCGACTGGGCCTCGCGCCGCTCGCCGGCCCGCCCTACCTGGCCGAGATCGAGCTGCCCGGCCACTAGCGGCCGGATGCGGAAATGATTCGGGGGGCGCCTGCGCCTGGGACGGAGCCCTGTCCCGGCACGTGGCGCCCCCCGATCCGCCAGGAGGCCTAGGCGGCCGTGGGGAGTTCGTGCTCCCCGACGGCCCCACAGCACTCCCCATCGTGGGAGCACCCCGGCACGGAGCACGGCTCGTCGAGCCTCCACTCCAGCCGGTCGAGGAGGGCGGCGACACGATCCATGTCGACCACCTCCCTGCTCCGCATGTCGATGACGGTGCCCATGATCTCCTCCTGTAACGGTGTTGGAACCCACCTCATCTGCGGGGAATCCAACTCCGGCCCGTGCGACCGTCGCGTGGAGGTGCTGTTAGGGCTCGGTGAAGCCGATGGGCTCCACCAGGGGTGCCAGATCGGCCATCGCCGTGACCAGCGACACGCGTGCCTGCGACGGTGCCTCGGCGGCCAGCGGAAGCACCTGCCACTGGGTGCGGTTGAGGTAGGCACCGGCCCAGCGCCTGTGGCGGTCGCCCGTGCGCATGACGAGCGCCTGGATGCTGCGCAGGTTGTCCGAGCGATCTGCGATCTTGAGGAGGTGCGCATCCGGGGGCCCCTGCTCGAGCAGCCGACGGTAGTAATCCCGCACGGCATCCCCCGCCACGCGCGCGTCGGGCGCCGTGAGCCACACCACGAGGTTCTCGGTGCGCACGCCGAACGCGCTGCGGATCTCCTCGGGGGTGGTGACGGTGTCCTCCACCACGTCGTGAAGCAGCGCAGCGGCAAGCACGTCGCGATCGGTGACGCCCCAGCGCATGAGCCCCATGGCAACGCGCACGGGGTGCAGCCAGTAGGGCGTCTCGCTGCCACGACGGGTCTGCCCGTCGTGGCGCTCGCGCTCGAATGCGTCGGCGCGCAGCAGCATGCGGCGGTCCGCCGCGGGGCGCGTGGACAGTGCCCGCTCCCACGCAACCTCGACGTCGTCGGCGGTGTCGAAGTGCTCGGGCCACGCGAGGTGACGGGGGGCGATGGGCGCCAGCGCCTCCCCCGACTCACCAACGGACGGGGGTTCGAGAGGGCCGGTCGACATGGGCTCTAGGGTAGCGCGGCCCGAGGCGACCGCGGGCGACGCGCGTCGCCTGGCGGTGGTCGACCTGGGCTCCAACACCTTCCGGCTCGTGGTGTTCGAGTACCGCCCCGGCGGTCCGTTCCGACTGGTGGACGAGGTGCGCGAGGTCGTGCGGCTCAGCGAGGGCACGCCCCCCGGCGCGCCCATCGGCCCCGAGGCCACGGGGCGCGCGGCGCGGGTGGCCCGCCTGTTCGCGGGGTTCTGCGAGGGCTCGGACATCGACGAGGTGCGTGCGGTGGCCACGAGCGCCATCCGCGACGCCCCCAACGGCGACGAGGTGCTGCAGGCGATCATCGACGCCGGCCTCCCGGCCCGCACGGTGTCGGGTGACGAGGAGGCCCGGTACGGCTACATCGGCGCCGTCAACGGCACCACCCTCACCGACGGCCTGGTGGCCGAACTCGGGGGCGGCAGCATCCAGGTGGGCCTGGTGGAGGATCGCCTGCTCACGAGGTCGATCAGTCGCCCGCTCGGCGCCGTGCGCATGACCGATGCCTTCATGGCCGGTGATGTGCAGACCCGCGACAACGTACGCGTGCTTCGACGGCACGCGCTCGACGTGTTCCACCTCGAGCCGTGGATCTCGGGCACCAACCGCATGGTGGCCATGGGCGGGGCCGTGCGCACCCTGGCCGCCATGGCCCAGAAGGCCTCCGACTACCCGCTGGGCGAGGTGCACGGGTACCTGCTCGAGCGCGACGCGCTGCGCGAGTTGATCGAGCGCATGACCGCCGTGCCGCGAAGGGACCGGAGGAAGATCCCCGGGCTGAAGTCCGACCGCGCCGACATCATGCTGGCGGGAGCCGTGGTGGTGGATGCCCTCATGCAGGCGTCCGACCTCGAGCGCATCGAGGTATGCGCCGAGGGCCTGCGCTGGGGGGTGTTCTGGGAGGCCTTCCTCGCACCGGCCGATCCGCCGCTGGTGGACGACGTGCGGGCCACCAGCGTGCGCGACCTCGCCCAGGTGTACGGCTACGACCGCCCCCACTGCGAGCAGGTGGCGCGCCTCGCCGTGGACATCTTCGACGGGCTCGCCAGGCTGGGCGTGCACGACGGTGATCCCCGCGAGCGCGAATGGCTGCACGCCGCGGCGATCCTCCATGACGTCGGCACCCTCGTGGACTACAACGACCACCACAAGCACGGGCACTACCTGGTGCTGAACGCCGGCCTGCCCGGCTTTCGCCACCGCGAGCTGGTGATCATCGCCCAGCTGGTGCGCGGCCACCGCAAGTCGATCCAGTCACCCGGCGCGCTGGGCGCGCTGCTGAAGCCCCGGGACGAGGAGCGCATACTGCGCCTCGCGGCCTTCCTGCGCATCGCCGAGCAGCTCGAGGTGGGCCGGGCGCGGGCGGTGACGGGAATCGACTGCGCGATCGCGGGCGACACGGTGACCCTGCGGGTGCGTGCCCATGGCGACGTCGACGTGGCCATGTGGTCGGCGCGGCAGGAAGCCGATGTGTTCAAGCGCGCCACGGGCCGGCAGCTGGCCGTGGAGCGGGGCTAGCCCCCCGCGATCTTCACGCGGTAGCGGGCACCCAGGTGCTGCGCCACCGCGTCGCGGTGGTCGCCCTGGATCTCGACGACGCCGTCCTTCACCGCGCCGCCCGACCCGCACAGGCGCTTGAGCTCGCGGGCGATGTCGCCGAGGTCGGCCGGGGGCAGCCCGGTGACCAGGGTGACCGTCTTGCCCTTGCGACCGGCCTTGGTGCGCGATACCCGCACCACGCCGTCCGCGCTGCCGGGAGAGGCGGCGGGCGCGACAGGGGATTCGTCGATGCGGCCCGACGCGCTCGAGTACACCGCCCGTGCGTTGCCGCCCGTATCCCGTCGAATGCGACCCATGGCAGGGGCGATGGTACCGTCGGCGGCGAATGGCGCACGACCTGCACGTCCACACCAACTGCTCCGACGGATCGCACGATCCCGTGGATCTCGTGGAGTACGCAGCAGGGCGGGGCGTGGATGTGCTGGCCATCACCGACCACGACACCATGGCCGGAGTCGCGGCCGCCGAGGCCGCCGGGCGGGCGATCGGCGTGACGGTGATCCCCGGCATCGAGCTCTCCATCAAGGTGCCGCACGGCAGCATGCACCTTCTCGGGTACTTCCCGGAAGCCGCGCCCGAGCCGCTGGCGGGCCTCATCGCGGGATTCGGCGAGAAGCGCGTCCAGCGGGCGCATGAGATGGTGGACCGCCTCAACGACATGGGCGTGCCCCTCGACTGGCAGGACGTTCTCGACGGCGCGGCCGGCGCGCCCCTGGGGCGCCCCCACATCGCCGAGGCGCTCATGCGCGCGGGGCACGTGACCGAGCGCAAGGAGGCCTTCGACCTCTACCTGGGCGATGGCAGGCCGGCCTACGTGGGCTCCGACGGGCTGGACGTGGAGGAGGGAATCACGCTTGTGCGCGATTCGGGGGGCGCCCCCGTGCTGGCGCATCCCTACACGCTCAAGCTGGATGACGCGCACCTCGACCCCTTCGTAGGGCGCCTGGCCCAGGCCGGCCTCGCCGGCATCGAGGTGCACCGGCCCGAGTACTCGCCCGACCAGTACGCCACCTACGGCGCGCTGGCGCGCAAGTACGGCCTCATCCCCAGCGGCGGCTCCGATTACCACCGCCCCACCAGCCCCCACCACCCCGGGGCCACGGGCGATCCCCCGCTTCCCGAGGATACGGTCGACCGCCTGCTCGCAGCCGCGCTGGGCTAACGTCAGTCGCATGACGACGACCGATTCCGCTCCGCGCGCCGAGGGTGTTCGCTGGGACCTCTCGCCCCTCTGCGCATCCGCCGACGACTGCCGTGACCGCCTGGCCAAGGTGCTCGATGACTGCCGTGCGTTTGAGTCGCGCTACCGGGGAACGGTGGCCGGCATGGACGGCGCCGCCCTGGCCGGGGCGCTGGCCGAGATGGCCCGCATCGAGAACGAGATCGGCCGCCTCTACTCGTATGCGTCGCTGCGCGAATCGGTGGATGTGACCGACGCGGAGAACCAGGACCTCAACTCCCTCATGGACCGTTCGATGGTGGAGGCATCCAACGCCCTGCGCTTCTTCGAGCTCGAGTGGCTCGCGCTGGACGACGCCGTGGCGGACCGCCTTGCGAATGCCCCCGAGGTGGACGCCGACCGCCACCACCTGATCTCGGCCCGCCGGTTCACGCGCCACACGCTCACCGAGCCCGAGGAGCGCATGCTCGCCGAGCGCAGCCCGGCCGCGGCGAGCGCCTGGCAGACGCTGTTCGGGCGCATCACATCCACCCTCGAGGCCGAGTTCGACTCGGGCGACGGCATGGAGCCCCATACGATCGACCGCCTGCTGGCGTGCGTGCGCAACCCCGACCGTGACATCCGCTTCCGTGCGCTCGACACCCTGTACGAGACGCTCGGGCCCCACTCCCCCACGCTCGCCCACTGCTACGACACCCTCGTGGGTGACCGCCTGGCCATGGACCGCCTGCGCGACTACGACGACCCCATGGACCCCACCCACCTGCGCAACGAGGTGCCGGGACCGGCGATCGAGTCGATGATGTCGTCGGTCGAGTTGCACTACGGGCTGGCCCAGCGGTGGTTCCGCGTGAAGGCGCGCCTGCTGGGGCTCGACACCCTGCACCTGGCCGACCAGTACGCCCCGCTGGGCGAGGCACGCCAGGTGCTCTTCCCCGAGGCCAGGGGAATCATCGGCACGTCGTTCCGCGCGTTCTCGCCGCGCATCGGCGACATCGCCGACGGCTTCTTCGAGGAGGAGCGCATCGACGCCGAGCCGCGCGCCGGCAAGCGCGGGGGCGCGTTCTGCGCGTCGGTGGCCCAGGATGCGCGCCCCTTCATGCTCATGAACTACACCGACCGCATGGACGACGTGATGACCCTCGCCCACGAGCTGGGGCACGGGATGCACTTCACGCTGTCATCCGAGCGGCAGACGGCGCTCTCGTACCACACGGGCCTCGCGCTGGCGGAGGTGCCCTCCACGTTCGCCGAGATCATCGCGTTCGATCACCTCATGGCCACCGAGACCGACGAGGCCACGCGCACCGCCCTGGTGTGCGAGCGCGTGGAGGGCTCATTCGCCACGGTGTTCCGCCAGACGGTGCTGGCCCGCTACGAGCAGGACGCCTACCGCATGCGCGGCGAGGGCACCACGCTCACCGACGACCGCCTGTCGGAGATCTGGATCGCCCGCAACGCCGCCTACTACGGCGACGCCGTGGAGCTGCCCGAGGGGTACGGCCTCGGCTGGTCGTACATCCCCCACTTCATCTCCACGCGCTTCTACACCTACGCGTATGTGTTCGCGCACCTGGTCACCCTCGCGCTGTACGCCCGCTACCGCGAGGACGGCGACGACTTCGTGCAGCGCTACCTGGAGTTCCTCGCGGCGGGCGGCTCCGCCGCGCCGGCCGACCTCCTGCGCCCCCTGGGCGTCGACCTGTCGGACCCATCGTGCTGGGACCCCGGGTTCCACGAGATGGAGCGCATGGTCGAGCGCGCCGAGGAGATGACCGCCTC
>JAFMJQ010000080.1 GCA_017853415.1 Thermoleophilia bacterium | reverse complement strand
CTAGAGCGTCTGCTTGCCATGCAGAAGGTCGAGGGTTCGAGTCCCTTCATCCGCTCCTGATCGAGGCCCCGCTCCGGCGGGGCTTCGTCGTTCCGGCGCGCATCGCCAGCCACACCGCCAGCGCTCCCGCCAGGGCGAAGGCCAGCACCCCGGCGCTGAGGCCGCCCACGACGTCGGTCACCCAGTGCGGGCGCAGGTACACGCGCGTGAGCGGGATGAGCAGCGTGATCACCGCGCCCACCACCACCGGCCAGCGCGTGCCGCGAAGTGCGGGGATCACCAGCGTGGCCACGATGCCCAGCACCAGCCACAGCACCCCGTACGTGGAGTGACCGGAGGGGAACGAGGTGCCGCTGCCGTGCGCCACGGCGTCGAGCGGGCGTGCCCGCTCTACCACGGCCTTGCCGGTGCGCACCAGCAGCACGGCCAGCGCCATGCCGCCGCCCACGGCGAGCGCCGGCCACCAGCGCCGGGCCACCAGCAGGGCGATGGTCACCGCGCCGGCGGTGATCCAGGCCACCAGCGAGTCGCCCAGGTGCGTGATGCCGCGCGCCACGGTGACGACCCCGTCGTTGGCCAGGTCGGCCGCGCGGTCGTGAACCCAGGTATCCACGCCCAGGGGCTGAGAGCCGCCGGCCAGGATGATGGCCGCCAGCGCAAGCAGCACGGCCGCGGCGAAGGCGGCGGCGATCAGGAGCATGCGAATCGCGCGCCGGGGAGAGGGGTACCTCATATCGCGAGGGTACCTCCGCGCACGTGCGGGGGTGCGCCCGGCTCCCTAGCTCGGATACCCGCCCGCCGTCGGGGCGCTCACCAGCACCTGCCGCCGGTCGACCACTTCGCCATGAACCAGGTGCACCTGTCCGTGGTGTAGAAGGTCACGGCATCCGGGCCGATGCCGTACCACCCCTTCGAGTAGTAACCGAAGCACCTTGAGCGGTCGAACCTCCCTTGGTGGTCGATGGGGTCGGCCCGGCCCAGACCGTAATTCCCCGCCCGGAAGAAGTAGTTCCCGAGATCCACCACCCCCACTCGGTCGTAGGCAAAACCACTGCCGTTGACGAAATTCCGGAAATAATTTCCGACTCTAATGCGACAGAAATTCGGGATGTTCCCCCAGCAGTTGCGCAGCCGGCTGGAGCGGACGCCGTTGCAGGTGCCGCCGTTCGGCATCCACTGCTGCGGATTGGTGCTCGACTCGCAGGGCGCAACACCTTCTGACCAGCTCCTGTCATTGCCCCTGTCATCGAACCGTCTGCACCACTCGCGCCATTCGTTTTGGTTTTCCGATCTGCGCGCGGAGGGCGTGGTGGTGATCCCGGGCGCAGGGCGCTTGGCCCTGGGCTGGGTAATCGTGCGAGGCATGTCCACGAACATCTCCACGTTCGCCAGCGCCGTCGGCTCGAGTTCGCGAGCAGGCTCACCGGGCGGGGCGGTCTCATCCACCCGGTCGACCTTCGCCTCGAGCTGGTCCCACACCGCGGGGCTGGTGATCACCTCGGCATCGAACCTCAGGGTCGTGCCCTTCTGCGATCCGTTGCGCAGGCGCACCACCACTTCCTCGTCGCCGCCACTGGCGTCGGCGGCGCGCAGCACCGCCCGCGGCGGATTGGCGGTGAACTGGCCGGTCTCATCGCCGTATGCGTCCCAGTAGGCCAGGAAGGCCTTGGTCGGCAGCGACGCCGTGACCTCCGCCTTCGTGAGCTCGAACACTCCCACCGTGGAGGGCACGCCACGCAGCACCAGCGAGTACCCGACCGTGACCGGCGTGAAGGTGGCCGAGGATGCGCTCACCTCCATCAGGAAGTCGACCGGGGGATCGCTGGGCTCGGCCTGCGCGCCTGCTGCTGCGATGAGAAGCCCGACGGCCACGGCAAGCGAGGCGAGGAGACTCACGGTGCGCGAGCCGCGCCTGGGAGTGTGACTGCGGGGAGGGTTCATGCGGTGCAGCATACCGGCTCCGCTCAGGTCACGGCATCTGTCCGCGCGGGGCATGGCCTGCAGCGACCCGCTCGGCGCGGGCAGCGCCGGCGCCCTCTGGCGACCCGCGGCGCGGTGCCCTACCCTGCGTGCCCCACGGCGACCTGGCGAAGTGGGAACGCATCGGTCTGCAAAACCGACATGAACCGGTTCGATTCCGGTGGTCGCCTCTGTCGGGGTTTCCCCGTAGGCCTGGAACCCCCCGTCGCCCGTCCCCCGACTCGCCCGCGAGCCGGGGGCGCCGGTACCATGCGCGCGACGTCATCCCCTGAGGAGCCCCCGTGCGCCGATCCGCCGTGACCACCGCGACCCTTGCCCTGCCCCTCGCCGCGCTGTGCCTGGTGTCCGCCGGCTGCGGATCATCGGGTGACTCCGCCGGCACGGCCCCCGAAACCTCCACCGCGCCCAAGCTCGCCGGTGCGGTGACCGCCACCCTGGACACGCGCCTGCGGATCATCAACGGCACCGACACCAAGAAGCAGGTGGTCGCCGCCGCGGGTTGCATCGACCCCCAGGGGCTGCTCCCCGTCGTGCTGAAGCCGGGTGAGGAGGTCGTCAGGACCGGCTGGTGCGCCGTGAACGAAGCCGACGTCAGCGGCACGCTGCAGTGGGACTGCGGCTGGTTCGGCCTCGACTGCAAGGTCGCCGACTACAAGGCGGGCAACCCCAGCATCGGCTGGCCGTGGATCAGCGTGGACGGCCTGAGGCACAAGTTCAGCGCCGGGGAGTCGTGCGCCTTCAAGTTCCGCGAGCAGGTGGTGGAGGGATCGCGTGGGGTCGACCTGAGCGGCGCCAAGGACATGCGGCTCAAGTGGGTGAACTCCACGACCCTCTCGGCGTGCTCCTCGGACTAGGCGGGTCAGCAGGCCGCTGACGGCCCGTGCTGCACCACGACCCGGAAGAGCTTGACCTCCGGCATGTCCCGTTGCCGCTCGTGGCGCCTCTCGAAGTCGCGCTTCTCGTCGGGCAGGCGCGTGACCGTGGCCGTCGCCCCCCACAGCGAGTGGGTGTGACTCTCATCGACGTAGTAGCGATGCCAGTCGTCGTGCACCGCCTCCACGCCCACGGACGGGTAGCCGATGTCCGGGTTGTAGGCCCAGATGCGGTTGTTCTCCCTGCCGCCGACCCGGCAGGCATTGACATCGATCTCGATGTCGTTCTGCCCCCACATGGTGTCCCGGCGGCCGAAGATCTCGGCCTGCTGACCGCTCCGCACTGTCTCGCTCTTGGCGCAGCACTCATTGTTGACGTGCCGGGCATGCGGATTGCTGTAAGTGATCGAGTGCCCCGTATCGTTGACGAGGTCGATCACCACGGGCCTGCCCGCACCGGCCTGCCGCTCGGAGGGCTTCTCAGTGCCCACGGCCGCGGGCGATATCTCTTCGGTCGCGGTGGTGCCGCCCGTGGCGGTGGTCGAGGCCCCGGATGGCGAATCGCCGCAGCCGGCGAGGGCGATGGCGGCAGCCGCAGAGGCCGCGGCGATTGCAAGAGCGTGGCGAATCACGGGGTGTTCTCCTACGAGGGTCGAGGGAGTCCGATCCTACCAATGGCCCTGGGGGCTGTTGCCACCTGCCAGCAGCCAGCACGCCACGGCAGCGGCCGCCGCAACGTTGAGCGAGTCCACGCCCGGTGCCATCGGGATGGTCACGCGCTCATCCGCCGCGGCCAGCGTCGCAGGCCCGAGGCCCGCGCCCTCGGAACCCAGTGCCAGCGCCACGGGGCGGTCGGCACGCGCGGCCAGCGCCTCGGGCAGGGGGGTGGCGTCGGCATCGGGCGTGAGGGCGAGCACGGCGAAGTGGTGCGCGCGCAGATCGGTCATGGGGTTGGCGCTGATCGCCCAGGGGTGCACCAGCGCGGCACCCATCGAGGTGCGCAGCGCCCGGCGGCCGAAGGGGTCGGCCGACCCCGGCCCGATGAGCGTGGCGTCCACGCCCAGGGCCGTGGCGCTGCGGATGATGGTGCCGACGTTGGAGGGGTTCATCACGCCCTCGAGCACCAGCACGCGGCGGCGACCCGGCAGCACGTCGGCCGCCGCCGGGTCGCCGGGCCGGTCGAAGGCACCCAGCATCTCGCGCATGGCCCCGAAGCCCGTGAGCCGCTGGATCTCCTCGGGCTCCAGCGTGAGCGTGGGCACGATGGGGGAGGGGAGTGCACCTGAGTACTCGGTGCTCACGAGCAGCGCACGCAGGTGATGCCCGGCGCCGATGCACCGATCCACCACCCGCGCGCCCTCGGCCAGCAGCAGGCCGCCCCTGCCGTCGGGCGGCGGCCGGCGCACGCGGCGCTCCTCGCCGCGCAGGCCGGCGAACATCTGGCGCAGGGCGTCGTCGTCCATGCCGGGACCATATGCACCCGGCCCCGGGTATGTTCACGGGGTGACCGCTCACGCCCTCACGCCGCAGCAGGCCGCGCCGAACCTGCGCAAGTGGAACATCGCGCTGGCCTTCCTTCACGCGGCGCAGGGTGTGGCGATCCTGCTGCTGTCAAACGGGTTCTCGCTCGGGGTGACGATCCCGTACATGGTGGGCCCGCCAGGCAGCCCGATCCTCGGCACCGAGCCGGTGTGGCAGGTGCCGCTGGCCACGTTCATCGCCATCTTCCTGTTCCTGGCGGCGGCCGATCACCTGATCTGCGCGCTGCCCGGCGCGGAGCGCTGGTACATCGCCAACCTCGGGCGCGGCACCAACCCACTGCGCTGGTGGGAGTACTCGGTGAGCGCGTCGCTGATGATCGTGCTCATCGCGCTGATCAGCAGCGTCGACCAGGTGACGGCGCTCATCGCCATCTTCGGCGCCAACGTCGGGATGATCCTCTTCGGGCTCGCCATGGAGCACCGCAACCCGGCGGGTACCGAGAAGGTCGACTGGCGACCGTTCACCTATGGCTGCATCGTCGGGGCCTTCCCCTGGATCGCCATCGGCATCGTTCTCATACGGGCCCAGCTCGATGCCGGCGTGCCCGTGGCCATCTGGGCCATCTACATCTCGCTGTTCGTCCTGTTCTTCACCTTCGCCCTGAACATGTGGCTGCACTACGCGCGCAAGGGCAGGTGGGCGAACATCGTGTCGTACGAGAAGACCTACCTCGTGCTCTCACTGGTGGCGAAGTCGCTGCTGGCCTGGCAGATCTTCGCGGCGGCGCTCGCGGGATGATCGGCTGGCTCACCGCGGGCGAGGCCGATCCGGAGGCCTATCGCACGCCGGTGATCGTGGCGGCCTTCTTCGTGGTGATTCCCGCGGCCATGGTGCCGGTGATGGGCTTCGGTGCCATCGCCACCGGATCGCACGGCGCGGGGTGGGCGCTCATCGCCGGCGTCTTCGCCGCCCTGGGCGCCATCGGCACGGCCGCCATCGTGGCCGCCATCCCCGCGGCCGCGGTGCGCATGCGCCCGCCGGTTCCGGCCATGCTGGTGGCCGGCGGCACCACGCTGGCCCTCATCGCGGGGGTGCTCCTGGTGCCGGTGCTGATGGCTGCCATGGCCACCTGAGAAACCCGGCAATTTCACCGGGGTTCGGGGCGTTCGTCACCCTCCTCGTTCAGGCGCATTGCCCCGGGGGTGGGGCATGGCTAGCATCCCCGCGGCAAATGGACCGGCATGCCCGCGGTGTCCCGAATCCTCCACGGGGTCTGCCGATCCACCGCCCGGGCGACGCGCGTCCCGGGTGCAATTTCTCCATGGAGGCACGTTGTCCGCACGGAATTCCGTCGTAGTCCGCCTTGCTGGTGAGTCCGGCGAGGGCGTCATCTCCTGTGGGGACATCCTCACGCAGGCCGCGGCGCGCGGCGGGTACTACACCCAGACGTTCCGCACCTTCCCCGCCGAGATCAAGGGCGGGCCGTGCATGTACCAGTTCCGCCTGAGCGATGAGCCCATCTGGAGCCACGGCAAGGACGTCGACCTGCTCGTGTGCTTCAACCAGGAGGCCTGGGACCTCAACTGGGACTCCCTCGGCCCCGAGGGCGTGATCCTCTACGACTCGGTCGAGGTGACGATCCCCGACGAGTACCTGCCCCGGGCCCGCCCCGTGCGCATGGACGAGCTGGCCAAGGAGATCGGCGGATCCACCCGCGCCAAGAACATGGTGGCCGCGGGCGCCATCACCGCCGTCATCGCCTTCGACACCACTCCCATCGAGGAGCTGGTGCTGCGCCGCTACGCCCACAAGGAGGGCGTTGCCGACGCCAACATCGCCGCGCTGCACGCCGGCGCCGAGGAGTCGGCCGACCTCAAGGGCCGCTACCCGCTGGTGCCGCCCGTGGAGGTCGAGGAAGACCGCATGCTCATCTCGGGCAACCAGGCCATCGCCGTGGGCGCCGTAGCCGCGGGCGTGAACTACTTCGCCGGCTACCCGATCACCCCGGCCTCGGACATCCTCGAGTGGCTGTCGGTGCGCCTCCCGCAGGTGGGCGGACTCACCATCCAGTGCGAGGACGAGATCGCCTCGCTGGCCTCGGTGGTGGGTGCCTCGTACACCGGCGCCAAGGCCATGACGGCCACCTCGGGCCCGGGAATCTCGCTCATGAACGAGCTCATCGGATACGCCGGCACGGCGGAGATCCCGGTGGTCATCGTCGACGCCCAGCGCGGCGGACCGTCCACCGGCCTTCCCACCAAGACCGAGCAGAGCGACCTCAACCAGGCGCTCTACGGCAGCCACGGCGAGGCCCCGCGCGTGGTGATCGCGCCGGTCTCGGTGGAGGACTGCTTCTACTCGATCGTCGACGCCTTCAACTACGCCGAGGAGTTCCAGGTTCCGGTGCTGCTCCTCACCGACCAGGGCCTGGCCACCCGGCTCGAGGTGATCCACCGCCCCGACCCGGAGAAGCTGGAGATCGTGCAGCGCAAGACCTCGGCCGGCATCGCCCGCGAGGACTACAAGCGCTACGAGTACACCGCCTCCGGCGTCTCGCCCATGGGCCTGCCCGGGGAGCCCAACGGCATGTACGTGGCCACGGGAATCGAGCACGACGAGTACGGCCACCCGGGCTACACGCCGGAGATCCACCTCGGCATGCAGACCAAGCGCCTCGGCAAGTTGGAGCCCATTCGCGAGACCTCGCGCGTGGCCACCCACGGCGAGGCGCAGCCCGAGGACATCGCGTTCATCGGCTTCGGCTCCACCTTCGGCCCGGTGCGCGAGGCGGTCGACCGCCTGGCCGAGCAGGGCCTGTCGGTGGGCGCCTTCTACCCGCGCGTGCTGGGCCCGTTCCCGGCCAGCCGCGTGGAGCAGTTCACCGCCCGCGCCAAGCGCATCATCGTGCCGGAGGTCAACTACACCGGCCAGCTCGCCCGCCTCATCAAGGCCGAGACGAACATCAACGACCTGGAGAGCGTCGCGAAGTGCGACGGGCTCCCGTTCACCGCAGAGGCCATCATCGACCTCGCTGCCCAGGAGGTAGCCGCATGAGCACCAGGAAGCCCAACGACTACAAGTCGGAGCTCAAGCCCATCTGGTGCCCGGGCTGCGGCGACTTCGGCGTGCTGGCGTCGCTCTACCGCTCCATGGCCGACATGGACCTCGACCCCAGCAAGACCGTCATCGTGTCGGGCATCGGGTGCTCGAGCCGCCTGCCGCACTTCGCCAGCACCTACGGCGTGCACACCCTGCACGGCCGTCCGCTGCCCGTGGCCATGGGCGTCAAGCTCGCCAACCCCGACCTCACCGTCATCGCGGTGGGCGGCGACGGCGACGGCTTCGCCATCGGTGCCGGGCACTTCCCGCACGCGGCGCGCCGCAACATCGACGTCACCTACCTTGTGATGGACAACGAGATCTACGGCCTCACCAAGGGCCAGGCCTCGCCGACGTCGCTGTTCGAGCAGAAGGCGCCGTCCACGCCGTTCGGCAACCCGGAGGACCCGCTCAACCCGCTGGCACTGGCCATCGCCGCCGGCGCGTCGTTCGTGGCCCGTGGGGCGTCGTTCAACACGAAGGCCCTCACCGAGCTCATCACCCAGGCGGTGGAGCACAAGGGCTTCTCGTACATCGACGCCATGTCGCCGTGCACCACCTTCAACAACACCCAGGAGTCGTGGAAGGACGCCGTCACCGACGTCGCCCCCGACCACGACCCCACCGACCGCGTGGCCGCCTTCGACCTCGCGCTTCGCGGTGGGTTCGCCCTGGGCATCGTGTACCGCCAGCAGCGCACCACGCAGACCGAGCGCTACCGGGCGATCCTCGAGCAGGCCAAGCCGAGCGACGTCAGCGTCATGCTCGACGGCTTCAACGCCCGCAAGGGCGCGGCCATCGGCAAGCCGGCCTGACGCCGGCCGACATCACCTGATGTGCCCTCGGGCCCGCGTCGGCGGGCCCGAGGCGTTTCAGGCCCCCGTGGCCCGCGTGGCCAGTCGCAGCGATTGCAGCGTCGGGCTGGACCACTACGCTCTCGGCGCCCTCAACCCCAACCGGCGGGAGGGCTGGCCCGGGTGAACCTGTCGTGGGAAC
>JAFMJQ010000079.1 GCA_017853415.1 Thermoleophilia bacterium | reverse complement strand
CGGCTTCTTCGCGGCCGGCTTCTTGGCCGAGGTCGCCGTGCCCGCGCCCGCGGCCTTGGCGGCAGCGGGCTTCTTCGCGGCCGGCTTCTTGGCGGCGCCCTTCGGCGGCGTGGCCGGGTCGGGACCCTGGCCCTCGCGGAACTTGCGCCAGTCGGCGGGGCGCTTCTCCTGGAACGACGCGATGCCCTCCTTGGGCTCCGGGCCGTACACGTGGTTCAGCGCCACGAGCTCGAGGCCATGCTGCACCGACGAGTAGAGCGCGTCGGTGGCGGTGTTCATGGCGATCTTCGCCAGGCGCAGGCCCTGGGGGCTCTTGCGCAGGATCTCGTCGCACCACTCGTCAACGAGGTCGTCGAGCTGGTCGTCCGGCACCACCTTGTTGACGAGCCCCATCTCCATGGCCTCGTAGGCGTCGTACTGGCGCACGAGGAAGAGGATCTCCCGGGCCTTCTTCTCGCCCACCACCGCGGGCATGAGTTGGCAGCCCCACCAGAGCGGGGCCGACCCGATCTTGGGACCGGCCTGGCCGAAGCGGCCCGACTCGCCCGAGAGCGTGAGGTCGCACATGACGTTGAGCTCGTTGCCGCCACCGATGCAGTAGCCGCGCACCTTGGCGATGACCGGCTTGCCGTTGTTGCGGATGGCGTTGGCCACGCGGTGCGACAGCGTGTGCAGGTGGCGCTTCTCGGCGGCGGTGCGCGTGGGGTCGGCAACGTCGCCGCCCACGCAGAACGCGCGCTCGCCGGCACCGGTGAGGATCACCACGCCCACCGACTCGTCGTCGGCGGCGCGCTCGAGGGCCTCGCCCATCTCGATGATCGTCTTCATCCGGAACGCATTCAGTCGCTCCGGTCGGTTGATCGTGACGGTCGCCCGCCCGTCACCGGTCTCGTAGATGATGTCCTCGTAGGCCACGCCGTGCTTCTCCCTCGATATGACTGTCCCGCAAGCGTACCGGGGGCGGGGAGCCCGGGCGGGAGAACGCATCGCCATCTTCGCAACCGCGTCTCGCACAGCGATACGCATGCCCGGGCGGTGCGTTCCCGCCTTGCCGCGTACGGGGCGCGCTGATACACATGCCGCCTTCGTCGCATCCGTCACAAGACGGTGTTTCGCAGATCGAGACATGGCAACCACCGAGCAGACCCACACATCCACGTCGCCGGGCCGGTACCGCATCCAGGCCGTCGAGCGCGTGGGCGCCATCCTCGAGGTGTTCACCACCGAGGAGCCCGAGCTCGGCGTCACCGAGATCGCCGAGCGCACCGGCCTGCACAAGAGCACCGCCCACAGGTTCCTCGTGAACCTCGAGGCGGTCGGCCTGCTCGAGCGCGACCCCCGCAACCAGCGCTACCGGCTGGGGCTGCGGATGTTCGAGATGGGCGGCATCGTCCTCGAGCAGATGAGCCTGTGGGACGAGGCGCTGCCGTATCTCGAGGGGCTCGTCACCGAGTCGGGCGAGACCGGTCACCTTGCCGTGCTCGAGCGCGGCGAGGCCATCTACATCGAGAAGGTCGAGGCGCGTCGCGCGCTGAGGATCCCGTCGGCCATGGGCCGCGGGTACCCGGCGCACGCCACCAGCCTCGGCAAGGTCCTCCTCTCCGACCTCGGTGAGGATGAGGTGCGCGAGATCATGGGCGCGCACGGGATGGCGTCGTACACCCGTACGACGACCACCGACGTCGACCGCCTGCTGGCCGAACTCGCGGACATCCGCGAGCGGGGCTTCGCGGTGGACGACGAGGAGTACGACGAGGGCCTCCGCTGCGTCGGGGCCCCGATCCGCGATCACACCGGCCGCGTCGTCGCCGCACTCGGCATCGGCGGGCCCGTGACCCGGGTCACCCCTGAGCGCGTGGATGAACTCGCGCGCCTCGTCATCAACGCCGCGGACGGACTCTCTCGTCGCCTCGGCGCATCACAGTCGGGTGCCTACACGCGCGCAGCACGGCGCGTGCGGGCCACCGCCGAATCCACCCCGCGGCCGAGCGCCGCTCTTCGCGCGTCCCGATGACCGGGCGCGTTCGTTACCTGAAAGGAGCAGTACCCGAATGAGCAGCGACGTGATGAAGGACATCCGCGACGCGCTTTCAAGCCGCACCCAGCACTTCGTGCTTCCCAAGCAGTGGGCATCCATGCGCAAGGCCGAGGCTCTTGAGAAGGAGACGGGCCAGCGCATCCTCCACTTCGAGAAGGGCGACTTCCAGGGCGACGAGTTCTACCCGGCGCCGCACATCTACGAGGCCGCGGCCAAGGCCGTGCACGACGGGCACGTGCGCTACGTCCCCGGCCCGGGTCTTCCCGAGCTCCGTGACGCCATCGCCGAGGAGATGACCTCGCGCGGTCGTCCGACCAAGCGCGAGGAGGTCCTGGTGACCATGGGCGCGAAGCACGCGCTCACGCAGTCGCTGCTGACCATCGTGGACCAGGGCGACGAGGTCATCTTCCCGAACCCCGGCTACCCGCCGGACGAGTTCTGGATCACCTACGCCGGCGGCAAGGTGGTGTACGCCCCGCTGGTGGAGCCGGACTTCGCGTTCGACCTCGACTCGCTGAGGTCGCTCATCACGCCGAAGACCAAGATGCTCATCATCAACACCCCGCAGCGCCCGAACGGCATGATCGTGCGCCAGCTGGATGAGATCGCGGAGATCTGCAAGGAGCACGGCATCATCGTGCTCACCGACGAGATCTTCTCGCACATGGTGTACGAGCCCCAGGTGCACGAGTCGATCTCGTACGTGAAGGACTTCAAGGACCAGTCGATCGTGGTCGACACCTTCTCGAAGACCTACATCATGACCGGCTTCCGCATCGGCTGGTGCGTGGCCAACGCCGAGCTCATCACGGCGATGGACATCTTCCAGCAGAACTCGGTCACCAACGTGCCCGCGTTCGTGCAGCTCGCCGGCCTCGCGGCCATGACGGGCCCGCAGGAGCACGTGCTGCAGCAGACCGCCCGCCTCAAGGCCAAGCGCGACTTCGTGGTGCAGAAGTTCAACGAGATCGAGGGCATCGAGTGCATGACGCCCGACGGCTCGTTCTACGTCTTCCCCGACGTCCGCGGCACGGGCATGACCGCCCAGCAGTTCGCCGACTACCTGGTGGAGGACCACCAGGTCGGCGTGGTCGCCGGCAACGCCTTCGGCGACCGCGGCGAGGGCCACATCCGCTTCACCTACGCGGCCCCGGACGACATCCTCGAGGAGGGCATGGAGCGCATCAAGAAGGCCGTCGAGGCCCTCTAGGCAGCTTCAGCTCACCGAGCGGGAATGCGAGGGGCCCCGGCAACGGGGCCCCTCGTCGTTGCTGTCCCCGCGACGACCGGGATGCCCTGGCGGTCGGGGACACGCCCGGCCCGTGATCGGCAGTTGCGGGGGCCGCAACTGCAGGATCACACCGGTCTACGTCCCCTCCCTGCCAGGGCATCCCGATCGTCCCGGGGACAGTGGGCGCTGAACACGGGCCAGATGGGAGCCGGGGGCGGTTATGCTCTCCGCCGCCGTGGCGCCCGTCCGTGGAGCGCCCAAACGATTTCCGAGGAGTTCTTGTGGCAGAGCGTCTTTTCTGGGAGGAGCTGAACGCGGGCGACACCGCCGAGTCGCTGCGTCGTACCGTCACCGAGGCCGACGTGGTCAACTTCTGCGGCGTGTCCGGCGACTTCAACTGGTTCCACATCGATGATGTCGGCGCCAAGGACTCCGTCTTCGGCCAGCGCGTGGCGCACGGCATGCTCGTGACCTCCATCGCCACCGGTCTCCAGGTGGAGAAGATGGAGCCGAAGATCGCCACGGCCGCCTTCGTGGGCCTCGACTCCTGGCAGTTCCGCGCGCCGGTGTTCATCGGCGACACCATCCGGGTGAAGCGCACCATCGGCGAGAAGGCCGAGAACGAGAAGAACCCGAAGGCCGGCTGGTGCAAGTACGAGATCGAGGTCCTCAACCAGGACGACAAGGTCGTGCAGCGCGGCGTCTGGAACATGCTGATCCAGCGCAAGGGCTAGTCGCGATCCCGGGGGCGAAGCCCCCGCGGTGAGGTTCTCAGGGGCGCCCTTCGGGGCGCCCCTGACGTTCTTGGCAGGGGTGGCGTGCCGGGGCGTCGAACCTGTCGGCATGGCTACCACCTCTCGTTCCCTGACCGTCGCCGAGGCCGCGGAGACGCTCGGCGTTTCCGAGCGCACCGTCTGGCGGTACCTGCGCTCCGGCCGCCTGCACGGCGAGACCATCGGCCCCGTGGGCCAGCAGCGCACCCTCATCGACGCCTCGGGCATCGAGGCGATCCGCTCGGGTCGCGGTGGCGAGGACTCCGCCGCGCTGCAGGCCGAGGTCGACCGCCTCTCGGATGAGGTCGCCGGCCTGCGCGCCGAGCGCGACCAGCTGCGCACCGCGCTGGCATCGGCGCGGGTGGAGATGGCGCGCCTGCGCAAGCCGGTGAGCTCCCGCGCCGGCGACATGGTGCTCGCGGGCCTGTCGCACCTGGCCACGCGCCGCGGCATGCGGCACGCGCACCGCTAGGACGCCCCCGAAACGCAGAAGGGCCCCGGTTTCCCGGGGCCCTTCGCATGCCTGGGCGATGGAGGCCGGTCCCTAGAGGCCGATCTCCTTGCTGATGATGAGCTGCTGGATCTCCGAGGTGCCCTCGGTGATCGAGGCCAGCTTGGCGTCGCGGTACATGCGCTCCACCGGGTACTCGGTGATGTAGCCGTAGCCGCCGTGGATCTGCACGGCGTCACGGGTGACCTCGTCGGCGACCTCGGCCGAGAAGTACTTGGCCATCGAGGCCTCCTTCACGCACGGCTGGCCGGTCTCGTAGAGCCAGGCGGCCTTGTACGCCAGGGCCTTGGCGGCCTCCACCTTGGTGGCCATGGTGGCCAGCTTGAAGCGCAGGGCCTGGAACTTGCTCAGCGAGCGGCCGAAGGCCTCGCGCTCCTGGGCGTACTTGAGGGCCTGCTCGAGGGCGGCCTCGGCGATGGCGGCCGACTTCACGCCGTGCGACACGCGCCCGGTGATGAGGGCCTCCATCAGGGCGCCGAAGGCTCCCTCCTTGCCGCCCAGCAGGGTCTCCTCGCCCACCTCGCAGTCCTCGAACACCAGCTCGGCGGTGTCCGACGACCGGTGGCCCATCTTCTCGAGCTTGCGGGTGACCTCGAAGCCCGGGGTGTCCCGGTCGACGATGAACACCGAGATGCCCTCGCCGCGCTTGTCCTTGTCGGTGTAGGCGGCCACGAGGCAGAAGTCGCAGATGTTGCCGTTGGTGATGAAGTTCTTGCGGCCGTTGATGACGTAGCCGTTCGAGGTCTTCTTCGCGCTGGTGGCAAGACCGGCGGCGTCGGAACCCGTGTTGGGCTCGGTGATCGCGTAGGCGCCGATCGTCTGGCCGGCGATGGCGTCGGGCAGGTACTTGGCCCGCTGCTCGTCGTTGCCGAACTTGTAGATCGGGAACGACGCCAGATCGGCGTGCGCGTTGACCGACGCGGTGATGCCGGCGCAGACCTTGGTCATCTCCTCGACGAAGATGCACTCGGTGATCTTGCCGGCGTCGATGCCGCCGTACTCCTCGGGAAACACGATGCCGAGCAGCCCCAGCTCACCGAGCTTGGGCATGATCTCGACGGGGAACTTCTCGGCCTTCTCGGACTCCTCGACGAGCGGGGCGATCTCCGCCTCGGCGAACTCGCGCACCATCGCGCGGATGTCCTCCTGCTCCTCGGTGAATGCGTAACTCAGCATGTGGGCTCCTGCCTTCAGGGTCGACTCGCTCAGGCCGGGCAATCGTAGAACGCCCTGTAACGGTTCTCACAAGGACAACGGGAGGTTCGCGAAGGAAGGGACAGGTGCCCCGGACGTCCCCGGACCCCCCTCCGAGACCCGGCGTACCCTTGGGGCATGGCGAATCCGTTCAGTCTCGAGGGGCGCGTGGTGATCGTGACGGGCGCCTCGCGCGGCATCGGCAAGGGCACGGCCATCGCCGTGTCGGAGTCCGGCGGGCACCCGGTGATGGTGGCGCGCACCGAGTCCGACCTCCGGGACATCGCGGCGTCGCTGCCCGGTCCCAGCACCGTGGTGGTGGGGGATGTGGCCGACCCGGCCCTGCCCGCCGCCGCCGTGGCCGCTGCCGATGAGGCCGGCGGCCTCTGGGGGCTGGTCAACAACGCGGGCATCACGCCCTACTACCACCCGGCCACCGAGACCACCGACGAGGAGTGGCAGCACATCCTCCAGGTGAACGTGCGCGCATGCGCGGCATTCGCGCGCGAGGCGGCGAAGGCCATGCAGGCCGGTGGGCGGGGCGGTCGCATCGTCAACCTCTCATCCATCGCGGCGTTCGCCGGGCTGCCCAACCTCGTGGCCTACAACTCCGCGAAGGGCGCCATCGACGCCATGACGCGCACCATGGCCGTGGAGCTCGGGCCCGACGGCATCATGGTCAACTCGATCGCTCCCGGGACGATCGTGACCGAGATCGTCGAGGACCTCATGAACCAGAACCCGGCGCTTCGCGAGAAGTTCGTGGCGCGCACCGCCATCGGGCGCGTGGGATCGGTGGCCGAGTCGGCCTGGCCGATCGTGTTCCTGCTGTCCGACGCGTCGTCGTTCATGACGGGGCAGGTGATGGTGGTGGACGGCGGCCGGCTCGCGGCCGCCTGATCGAGGGGGTGGGCACATGAGGGTGGTCATCGCAGGAGCCGGCACCGCGGGCTGCGTGCTGGCCTCGCGGCTCACGGCCGACCCGGGCATCGAGGTGCTGCTGCTCGAGAGCGGGCCCCACTACCGGCGGGGTGAGTGGCCGCCCGAGCTCTCGCACGCCTTCCGCATCATCAAGGAGACCCACGACTGGGGCTTCACCGCCCAGGCCGGTGCCTCCCCGCGCGGCGTGCACGTGCCGCGCGGCCAGGTGGTGGGCGGGTCGTCGATCACCAACGCCACCATCGCGCTGCGGGGGCTGCCCGAGCACTACGACGACTGGGCGCGGTTCGTGCCCGGCCTCGACTGGCAGGCCATGCTGCCGTGGCTGCGGCTCATCGAGACCGACGAGCAGTTCGGGTCGGCGCCGTACCACGGCGACCACGGCCCCATCCCCATCAACCGGTGGCCGCGCGACGACTGGTATCCGCTGCTCGAGGGCTTCGCCGAGGCGGCACTGGCCCGTGGCCACGCGTGGGTGGACGACCACAACGCGCCCGGCGCGGTGGGCGTGGGGCCGACGCCCTTCAACATGCGCGACGGCGTGCGCCAGACCCCGGCCGACCTCTACCTCGACCCGGCGCTCTCGCGCGACAACCTCACGCTCGTGACGGGCGTGCGCGTGGATCGCCTGGTGCTCGACGGCACCCGGGCCACCGGCGTGGTGGTGATGGACGAGGCCACGGGGGAGCGCACCACGCACGAGGCCGACCACGTGATCCTCTGCCTCGGCACCTACCAGAGCCCGCCGGTGCTGCTGCGCTCAGGCGTGGGCCCGGCCGACGCCATCACCCCGCTGGGCATCCCGCTCGTGCACGAGCTTCCCGGCGTGGGCCGCGGCATGCAGGACCACCCGAAGATCTCGTACCGCTTCTGGATCTCCACGGACATCCCCCAGTGGCCGCACCCGTGGATCCAGGTGCTGCTCACCTCGAAGGCCGAGGTGAACGGCGAGGAGCGGCTGTTCCAGGTGATGCCCTACGTGGGATTCGTCGACGGCGGCCATCGCATCAGCGAGCTCAACGTGCAGGTGGCCGACTCCCGCGGCCGCACCGGCCGCGTGGACATCCAGTCCACCAACCCGATGGACCAGCCCGTGCTGCGCATGGGGTGGCTCGAGGCCGCGGGCGACCGCGACCTGGCCGAGGCGGCGGGTCGCGAACTGATGGCCGTGGCCCGCACCGCACCGCTCGACGGCATGCTCGAGCCCTGGCCCAACCTCGACGACCCCGACCATGCCCTGCGCACGGTCGAGACCTTTCACCATCCCGTGGCCACCCTGCGCATGGGCCAGGGCGACGACCCCATGGCCGTCACCGACGCCGACGGGCGCATCCGCGGCCTCGACGGCGTGTGGTGCATGGACGCCTCGGCGATCCCCCGCGTGCCCTCGGCCAACACCCACCTTGCCGTCATCGCCCTCGCCGAGAAGCTCGGCGCCGGATTCCTGGGCATCACCGGGCACCCGGACGCAGCGATCACGCCCGATCAGGACTGACCCCGCCCCATAGCGCTCCGCAGGGGCCGGGGGCCAGTGGTACCCCCGCCGAATACCACAGCAGTGCGGCAGGCCCCGGACATCGGGGTGGCGGCCACTCGCCGAAGCGGGATCGGCATTTGCGGGGACCGCAAATGCAGGATCCCCGGCTGCGATCGCCGCCACCCCGATGTCCGGGGCCTCCCGCCTCTCGCGCTTTTTCGGCGGGGGTACCACTGGCCCCCGGCCGTCCACCGAGCGCTATGGGGCGGGGTCAGTCCGGGTCAGGCGCGGCGCTCGGCCAGGAGCGCGTCGATGGCCTTGGTGACAGCGGGGGAGTCGGGCTCCTCGGATGACGGGAAGTACATCGCGGGGCGACCCTTGG
>JAFMJQ010000078.1 GCA_017853415.1 Thermoleophilia bacterium | reverse complement strand
TTCTTCACGTCCACGCTCATCGAGCCCGTGCGCGACGGAATGTTCCTCGTGGGCGACTCCGCGGGTATGTGCCTGCCGGTGTCGGGTGAGGGAATCCGTCCCGCGCTGGTGTTCGGCCAGGTGGCCGGACGCCTGGCCGAACGGGTGCGCACCGGCGACATGCGGCTCGACGAGGCCCTGCGCGGCTACCGCGCGTCGGTGGAGTCGCGTGCGAAGGGCTACCGCATACTCGAGCGCCTGCAGTCGGTGCTGAACGTGCTGCCCGACCCGCTGTTCGCGCAGTTCGCCCGGGTGGTCGGCAGCGACCGGGTGCTGCCGTGGGCCGTGCGCGCCTACTGGAACGTCGCGAGCCCCGACCTGCTCACGCCGGGTGCCGCGCGCGACCCGCTGCCGCCCGTGGCGCTGGCGGCCTGAGCCGCCCCGCCCGCCGGTCCCTCCCTATACTGCCGCCCGTGCTGGGAGCCGTCCTCACAGCGGCCGTCACGCCCTTCGACGCATCGGGGGAGGTTGACGAGGCCGCCTATCGCGCGCTGGTGCGGCGCCTGCTCGAGAGCGGCTCCGACGGCATCGTGGTGGCCGGGACCACCGGCGAGGCGTCCACGCTCAGCGACGTCGAGCGCATCGCGCTGTTCGAGGCGACCCGCGAGGAGACCCGCGGCACGGGCACCATGATCGCCGGCACGGGAAGCAACGACACGGCGCACTCGGTGCACCTCACCCACGCGGCGAGGGAGATCGGCGCGGACGCCGTGCTCGTGGTGACGCCGTATTACAACAAGCCCCCGGCCGAGGGCATCCGGCGCCACGTGGCGGCCATCGCGGAGGTGGGCGTGCCGGTGGTGCTCTACAACATCCCCGGGCGCACGGCGCTGAACATGCCGCCCGAGCTCATCGTGGAACTCGCATCGATTCCCGGCGTGGCGGCGCTGAAGCAGGCGAACGAAGACCTCTCGCAGTTGGCCGCGGTAATGGAGGGATGCGACCTCGCCATCTATGCGGGGAACGACGACATGCTCATGCCGGTGCTCGAGATGGGCGGCACCGGCGTGATCTCGGTCGCGTCGCACCTGGTGGGCGACAGGATGCAGCAGATGGTGGCCCACGCGGGGGCCGGCGAGCTGGACGCCGCCCGCGAGATCGACGCCTCGCTGGCCGGCCTCTGGACCGGCCTGTTCGAGGTGACCAACCCCATCCTCATCAAGGCGGCGTTGCAGATGACAGGAATGATCCCCACCGACGTGCTGCGCCTGCCCCTGGTGCAGGCCACGCCGGATGAGCGCGACCGCCTGGGTGGGGTCCTCGCCGCCCACGGCATCGCGGCCGCATGAGCGGGGCCCCGGCGCTGCGCGTCATCCCCCTCGGCGGGGTGGGGGAGATCGGCAAGAACATGTACGTCGTGGAGCACGACGGGCGCATCGTGGTGATCGACTCCGGCGTGACCTTCCCCGGCCCGGAGCAGATGGGCGTGGACCTCGTGCTGCCGGACATGACGTACCTGGCCGAGAATGCCTCGCGCATCGACGCGCTCATCCTCACCCATGGCCACGAGGACCACATCGGCGCGGTGCCGTGGTTCATCCGCGAGGTGGGGCCCGTGCCGATCCTCGGCACGCGGTTCACGCTCGCCCTGGTGCGCGGCAAGCTCGACGAGCATCGCCTGCTGGGCGAGGCCGACCTGGTGGAGATCGCCGCCGGCGAACCGCCGCGTGCGGTCGGACCCTTTGAGGCGGAGTTCCTGCAGGTGACCCACTCGATCCCCGACTGCGTGGCCGTGGCGCTGCACTCACCCGCGGGCACCCTGCTGCACACGGGCGACTTCAAGTTCGACCACCTGCCCATCGGCGGCCCGTCGAAGCGCAGCGACATCCCCGGCCTGGCGCGCCTCGGCGACCGCGGGGTGCTCGTGATGCTGGGCGATTCCACCAACGCCGAGGTGCCGGTGTCGGGAAAGCGCTCCGAGGAGACGGTGGGACCGGCGCTCGCGAGCCTGTTCGCCACCTCGCCCGGCCGCGTGATCGTCACCACGTTCTCGTCCCAGATCGACCGCATCCAGCAGGTGATCGACGCCGCCTACCGCGACGGGCGGGTGGTGGCCGTGGTGGGGCGCTCGATGGTGCGCAACGTGAACGTCGCGAGGAACCTGGGGTACCTGTCCGCGCCCGACGGCGTGATCATCGGCGACAAGGAGATCGACTCGGTTCCCGATGACGAGCTGGTGATCATCACCACCGGCAGCCAGGGCGAGCCGATGTCCGCCCTTCGCCGCATGGCCAACCATGCGCACCCCCGCGTGACGATCAAGAAGGGCGACACGATCGTGTACAGCTCCCGTCGCATCCCCGGCAACGAGCTGGCCATCGACGAGACGATCAACCGCCTCGTGGCGTCCGGCGCCCGGGTGGTGACCCCTGACGACCGGCCCGATATCCACGCCTCGGGCCACGGCGTGCGCGACGAGCTCGCGTGGATGCTGCAGCTGGTGCGCCCGCGCTTCTTCCTGCCGGTGCACGGCGAGGCGCGCCACCAGGTGGCCCACGCCGACCTGGCAAACCGGCTGGGGATCCCGGAGCGCACGTTCATCCTCGAGAACGGCGACGCCCTCGAGGCGTCCGCGGACGGCGCCGAGCTGGTCGACCGGGTGACCTCCGGCATCACCTATGTCGATTCCTACGGCGTGAGCGACGTCGGGGAGGGCGTGCTGCGCGATCGGCGCCACATGTCCGAGGACGGCCTCGTGCTCATCGTCGTGCAGGTGGATGCACACGACGGCACGATCGATGGCACCCCGGACATCGTCACCCGCGGGTTCGGCGGCGCTGAGGACGAGCAGCTCATCGAGGCAATCCGCGATGCGGTGGCCGAGAGCATCGCCGAGTCGTCTGCGGAGCGGGTGCACGAGGTCGACGTGCTGCAGAAGCAACTGCACGACGCGGTGGCCGCGTTGATCAACCGGAAGTCGCGCCAGCGCCCGGTGATCCTGCCGGTCGTCGTGGAGGTCTGAGGCCGGCCGATGTGGCCCCCGGAAGGGGAGGAAGTGCGCGCTGCGCGGCCAACAATGATGCGTATGCCCGCAACCGCCTCGAAGGCCCGAACCAAGACCTCCACGCGCAAGAGGTCGACCACCCGCAGGACGCCGGCCCGCAAGCCCTCGGGAGGCGGCAGGAGCGGCTACCGCGAGGTCGCGGGCCTCGCGCTGATCGCGCTCGGGGTGTTCCTGGGCGCCGTGGTCTTCGCCTCCGTGGGCGGCGGGATGTTCGGCCAGTACCTCGAGGAGGCCGTGCGCGTGTTCGTGGGCCGCGGGGTGGGCCTGGTCGCGGTGGTGATGGTGGTGGTTGGCGTGCACCTGATCGTGCGCATCCCCGTGTTCGACGCCACCGCGTTCCGCATCGGTGCGGGGGTGGTGGGCCTGGCGATCCTGCTCGGCCTGTCGTCGGGCCTCTTCGGCGCCGGCATGGACACCGCGCTGGGCTGGTTCGACATGACCGAGATGCAGGCCACGGGCGGCATCATCGGGGCCGGACTGTGGTGGGCGACGGCCAACACCATTGGCGCCGCCGGGGCGAACATCCTCACCGTGCTCGGCATCGCCGCGGGAATGGTGCTCATGAGCGGGGCGTCCCTGGGCGAGGCCCTCCGCGGCTCGGGCCGCGGGGTGGCAACGGCCGGTGCCGCCGTGGGCCGCGGTGTCGCCACCGCCACCAGCACGGCGGTGAGGGGCAGCAGGCGCGCGGGCGAGGAGGCCCGCACGATCGCCCGCACCGTCGCGGCACCGACCACCCGCCGCGACACCGACGATCACCCGGTGGACGGCGCCGATCGCTACCCGGACATCTTCGAGGAGGAGGACCACCTGCCGGCCAGCCCGGCCCTCGCCGGGGGAGGCATTCCGGAGGACGACGACGAGCCGATGCCCTTCGGCGATGACGACGCGCACGACGTGTTCCACGACCCCATCGACGGCGACCCCGTCAGCCCGGACGGTGACGATCTCCCCGAAGCCGGTGACGACCCCTTCATGCCCGTCGAGCTCCCTCCGGTCGCCCCTGCCGCCGCGGCTGAGGAGGAGGACATCCACGGAGCGCCCGGCACGTCTCCGCGCGGTGGCTGGAAGCGCCCGCCGAAGAAGTCGCTGCAGAAGAGCGCCGGGGTGTCGAAGATGCCCGCGGGACAGGTGCGCGAGACCTCGCGCCGGCTGGTGGAGGCCCTCGCGGAGTTCGGCGTGGAGGCCGAGATGGTGAATGCCGTCTCCGGCCCGCGGGTGACCCGCTACGAGTTGCGGCTGGCGCCGGGCACGAAGGTGTCGAAGGTGTCGAACCTGCGCGACGACCTCGCGTATGCCCTCGCGGCCACCGACGAGCTGCGCATCCTCGCGCCGATCCCCGGCAAGCAGGCCGTGGGCGTGGAGGTGCCGAACCCCGACGCCAGCATGGTCACCCTCGGCGACGTCTGGCGCGACTTCCCCGACGACACCGGGGCCCTGGCGGCATGGCTGGGCCTCGACATCGGCGGCAAGGCCGTGTACCTCGACATCGCGCGCATGCCCCACCTGCTCATCGCGGGGTCCACCGGCACCGGCAAGAGCGTGTGCGTGAACGGGCTGCTCGCATCGATCCTGCTGCGTGCGACCCCCGACCAGTTGCGCCTGGTGATGATCGATCCGAAGAAGGTCGAGCTGAACCACTACGAGGGCATCCCGCACCTGCTCACGCCCGTCGTGACGAACATGAAGAACGCCACGGCCGTGCTCGCGAACATCGTGCGCGAGATGGAGTCGCGCTACGAGATCATGGGTGCGGCGCGTGCACGCAACCTCAAGGACTGGAACGCCATCCGCCGTGAGCAGGGGCTCAGCGAGGTGCCGTCGATCCTGGTGGTCATCGACGAGCTGGCCGACCTGATGATGGTGGCACCCGGTGAGGTGGAGGACGCCATCATCCGCATCGCGCAGAAGGCGCGCGCGGTGGGCATCCACCTGCTCCTCGCCACCCAGCGCCCCTCGGTGGACGTGATCACCGGAATGATCAAGGCCAACGTGCCCTCGCGCATCGCGTTCGCGGTGTCGTCCCAGGTGGACTCCCGCGTGGTGCTCGACTCCGGCGGCGCCGAGAGCCTGCTCGGCAACGGCGACATGCTGTTCCGGCCGGTGGGATCGTCGCGGTTGCAGCGGCTGCAGGGCGCGTACGTGTCCGAGGAGGAGATCCTCGCGATCACCGACCACTGGCGCAAGCAGGGCAGGCCCGAGATCCGCGAGGACCTGCTTGAGCGTCCCGAGGCCGATGACGCCGCGGTGGACGCCGGTGGCGACGAGATGCTGCAGAAGGCGGTGGAGACCGTGGTGCAGCAGGGGACGGCCTCCGTGTCGCTGCTGCAGAGGCGCCTCGGGGTGGGCTACGCACGCGCCGGCAGGCTGGTCGATTCGCTCGAGCGCCTCGGGGTGATCTCGGGTCACGAAGGGTCGAAGCCGCGCACGGTGCTCATCGGCGAGGGGGACATCCCCCGCGTGCTGGGCATCGCCCACGTGGATTCGGACGTTTCAGCGGACGAATAGCCGCAACGGCGGTCTCGCCATCGTCGGGTTATCAACCGTCCCGGCACGGGACGCGGTGATACCTTCGCGCCACGTACGAGATCGGTAACAGCCTCAGGGAAGCCCGCGTCAGGCAGGGCATCGATTACCCCACGGCCGAGGCCGGGACGCGCATTCGCACCCGGTACCTCAAGGCCATGGAGGATGAGCAGTTCGACCTGCTCCCGGACCCCTCGTACGTGCGCGGGTTCCTGCGCGCGTACTCCACGTACCTGCAGCTCGACCCGCAGCTGGTGCTCGACGAGTACGACTCCAGGTTCGGGGACATCGGGCAGTCGGCCGAGGATGCCCGCCGTGCCCGTCGGCGCGCCGAGGCGCGACCGCGTCGGCGTGAGGCCCAGCTGCTCTGGCTTGCCATCGGAGGAGTCACGGGCATCGCCCTGCTGGCGTGGCTGGGCATCGGCGGCGGCGAGACCACGGGTCCCGCGGAGCCGGTTCCCGGCGTGCCCACCACGACCTCGTCATCCACCACGCCCTCCCAGGCGCTGGACGTCACCTTCACCGGGCGCGGCAACCGCGGCAGCTACCTCGAGGTGCGGAACCGCTCGGACGCGGGGCCCACGCTCTACAGCGGCGTGCTCGTGCCCGCGGCGACGCGGTCGTTCTCGTTCCAGGATGCCGCGTGGGTGCGCATCGGCAAGCCCGAGGCCATCGCGGTGACGGTGAACGGTGAGCCCCTGGACATACGCGGGGGCACCGGCACCTTCCTCATCACGCAGGCCGGCGCCGAGCGCCTGCCGGCGGGCTAGGGCGTGCGCGCCGCCCTGGTGGTGACCGGCACCGAGGTGCTGGAGGGGCGGGTGAAGGACGAGAACGGTGCCATGGTGGCCGCCTCGCTCGCGTCGGCGGGAGTCGCGGTGGATCGCATCACCGTGGTGGGCGATGGCCTCGATGAGATCCGGTCCGCGGTGGCGGAGGCGCTCGGTCGCGGGGTGGACCTGGTGGTGACCACGGGCGGGCTCGGGCCCACCCACGACGACCGCACGATGGAGGCCGTCGCGGCCGCCGCAGGGGTGCCGTTGCGGCTTGACGAGGAGGCGCTCGTGATGGTGCGCGCGGCCATCGCCACCGTGCCCGCGCGGGCGTCGGAGGACGTGCGTGAGTTCGGGGCGCGCAAGCAGGCAACGCTTCCCGTCGGGGCCGTTGCACTGCCTCCGCCCGGCACGGCTCCCGGCGCGGTGCTGGACGCCGGGCAGGCGGTGATCGTGGTGCTGCCCGGTCCGCCGTGGGAGTGCGCGGCCTCGTGGCGGTCGGCCTCCGCGGTGCCGCAGGTGGCCGCGGTGCTGGGTGCGGACGGTGCGGCGGCCCCCCTCGAACTGCGCCTGGCCAACGTGGTGGAGTCGGAGTTCATGGAGGCCCTCATGCGCCGGGGATCGGCGGATGACGGGCTCGTGGTGGGGGTGTGCGCCCGGCCCGGGGAACTCGAGGTGACCGTGCGGCCCCCCGGGGGCGCGGCAGACGACTTCGTGTCATTTCTCGAGCGGGAATTCCCGGGGGCCATCTTCTCCCGCGATGGCTCGACGGTGGAAGAGGTGATCGGGTCCGCCCTCACGGCGCGCGGCGAGATGCTCGGCACGGCGGAATCGTGCACGGGCGGCCTCATCGGCGCGCGCCTGACATCGATGCCGGGCTCGAGCGGCTGGTACGCCGGCGGTGTGGTGTCGTACGCCAACGAGGTGAAGGAGCGCGCGCTCGGCGTGCCGGCGGACGTGCTGGAGCGGCACGGGGCGGTGTCGCGGGAGGTAGCCGAGGCCATGGCGCGTGGCGCGCAGGCGCACGTGGGCTGTGACTGGGCCATCGCCGTGACGGGCGTGGCGGGCCCGGGTGGCGGAACCGCCGAGAAGCCCGTGGGCCTGGTGTACCTGGCCATCGCCGGCCCCCCGGGGGTGGAGGTGCGCGAACTGCGCCTGCACGGCGACAGGGAGCGCATCCGCATGCGCGCCGCAACCATCGCGTTGCACCTACTGAGGGCCGCCCTCGACGCGTGACCCGCGCGCGCGTGTTTCGGCACTTCGTGCGCTGAGGCACGCGATTGCCGCGAATAGCGTTGCCGGGGAAGGAACGTCCGGGGCGAGTGCGAACATATGTTCCACATCGCCGGGCGGGCACCTAGACTCCGCCCAGACGCACAGGGATACGAGGGGGATACGGTGGACAAGAGCGAGGCGCTTGGATCGGCAGTCGCGCAGATCGAGAAGCAGTTCGGCAAGGGCGCGATCATGCGCATGGGGGACATGCCCCTGGCCAACATCGACTACGTGCCCACCGGCGCGCTGCCACTGGACATCGCCCTCGGCATCGGGGGTCTCCCCAAGGGCCGCATCGTCGAGATCTTCGGCCCGGAGTCGTCGGGCAAGACCACCCTGCTCTACCACGTGATGGCGCAGGCCCAGAAGCGCGGCGGCCTCGCGGCCTTCATCGACGCCGAGCACTCCCTCGACCCCGCGTACGCCCGCCGTATCGGCGTGAACACCGACGAGCTGCTGGTGTCACAGCCCGACCACGGTGAGCAGGCGCTCGAGATCGCCGACCTCCTCGTGCGATCCGGCTCGCTGGACATCGTGGCCATCGACTCCGTGGCCGCACTCGTGCCCAAGGCCGAGATCGAGGGCGAGATGGGCGACACCCACGTGGGCCTGCAGGCCCGCCTCATGTCGCAGGCCCTGCGCAAGCTCGCCGGCACGCTCAACCGCGCGGGCACCATCTGCGTGTTCACCAACCAGCTGCGCGAGAAGATCGGCGTGATGTTCGGCTCGCCCGAGACCACGCCGGGTGGTCGCGCCCTCAAGTTCTATTCGTCGGTGCGCCTCGACGTGCGTCGCATCGAGAACCTCAAGGAGGGCGCCGAGGTCATCGGCAGCCGCGCCCGCGTGAAGGTGGTGAAGAACAAGGTGGCCCCGCCGTTCCGGCAGGCCGAGTTCGACATCCTCTACGGCGAGGGCGTATCGCGGGAGGGCTCGCTGCTCGACCTGGGCATCGAGTACGACATCGTCACCAAGAGCGGTGCGTACTTCTCGTTCGGCGACGA
>JAFMJQ010000077.1 GCA_017853415.1 Thermoleophilia bacterium | reverse complement strand
GCGCGGCCGGCCACCCTCAGCGCGCCCCCGCCCAGGCGGCGCCGCAGGGCGGCGAGGTCCTCGATCAGCAGGGCGCGGTCGGGCACCACCAGGTCGGCGGCGGCGGTGGGCGTGGCGCCCATGGCGTCGGCGGCACGGCAGGCGAGGGTGATGTCCGGCTCGTGACCGATGCCCGCCACCACGGGTGTCCCCGACGCGCGGATTGCCCGCACCATGTTCTCGTCGCTGAATGGCAGGAGGTCCTGCAGCGATCCGCCCCCGCGCGCCACGATGATGACGTCCACGTGGGGATCGGCGTCGAGGGTGGCGATGGCCCGGGTCACCTCGTCCACGCAGGCCGCCCCCTGCATGGCCGCGTGCACCACCACCACGGGCATCGGGAAGCGTGCATCGATACGCCGCAGCACGTCGGCGCGCGCGGCACCACCCGCCGCCGTCACAAGGCCCACGCCCGTCGGCAGGAACGGCAGCGGCCGCTTGAGGGCGTCGTCGAACAGCCCCTCCGCCGCGAGCCGGCGGCGGCGCTCCTCGATCATGCGCAGGAGTTCCCCCTCCCCCGCGGGCTCGATGCGCCGCAGCCGGATGATCAGCCGGCCGTCGCGGCGCGAGAACTCGGGCCGCGCCACGGCCTCCACCACCGCGCCATCATCGAGCGAGTGCCCATCCAGCACGTCCGTGGAGTACGCGAAGCAGTCGACGCGGGCGTCATGCCCGTCTCGGGGGTCCTCCAGGCGGAACCACAGCAGCCGGCCGTCGCGTCCCGATCGCAGGTTCACCACCTCGCCGCGGATGTACACGGTGCGCGTGTGGTCGGAGATCACGCGCTCGAGCGCCGTGACCACCTCATCCACCTCGAACACGCGGCCTCGCGTGGCGTCGTCGGCCATGGCGGGATGATGCCGGTCAGGTCGGGGGCATCAGGCCGACCATCACCGCCACCGCGGCCAGCACGGCAGCGCCCAGCAGCACCTCGGCCCGCACGCTCACCGCGAGCGCCCGCAGGCCATCCGACGCGCCGGCGGGCTCCAGCCCCAGCGCCACGCGCTCGAGGCGCGGGTGCAGCACCAGGCGGTTCCACCCGGCCAGCACCAGCATCACGGCGAACACCACCAGCTTGGCGAGCAGCGCGACGCCGTATGCGGTGGTCCACAGCGCGGACAGCGACGGAAGCTCGGCCAGCGCCCGGTACACCCCGGTGATCACGAGGATCACCACGGCTGCCACGGCCACCGTGGAGAAGCGCACCACGATGCCCGCGCCAAGGCGCACGCGGTCGGCCTCGTCGAGCGCGCGCAGCAGCGGAAGGGCGAGCACCATGAGCATCACCAGGCCGCCAAGCCACGCGGCCGTTGCCCAGCCGTGGACGATGTCGATGCCCGTGCCGAGCGTGGCATCGGTGCCGCTGGCGGCGTGGCCGGACCACGACAGCAACACGGCCGCGAGCGCGCCGGGGATTGCCAGCGCGTACATGCGTGCCCCGCCCGGCGCCGGGCGGTTCTCCCCCGGCTGCAGGGCCACCGCCGCAACGGCAGCGATCACCACGAGCACCGCCAGCCCGATCCACGCCGTGCCCCAGCGCGTGGCGCCCAGCAGGTCGGCCCACGCCCCGCCCACCGCGCTGGCCTGCACCGGCAATGCCACCAGCAGGCCGACACCCCACGCCGCCAGCAGAATCCACCACGCGCGCCACCACGCGCGCACCGGACCGGCGGCGGCCCGGGCGCAGTCCGCACGAAGGCGATCGGCATCGGCGGCGCCCGGCGGGGCAATCCCCCCGGCCGCCAAGGCCCGTGTGAGCACCCACTCGCGCGTGACGGCCATGCCCGCCGAGCCGAACACGCCGATCAGCACCAAGAGCCGGGCGATCACGCCGAGCGGCCCGGCGCCATCTGAGCCCTCCGGCACCACCGGCGCGGCGGCGGGCGCTGCGGCGCCCACCATGAAGCTGCTCGTGCCGGCAAAGGGGTGTCCGTCGGTGGTCATGCCCGACCACGCCACGCGATACGTGCCCGTGCCGTCATCGGGTACGCCGATCGTGATGGCCTGCGGGTCGTCATCCCCCACGCCCGCCTGCCGCTGCACCGCCCCCCGCGGACCGCGCACCTCGCCCCGCGCCAGCGCGCCCTCGACCGGGGCGGGCAGGGCCACCCGCACCGACGACGGGGGCTGCGCCACCCGCGCGCCGTCCGGTGGCGCCACCACCTGGCCCGCCAGCGCGGCGGCCGGAGCCACCACGAGCATGAGCACGGCGCCGATGAGGGCGACGAGGCCGCGCATCACGCCCCCGAGAGGGTGAGCACGAGCAGCACCGTGTTGAGGGCGATCACCACCACGGCGATGGCGATGCCCAGCGCCGTGGTGATGCGCCGGTTCACCAGCACGCCCATCACCTGGCGATCGGCCGTGGCCTGCAGCAGCGGGATCAGGGCGAAGGGGATTCCGAACGACAGGATGACCTGCGAGATGACCAGGGCCAGCACCGGGTCGATGCCGAGGGCGAGGATGATGAACGCCGGGGCCATGGTGATGGCCCGCCGCAGCCATACCGGGATGCGCCGCTGCAGGAACCCCTCCATCACCACCTGCCCGGCGAGGGTGCCGATGCTCGATGACGAGAGCCCCGACGCCAGCAGCGCGACGCCGAACAGGACGTCCGCGTGGCTTCCCAGCACGGTGCCGAGGCCCTGGTACACCTGCGTGAGGTCGTCCCCCACGCCGGTCATGCCGGTCGAGTTGAACACCGTGGCGGCGATCACCAGCATCGCCACGTTCACGAGCCCGGCGATGGTCATGGCGATGATCACGTCGACCACCTCGAACCGGAAGAGCGTGCGCTTGGCCGCGGGATCGGTCACCGGAACCCGGCGCTGCGTGAGCGCCGAGTGCAGGTAGATGACGTGCGGCATCACGGTGGCCCCGAGGATTCCCACGGCGAGCAGCACGCTTGCCGTGCCGTCGAATCCCGGAACCAGGCCCGACGCGACATCACCGGCCGAGGGCTCCGCGAGGAACACCTGCACGGCGAATGCGACCACGATCACGCCCACGAACGCGGCGATCACCGCCTCGAGCCGGCGGAAGCCCCGCGACTGCAGCGCGAGGATTGCGTACGACGCCACGGCCGTGATGACCGCCGCCGGCAGCAGGGGGATGCCGAACAGCAGGTACAGGCCCAGTGCCGCGCCCACGAACTCCGCGACGTCGGTGGCCATGGCCACGAGCTCGGCCTGCAGCCACAGGCCCAGCCGCACGGGCCTGCTGTAGCGGGCCCGGCAGGCCTCGGCGAGGTTCATGCCCGAGGCGATGCCGAGCTTCGCCGACAGCGACTGGATGAGCATCGACATGAGCACCGCGACGACGATCACCCACAGCAGCAGGAACCCGAACTCGGCCCCCGCGGCCATGTTGGTGGCGAAGTTGCCGGGGTCGATGTACGCCACGGCGGCGATGAACGCCGGACCGAGGAAGGGCGTGAAGCGCCGGATGCCCGACCGCCGGCCCGCGAGCGACTCCTCCGCGGCCCGCAGCACCAGGGCGTCTCCGGGGAGCGCCTCCGCGGGGCCCGGCCCGGGGGGCGCCGCATCGGGCGGGCGGCTGCTCATCGCGCGAGTGCCGCCCGGATGATCGCCACCGGCGACACGCCGGCCGCCGACACCACGACCGCGTGCCCGCCCCGGGTGGTGAGCACCGCCACGCGCCCGCCCGACTCGAACTGCACGGCATCCGCGCCGCGCACGGGCACGCGGGCCGACCCGGACGGCGCGGGCACCGGGGCGCCGTCCACCACCGACCACGCCAGGCGGCGCCCTGCGCGGGCATACACGAGGGTGCGCACCTGCCGGCCATCCACGACGTCGTCGCGACGGCCCACCGGCTGCCACCCGAGGCGGCCGGCGAGGTCGGGGAACGCCACGCCGAACGCGGCGGCCAGGGGACGCCCGCCCGCCGTGGTGGGGGGCGCGCCCGCCTCTGCGGGCTGGGCCTGGGTGGCCACGACATCGGTGGCCACCTGGGGCGGCGCGCTGCCGGACGACCCGAAGGCGATCGCCACGCCCACGGCCAGCACGGTGATGCCCATGCCGATTCCGAGGCCGCGTGGGGGCGGATCGTCGCGCGCGGTACGGACGGTCGTCCCGCTGCCCGCGGGCGGGTGCGGGTCTACCATCGAGGCGTGACCACCCATTCCGAGATCGCCCCGCCGGCCAACGGCCTGCGGCGCGCGTGGGGCGGGCTTACCTCACCGCGCGGTGTGCGGTGGCTCACCGGCATCGCCATGGCGCTGCTCTGGATCATCATCCCCAGCGGCGGCATCGTGCGGCTCACCGACTCGGGCCTGGGCTGCACCGACTGGCCCCTGTGCGAGAACACCAGCGTGATCCCCGCGATGGATGCCAACGCGTGGATCGAATACACCAACCGCATGCTCTCGGGCGTGGTGATGGCCTTCGCGGTGCTCGCGGCGATCGTGGTGGTGATCTCGCGCGCGACATCGGCCGGAACCCGCGCGGCGGCGATCGTCGCCGCCCTCGCGACGGTGGCGCAGGTTCCCCTGGGCGCGGTGACCGTGGTGTTCGAGCTGCACCCCCTGCTGGTGGGATCGCACTTCCTGCTGTCGCTCGTGGCCCTGGGAGCAGGGGTGATCGCCTTCCTCGGCACCGACGACGTGGTGCGCGGCGTGCGGCGTGCGGTGACGGCGGCATCCGGCTGGCTGGCCGCGGTCGGCGCGATCGTGCTGGCCACCACGCTCACCACGGGAGTGCTCACCACCGCGGCCGGGCCGCACTCCGGCGACCCGGACGTGACCCACCGCATCGGCAGCATCGACGCCGCGGCGTACTGGCACGTGCGCGCGGTGATCCTGCTGGGCGTCGTGGGGCTGATCATCGGCATCCTGGCCCGCACCCGGCGCGACGACCGCGGGTTCATCGTGCCCGCCCTGCTGTTCATCCCGGTGTTCATCGCGCAGGTGATCATCGGTGAGGTGCAGTGGCGCACGCAACTGCCGTGGGAGGTCGTGGTGTTCCACGTGGGCGTCGCCGGCCTCGTATGGGGCATCGGCGTCGCCGCACTCTGGCGCCTGGCGCGCCCCATCACGCGGGAGTCCGCCCCCGCCTAGCGCCGGCGGCCGCCCGAGGCGGCCTCCTGGCAGGACACGCACCGCTCGGCATCGGGAACGATCTCGAGCCGCGCCTCGGGGATCGTCCCCCCGCAGTCGATGCAGATGCCGTACTCGCCCCGCTGGGCGGCCTCGGCAAGGCGCAGGAGGCGCTCTTCCTCCTCCTTCAGCCGGAGCTGTGCCTGCAACTGGCGCTCGCGGGCCTCGGCATCCGTGGCGGCCTCGGCCGGGTGGTGATGCGCATCGCTGGCCTCATTGCCGTCCGCGGCGAGGTCGAGGGCCTCCGCCCTCTCGTGGGCCTCACGCGCGAGGCGGGCCAGCCGCTCCGCCTGATCCTCCCCCTTCGGCATGGCGCTGACTCTAGCGCCGCCGCCCCATGTGCCCGTGCGTGCGGGATGCTTGTAGGGTCCATCAAGTGACTGCACCGGCTGTGGAGACCCGCGACCTCGTGCGCGAGTTCAAGGGGGGCATCCGCGCCGTGGACGGCGTGAGCCTCGTCGTGGAGTCCGGTGGCATCTTCGGGTTCCTGGGCCCCAACGGCGCGGGCAAGAGCACCACCGTGCGAATGCTCACCACGCTGCTGCGCCCCACCGGCGGAACCGCCATGGTGGCGGGCCACGACGTGATGGCCGATCCCGATGCCGTCCGCCGGCGCATCGGCGTGGCGCTGCAGGACGCCGCCATCGACCCCTACATGACCGGCCGGGAGCTGCTGCGACTGCAGGGCGTGCTGCACGGCCTGCCCCGCGCGGAGTGCCGGGCGCGCGCGGAGGACCTGCTCGCGCGCGTGGGCCTCGAGGACGCCGCCGATCGCCGGGTGGGCACCTACTCGGGCGGCATGCGACGCCGACTCGACCTGGCGCTGTCGCTGGTGCACGAGCCCGTGGTGCTGTTCCTCGACGAGCCCACCACCGGGCTCGACCCCACCTCGCGCGTGGCGCTGTGGGAGGAGGTGCGGCGGCTCAATGCCGAGCACGGCACCACGATCTTCCTCACCACGCAGTACCTCGAGGAGGCCGACCAGCTGGCCGACCGCGTGGCGATCATCGATGGCGGGCGCATCGTGGCCGATGGTGCGCCGGCCGCGCTCAAGGCCGACATCGGCGAGCCGCTGCTCACCGTGACCGCGGGCGATGGCTCCACCCCCGACGACATCGCCGGGGTGCTCGCGCGGTTCGGCCCCATCGTGCCCGGGTCGGTGGAGGGGGGCGCCGGGGTACGCCTCCCGGGCGGGTCGTCGGCGATGGCGGACGCCGTGCGGGCGCTCGACGACGCCGGCGTGCGGTTCCAGGCCATCGACCTGGCCGAGCCGAGCCTCGATGACGTGTTCCTCAAGTGCACGGGACGGCACCTCGAGGGCGCCGGCGAGGAGCCCCCGGCCGCGTGACCGCCGCCGCGCCCGCAATCCGCCAGACGGCCGCCCTGGCATGGCGGTCGATCATCACCACCATCCGCCTGCCGCAGGCGTGGTTCCCGGCCCTGTTCTTCCCGCTGGTGCTCATGGCCATCTTCACCGCCTCGTTCGGCGGCGCACCGGGCGTGGTGCCCGGGTTCCCGCCCGTGCGCGGGTTCCTCGACTTCGCGGTGTGCGGGGCGATCGTGCAGGGCGTGCTCATCGGCGGAACCTCTGCCGGCGCGGCGTTCGCCACCGACATCGAGGGCGGTTTCTTCGACCGCCTCGTGGCATCTCCCATCTCGCGCGTGGCGATCCTCACCGGGCGGCTGGGCGCATCGATGGCCCTCGGGCTCTTCCAGGCCGTGCTGTTCATCGGCATCGCGTGGATCGGCGGGGCGCGGGTGGCCGGTGGAATCAGCGGGTTCGTGATCGTGCTGGTGATCGCCGTCACCTTCGCGGCCGCCGTGGGAGGGCTCGGGGTGTTCCTGGCGCTTCGCACCGGCTCGGGAGAGGCCGTGCAGGGGATGTTCCCCCTGTTCTTCGCGCTGCTCTTCTTCTCGTCGGCGTTCTTCCCCATCGAGACCATGACCGGCTGGTACGCGGCGGTGGCCCGGGTGAACCCCATCAGCTACCTGGTGGAGGCCATGCGCCTGGAGATCATCGGCGGCGCCACGGCGGCCACCACGCTCGCGGGCATCGGCATCGCCCTCGGGCTCGCGGTGATCACCATCGGGGCCTCGGCCCTGGCCCTGCGGCGCAGGCTGAGGGTGGCCGCATGAGGGTGGTGAGCGTGAGCCTCGGCCTGGCCGGGCGCAACCTGCTGCTGGTGCGGCGCGTGCCGTCGGTGTTCATCCCGTCGCTCGTGATGCCGCTGTTCATCCTCATCGCCACCGCCGGGGCCTTCCACGGCATCGGGGCGCTGCCGCAGTTCGCGGGCGAGTCGTACCTGGCGTTCACCATCCCCATGGCGGCCACCATGGGTGCGGGGTTCGCCGGCATCAACTCGGGCATGACCGTGGCGCGCGATCTCGAGGGCGGGTTCTTCGACCGCCTGCAATCGAGCCCGGCGCCACGCCTGGCGCTGGTGTTCGGGCCGTCGCTCGCCGCGCAGGCCCGAAGCGTGCTCACCACCGTCGTGGTGTTCATCGCCGGGATCATCGGCGGGGTGATGCTGCCGGGCGTGGCGTCGACCCTGCTCATCTTCGTGTTCGCCCTCATGTTCGCGGCGGCGGCATCGTTCTGGGCCATCGGCGTGGCGCTCCGCAGCCGCACCGTGCAGGCCGCGCCCATCATGCAGCTCGCGGTGTTCCTGTCGGTGTTCCTCTCGGTGGCCTACGTGCCGCTCGACGCCATGCACGGCTGGCTCGGCGTGGTGGCCCGCTACAACCCGGTCACGTACATCCTCAACGCCCAGCGCAGCGCCGAGCTCACGGGCACCGTCATCTGGTCGCAGACATGGCCCGGCCTCGTCGCGGCGGTGGGCCTGCTGCTCGTGCTCGGCGCCTTCGCCCTCGCCCCGCTTCGACACCTGGAGAACCGATGAGCATCGAACGCACGCCCATTGACGCCGATCTCGGCGCCTGGCTCGAATCGGTGGCCGCGGTGCCCGACCCCGTGCGGCGCCTGCATGCCGACATGGCGGGCCACGAGCTCGAGAACATGATGACCCACCCCGAGCTCGGCGCGCTGCTCGCCATGCTCGTGCGCGCGACGGGCGGCCACCGGGTGCTCGAGATCGGCACCTTCGTGGGCACCTCGGCGCTCTGGATGGCCCCGTCCCTGGCCGCCGACGGGCACATCGACTGCCTGGACATCAACCAGCAGCACGCCGACCGCGCGGCGGAGGCACTTCGGGGGGCCGGCTACCACGAACAGGTGACGATCCACGTGGCCCCCGCGCTGGACACCCTCCCCACCCTCGCCCCGGGCTACGACATGGCCTACATCGACGCCGACAAGCCCGCGTACCCCGCATACCTGCGCGAGTGCGCACGGCTGGTGCGGCCCGGTGGGCTCATCGTGGCCGACAACATCTTCGGCGGGCAGGGCGATGCCGCCCAGGTGGCGGCCCTGCGCGACTTCGCGGAGGGCGCCATGGCGGAGCCCGGGCTCGCCACCATCGTGCTGCC
>JAFMJQ010000076.1 GCA_017853415.1 Thermoleophilia bacterium | reverse complement strand
CCGGCCCGGGGCGTTCCCTGCGGTCGCCAACGGCAGCGCAAGCGTCCCGGGCCCTGCCCGGGAAGGCATGGCGGCATTGGTCTTCCCTTCGGGAACGCCCCGGGCCGCGCCGGGCCGTGCCGGGCCGCGCAGGGGTGTGCGACGGGACCGCGCTCCGGGGGGCACCGGGGCATTGCCGAAGGGAAGACGCACTGATGCCATGGCCTCGGGGCGCAGCCCCGATGACGTGCACTTCCTGTCGCGACCGAAGGCAATGCCCCGGTGCCTCCCGGTTCGCCCGCACGCCGCACGCGTTCGGGGCCTCCGCGGGCGGGACTACGATTGAGGGCCGGTGAGGATCCTCGTGACCAACGACGACGGCGTGCAGGCGCCGGGCATCCTCGCCCTGCGGCAGGCCGTCGATCACCTGGGCGAGGTGTTCGTGATCGCCCCCGACACCAACCGCAGCGCGATCGCCCGCGGCATCACCATCCACGATCCGCTGGTGGTGGATGACGTCGAGATGGCCGACGGGCATCCGGCGTATGCCGTGAGCGGTACGCCGGTCGACTGCGTGCGGCTGGGCGCCCTGGGGCTCATCGGCGAGCCGCCCGACGTGGTGCTGAGCGGCGCGAACCTGGGCCTGAACCTCGGCGATGACGTCACGTACTCCGGCACCGTGGCCGCCGCACTCGAGGGCGTGATGCTGGGTCTCCCCGCCATCGCGGTGAGCCAGGACGCCCTCGGTGGGGGCAGTGGACCCGGTCTCGACTACGACTTCTCGGCCGCCACGGCGTTCGCCGCCAAGCTCGTGCCGCTCGCCTGCGAGGACCGCTTCCCGCGCCACGTGATCTTCAACGTCAACGGCCCGGGCGTGCCGCCCGCCGACCTCGCGGGCGCGAAGGTGACCCGGCTCGGGCGCAGGGTGTACGACGACTCCCTGGTGCTCGAGGGCACGCAGGGATCGGCCCGGCACTTCCGCATCTACGGCGAGCCCATGAGCCACGACATGCAGCCCGGCACCGACCTGTCGGCCATCGACGACGACTTCCTGTCGGTGACGCCCCTGCACTTCGACCTCACCGACCTCGAGGGCATGGACCGCATGGCGCGGTGGGAACTCGACGCGCTGCTGCAGTCGGTGGCGGGAGTCTCCTGACCCGGTGCCGCGGTTCGGCACGGTCCTGTTCGACCTGGACGGCACGGTGGTGGATACCCGCGAGCTCATACGGCAGTCGCACCGCCATGCGGTGACCACCGTGCTGGGGCGCGACATGCCCGACGATGAGCTGCTGGCCAACGTGGGGCGGCCGCTCATCGAGCAGATGGCGGCGTTCGATGCCGACCGGGCGGACGACCTGCTCGATGCCCAGCGCGCCTGGAACCATGCCCACACGGCCGAGCTCATCCGGCCGTACCCGGGCGTGGCGCAGATGCTCGCGGGGTTGAAGGGCGCCGGGTGTCGCACCGGCGTGGTCACGTCGAAGTCGGGCCCCACCGTGCAGTTGGCCTTCGATGCCCTGCCCGAGGTGGCCGCGCACATCGACGTGCTGGTCGCCGTGGAGGACACCCCCGTGCACAAGCCGGGCCCCGAGCCCGTGCTGCTCGCCCTCGATCGCCTGGGTGCCGACGCCGCGGATGCCTGCTACGTGGGCGACGCGCCGTTCGACGTCGCCGCCGGGCGTGCCGCGGGGGTCACCACCGTGGGCGTCACGTGGGGCTTCTTCCCGCCGCATTCCATCGCCGACGCCGACGTGCTGTTCGATGAGGTCCCCGCCCTTGGCGAATACCTGCTGGCGGGGGCAGTCCCCACCTCGGGGACAGTCCCCGCTACGGGGGAGTCACGGTGAGTCCGCCGAAGGCGGCCGTCGCGCGGGCGGGGGAGCTTCGCGAGCTGGTCAACGACGCCGCGTACCGGTACTACGTGCTCGACGACCCCTCGGTGGACGACGCGGTGTACGACGACTGGGTGCGCGAGCTCGAGGCCATCGAGGCGCAGCACCCCGAGCTGGTGACGCCCGACTCGCCCACCCAGCGCGTGGGCGCGCAGGCGTCCGAGAAGTTCGTGTCGCACCGGCACCTGCAGGCCATGCTCAGCCTCGCCAACGCGCGGGGCGATGAGGAGCTTCGCGACTGGAACCGTCGCCTGGAGTCCGTGCTCGAGCAGGAGGGCATGGGCGGCCAGCCGGTGCGCTACGTGGTGGAACCCAAGATCGATGGCCTCGCCGTGTCGCTCACCTACGAGGACGGCCACCTGGTGGTGGGCGCCACCCGTGGTGACGGCGAGGTGGGGGAGGACGTCACCAGCAACATCCGCACCATCAAGGCGGTGCCGCTGGTGATGCGGCCCGACATCGGCACGCCGCCGGCCCGGGTGGAGGTGCGCGGCGAGGTGTACCTGCCGCTCGAGGCCTTCGCGCAGTTCAACGAGGCCCGGGCTGCCGAGGGCCAGCCCACGTTCGCCAACCCGCGCAATGCCGCCGCCGGAAGCCTGCGGCAGCTCGACCCGCGCCTCACCGCCGAGCGGCCCCTCAGCGCGTGGTTCTACGCCGTGGGGGCATCCGACGGCCTCGATCTGGCGAGCCAGCACGAGGTGCTCGAGTGGCTTCGCGCGGCGGGCTTTCCGGTGAACCCGCTCATCGCGGTGCATGACGACATCGAGGCCGTGGCCGCCGCCTGCGCGGCCTGGGAGAAGCGCCGCGGGGAGATCGACTACGACATCGACGGCGCGGTGGTGAAGGTGGATTCGCTCGAGATGCAGCGGCGCCTTGGCGCGGTGGCCCGCGCGCCCCGGTGGGCAATCGCCTACAAGTTCGCGCCCACCACGGCCACCACGCTGCTCAGGGACATCCGCGTGAATGTCGGGCGCACGGGGGCCATCGTGCCCTGGGCCGAGCTCGACCCGGTGCACGTGGGTGGCGTCACCGTGGAGCGCGCCACCCTGCACAACCAGGACGACCTCGCGCGCAAGGACCTGCGCATCGGCGACACGGTGGTGGTGCAGCGCGCCGGCGACGTGATCCCCCAGGTGGTGTCGGCGCTCACGCAGCGCCGCACGGGCGAGGAGCGGCCGTTCGAGATGCCCACCGACTGCCCGGCCTGCGGCACCGCCCTGGTGCGCCCCGAGGGCGAGGTGATCTGGCGCTGCCCCAACCGGTCGTGCCCCGCGCAGCTGGTGGAGAGCGTCATCCACTTCGCCTCGCGCGGCTGCATGGACGTCGAGGGCCTGGGCGAGAAGACGGTGCAGAAGCTGTTCGACGTCGGCCTCATCGCGAACGTGGCCGACCTCTACGACCTCACGCCTGACCAGCTCATCCCGCTCGAGGGGTTCAAGGACCAGAGCGCCGCCAACCTCATCAGTGGCATCGATGCCAGCAGGCAGCGCCCGTGGCCGCGGGTGATCAACGCGCTGGGAATCCGCCACGTGGGCGAGGTGACCGCCGATGCCATCGCGCTGGTGGCTCCTTCCCTCGACGCCCTGCTTGCGGCGTCCGCCGACGACCTCGCGCGCGCCGACGGGGTCGGACCGGTGGTGGCCGAGGCCGTGACGGAGTTCCTGTCGTCGGGAGACAACCGCGCCATGCTCGACCGCCTGCGCGCCGCCGGGCTCACCGTGGAGATGGACGTGCCCGACGGGCCCATCGAGGGCCCGCTGACCGGCTGCACCGTGGTGGTGACCGGCGCGCTGCAGGGCTACACGCGCGATGAGGCCCGAAAGGCCGTGATCGCCGCCGGGGGCAAGAGCACCGATTCGGTCAGCAGGAAGACCACCTTCGTGGTGGTGGGCGCCGATCCCGGCAGCAAGGTGGAGAAGGCCGAGAAGGCGGGCGTGCCGATCGTCGACGAGGCGACATTCGCCGCCGTGCTGGCGGGCGATGCGGCCGTGCCCGTGCGCGACGACGCCTAGGGAGCCTGCGGCTGGCCCATGCCCGCCGCAGCGGTCGGGGCGTTCGCCGGGGTGGTGCTAGGGAAGCCCGGGGGCGTCGTCGGCGCGGCCGGTGGCCAGCAGGGTGACCGCCTTGTCCATGGTGCGCTGCGCGCCGCCGATGTCGGGCGTGTTCATGAGGAACGCGAAGGCATACGGCGTGCCCGACGTGCTCACCACGGTGCCGGCGAGCGAGGCCACGCCGTTGATGTAGCCGGTCTTGGCGTGAATGCGCTTGCGCACCTGCGGGCCCTTGAGCCGGCGGATGAGCGTGCCCTCGCCGCCCTGGGGCAGCGACCTGATGAGCGCATCGCCCCATTCGGGCTCGGCCTGCGCGGCGCGCAGTACGCCCACGAGCGTGGCTGCCGACACCCTGTTGGAGTGCGACAGGCCGGACCCGTCGACGAAGTTGTCGGACGCTTGGAGGATTTCGCGCTCGCGCAGCAGGTTCTCGGCGCGCGCCGTGCCGATTCGTGTGGCGCCAGTGCCCGCTCCATAGGCCCCCATGCCCTTCGTGAGGGTCTCGGCCGTGAAGTTGTCGCTGTGGGCGTTCATGAAGTCGAGGATCCGCCCGATCGGCTGGGATCGCACCTGGCCGATCACCTCACCACCCGGGGCGTCGCGTCCCGCCCGCACCCTGCCGGACACCGACACGCCCGCCTTGCGCAGTGCGGCCACCAGCCGCTGGCCCGCCGCGATGGCCGGGCTCGCCACGTTCGATCCATTGTCGGCGCGGTTCTGGTTGGTGGCGATTCCCGAGAGCGGCGGGCACTCCCAGCGGTAGTCGCTCTTCCACATGGGGCCCATGCGCTCGCGGTCGAACAGGGTCTCGTCCACCACCACGCCGCCCGTGATGCGCCTGGTGCCGTTTTCGCGCACGTTGCGCGCGAGCTCCTCGATGGGCGTGCCGAGCTGGTCGAGGCCCGACCGCGAGTAGGCCCGGGTGGCCAGCATGGGGTCGCCCGCGCCGATGAGGTACGCGGGGCCGGCCACGGTGCCGGCGGGACCCGTGGAGTCGGGTGCGGCCTCGAGCCGGGTGGTGAAGCGGAAGTCGGGCCCCACGGTGAGCAGCGTCGAGGCGCTGGTGACGATCTTCATGGTGGATGCCGGTGCGAGGGAGGTCTCGGGCTTCCATGACGCCACGGTGACCGGCCCCGAGGGATCGAGCCGCTGCACCAGCACGCTGATGGTGGGGTTCTTGCGCGCGAAGGCATCCACGGTGGATTCCACGGGGTTGGCCTGCGCTGTGGCCGTGCCGACGGATGCGCCGACGATGGCGAGCGCCCCCGCGGCGGCGAGGGCAACGAGGGCCCTGCGGGGCCTGCGGCGCACGGAACTCACGACGTGCCGCAGGCTAGCGGCGGCCCCGGCGCCCGCAGGGGACGCCGGGGCCGCCACGACATCAGGCGGCCAGCATCTCCTCGGCGTCGGTGTCATCGGGGAACCGATGGCCCGTCGCGAGAAGGCTGGTGATCACCAGCGTCTTGTCCACCCGCCCGTGGTAGATGGGTATCGACTGCTCGAGGCAGTAGCGCACCAGGCGATCGGTGCGCATGCCGATGGCATTCGCCATCTCGTCCGGGGTCAGGTGGTTCGGCATGTCATGTCCTCCCGTGTCGTGTCCCAGAACGACGACGACCCGCAGCCATGGGGCATGCGGGTCGCAGGTGAGCGCGCGTGGCGGGGCCGGAAGGTCAACGTCCGGATGCTCCGTGCGCGTCCATGGCAATACGTTACGCCCGCCCACGGATGCCGGGCGCCCCGGGTTCGCAAAGAGCGCCGAAAAGGTGGGGGCATGGGCTAGGATGCCCTCCGCTTCATCGCGGGGTGTGGCGCAGCTTGGTAGCGCGCTCCGTTCGGGTCGGAGAGGTCCCCGGTTCAAATCCGGGCACCCCGATGAAGCGACATCCGCGGTCGAGAGGGGAGAAGAGATGGGGCCCGAGTCCACTCCTGCGGAGATCCTCGCCGGAACATGCACCATCGCCATGATCGGCGCGTCGCCCGATCCCGACAAGCCGTCCCATGGCGTGATGCGCTACCTGCTGGAGCAGGGCTACAAGGTCATCCCCGTGCGCCCCGGCGACGGCGACGTGCTGGGCATCCCGGTGGTGGGCTCGCTGGCCGAGATCGATGAGCCCGTGCACATGGTGGATGTGTTCCGAAAGTCGGATGCCGCCCCCGAGGTGGCCCGCGAGGCCGTGGCCATCGGCGCGACGTCGCTGTGGCTGCAGCCCGGCTGCGTGAGCGATGAGGCCCGCGAGATCGCCACGTCGGCAGGGCTGGCCTTCGCCCAGGACCTCTGCACCCGCCAGGTGCACCGGGATGAGGGCGTGGGGGCGGTCGGCCCCTCGCTGCTGCCCTAGAGGGTCAGGTCAGACCGTGACGACGCCCTCGACCTCGGGCACCTCGCGGCGGAGTTCCGCCTCGATGCCCAGGGTGAGGGTGGCGGTGCTCATGGGGCATCCGCCGCAGGCACCCAGCATGTGCAGGTGGACGAACCCCTCGTCGTCGAAGTCCACGAGCTCCACGTCGCCGCCGTCCGCGTGCAGCGCGGGTCTGATGCGCTCCAGGACGTCCTCGATGCGGGTAAGGGTCTCGACGTCTGCCATGGGTCCTCCGGTTCGCGTGGCGACGGCCCAATGGTAGCGCGGGGGGTGGCCGGTGCCCGCTGACATCGTGCGGGCGGCCGTGGTGCAGCTGCTGGCCGATGAGGACACCCCGCGCAACATCGCGCGTGCGGGCGAGCTGGTGCAGGCCGCGGCGGTGTCCGGCGCCGAGCTGGTGGTGTTGCCCGAGAAGTGGAACTGGTGGGGGCCCGCCGCGCATACGGCGGTGGGCGCAGAGGCGCTGGATGGCCCCTCGCTCACGGCTGCGCGCGCGTGGGCGCGCGAGCTCGGCGTGTTCCTGGTGGCGGGAAGCGTGCTCGAGGCCATTGGCGATGGCGCCCGGGCCCACAACACCAGCGTGCTCATCGCACCCGACGGCCGCGACCTGGCCATCTACCGCAAGGTGCACCTGTTCGACGTCAGCGTCGAGGGTCGTGAGTACCGCGAGTCCGACGCCGTGGAGCCGGGCGACGCCCTGGCGCTGGGCGACGCGGCCGGGCTGAGGGTGGGGCTCAGCGTCTGCTACGACCTGCGCTTCCCCGAGCTCTACCGACAGCTCGTGGCGTCGGGCGCCACCGCGCTGGCGGTGCCCGCCAACTTCACGAAGCCCACCGGCGCCGCGCACTGGGATGTGCTGCTGCGCGCCCGCGCCATCGAGGACCAGTGCTTCGTGCTGGCGGCGGGGCAGTGCGGCGATCACGCCACGGGCGAGGGCGCGTGGGGCCACTCGATGATCATCGACCCCTGGGGAACGGTGGTCGCCGAGCTGCCCGAGGGCGAGGGCTTCGCGTGCGCCGATCTCGACATCGCCGAGCAGGCACGCGTGCGGTCCGCCGTGCCGGTGCTCTCGCACCGACGGCTCCCCTAGGCTCCCCCGCCGTGGAGCGACCCAAGCGCGGCGATGAGATCGAGGTGACCGTGGACGACCTGGCCTTCGGGGGCCGGGGCGTCGCGCGCGCGGATGGGTTCGTGGTGTTCGCGGCCGACACCGCGCCTGGCGACCTGGCACGGGTGCGCATGCGCAAGGTGCGCCGGCGGTTCGGCGAGGCCGACCTGCTGGAGGTGCTGTCGCCGGGGCCGGGCCGCATCACCCCGCCCTGCCCATTCGTGCCGGAGTGCGGCGGCTGCCGCCTGCAGCAGGTGGACTACGACGTGGTGCTCGACGCCAAGCGGCGCCAGGTGGCCGAGCACCTCGTGCGCATCGGCGGTCTCGAGGGCGTGGAGGTGCTCGAGGCCGACCCGGCGATCGAGCACTTCGGGTATCGCAACAAGATGGAGTACTCGGCCGCGCCGGGGCCGGATGGCGAGCTGCGCCTTGGGTTCCACCGCCGAGGGCGTTGGGACGAGGTGGTGGACATCGACCCCTGCATGCTGGCCACGCCCACGGGCAACCACGCGCGCGAGGCCGTGCGCCGCTGGGCCGTGGACGAGGGCGTGGCGCCGTACGACCAGCGTGAGCACGGGGGCTTCCTGCGCCATGTGGTGGTGCGCGAGGGCGTGCTCACCGGGCAGGTGCTGGTGACCATCGTGACGGCCCCCGGGTCCCCGGAGCAGGCGGAGGCAGTGGACCGCCTGGCCGATCGCCTGCCCGCCGAGGTGCCGGGGCTGGTCGGCGTCGTGCACGCCGTGAACGACGGCATGTCGGAGGTCACGGCCGGGCTGCCCAGCCGCACGGTGTGGGGGCGCGACTGGTTCGAGGAGGCCGTGGAGGTGGAGCCGGGGCGGCCGGTCACCCTCAGGCTCTCGGCCGGGTCGTTCTTCCAGACCAACTCGCGCATGACGGGCCACCTCTACCGGCGGGCGGCGGAGGCCGCGGGCCTCACGGGTGGCGAGGTGCTGTATGACCTCTTCGCCGGCGTGGGAAGCATCGGCGTGGCGCTGGGTGCGCTCAGCAAGCACGTGGTGGCCATCGAGATCGTGCCCGAGGCCGTGGAGGACGCCCGGGGAAACGCCCTTCGCAACGGCATCGCCAACCACACGGCCATGGCGGGTGACGTGCGCGTGGTGCTGCGCGAGAACCGCGAGGCGCTGCCGCCGCCCGACGTGGCGATCGTCGATCCTCCGCGCGCGGGCCTGTCGGGTGGCGCCTGCCGGCGCATCCTCGAGCTCGCCCCGAAGACCCTCGTCTACGTGTCGTGCCAGCCCGCCACCTTCGCCGACAATGCGAAGCGGTTCGTGGACGGCGGCTACCGGCTGGAGTGGGTGCGCCCCGTGGACATGTTCCCGCAGACGCCCCACATCGAGGCCGTCGCGCGCTTCACCCGGGCGTAGG
>JAFMJQ010000008.1 GCA_017853415.1 Thermoleophilia bacterium | reverse complement strand
TCGGCCTTCTTGCGCGTGGTGCGCCTGCGCTTGGGCTTCTCCTCCTCGGCGGGCGGGGCCTCGGCCTCCACCTGCTCCTCGGGCGTGGGCGTCTCGCCGATCTCGGCGAGGCCGACCTCGCTGGCCTCCTCGGCCGCGACGTCCTCGTCGGCGATCTCCTCGAGGTCGTCGGGCGTGGGCTCCGACTCGGTGTCGGCATCGGCCGATGCGCGACGGCGCCTGCGGCGCGTGCTGCGCGCCGGCGGGGCGTCCGGGTCGTCCTCCTCGATGCCCGCGGCCTTCACCTCGGCGTCCACCTCGGGGGTGAGCAGCACCATGTCCTCGTAGGTGATGGGCTCGTCGAGCGACGGCAGCTGGCCCAGGTCGGGATCGGGCGTGGGCGTGACGAACACCTCGAAGATATCCGCGCCGCTCGCCGCCGCCTCCGCGGCGGCATCCGCACGCGAGCGGCCATCGCCGGCTGCGGCCTGGTCGGTGCCCGCGCTTCCGCGCCCACCGCGTCCGCCCCGGCGCCTGCGCCTGCGGCCATCGCCGGCGTCGTCGTCGTCACCGGCGGCAGGCGCGGCAATCACGGCGCCCGTCCCGCCATCGGCCGTCGCCACGCGGTAGGTGCCGCTGCGCGGGTCGGTCTGCAGGCTGATGCCGGCCTTGCGCGACGAGGCCTCGAGGAACTTGCTGAAGGTCGAGAAGCCCAGGGCGTTCTCGTCGAAGGCCGGGTCCTTGCGGCGCATGGCGTCCTTCACCACGCTGGCCAGCGGAAGCTCCACGCCCTCGCGCTGCAGCGCCATGAGCGACTCCGAGAGCAGCGCGATGGGGTCCTTGCGCGACCCGCCGCGGCTCCGGCGCGACGACGACGCGATGCTGTCGTAGTAGATGAACTCGTCGCAGTTGGCGATGAGGAGCTCGCTCGAGCTCTCGCGGTTGCCCACGCCGATCACGCGCTTGTTGAGCTCGCGCAGCTTGCCCACCAGCGGCGTGAAGTCGCTGTCGCCCGACACGATGACGAAGTTGTCGAGGTGCTCGCGCGAGAAGGCGAGCTCCATGGCGTCGACCGCCAACTTGATGTCGGCGCGGTTCTTCGCGCCCTCGCGGGCCGATGGCATCTCGATGAGTTCGAGGCCGGCGTTCTGCAGGTCCATCTTCGCCTCGCGGTACCGGCTCCAGTCCGCGTACGCGCGCTTCACGACGACGCGGCCCTTCTCGGCCAGACGGCTCAGGACCAGGTTGATGTCAAAGTCGCCTCGGGACTTGGCGCCAGGTCGCGCCATGTTCTCGAAGTCGACCAGCACGGCGAGCACGTGCTCTGCCATGTGGGTGCCTCCAATGAATTGTCGTTGCCCCTCGAGCGGGGGCTGGTCATGCGGCCCAGTGGCCACGTTCCCGCCCGTGGGCAGGAACTCGCGGCGCACCGTAGCAGCAACGGCCCGTTCCCCCGGGTGCGGAGGCGTGTCATTCCCTAGACTCGCCTGCGGTCCGGGACGAATCCGGTTACCCGCGGGGCCATTCGGGCCCCGGGAAGTCACGAGTGGAGGAAAGGCGTCGCATGTCGACAGAGGCCCAGGACGGAACGCTCACCGTCACCGATAACCGGACCGGTCAGACCTACGAGTTCGCGATCACCGACGGCACCATCCGTGCCACCGAGCTGCGCAACATCAAGGTCTCCGACGATGACTTCGGCCTGATGACCTACGACCCGGCGTTCATGAACACCGCGTCGTGCCGCAGCGCCATCACCTACCTCGACGGTGACAACGGCGTGCTGCGCTACCGCGGCTACCCGATCGAGCAGCTGGCCGAGAAGAGCACCTTCCTCGAGGTGGCGTGGCTGCTGATCCACGGCGAGCTGCCCTCGCAGTCCGAGCTCGCGCAGTTCACCAAGGACATCGCCGACCGCATGGTGGTGGACCCCTCGGTGGAGGCCGCGGTGAAGGCCTACCGCCAGGACGCCCACCCCATGGGCGTGCTCGAGGCCGGGTTCGGCCAGCTCTCCACCCTCTACCCCGAGGCCAAGGAGATCGAGAGCGACCCCGAGCGCATGGACGCGCTCTACAACACCATCGCGAAGATGCCGACCATCGGTGGCGTGGCCTTCCGCCACAACCAGGGCAAGGACCCCGTGGCGCCCGACCCGTCGCTCGACTACTCGACGAACATCCTCAAGATGTTCTTCGGCGCCGACTACGCGCCCGACCCCCGCCTGGTGCGCGCGCTCGACATCCTGCTCATCCTGCACGCCGACCACGAGCAGAACTGCTCCACCTCCACGGTGCGCAGCGTCGGCTCGTCGCAGGTGGACCCCTACTCGGCCGTCGCCGCCGGCATCGCCGCCCTCTACGGCCCGCTGCACGGCGGCGCCAACGAGGCCGTGCTGGTGATGCTCCGCGAGATCGGCTCGAAGGACAACGTCCCCGAGTTCGTCGAGAAGGTGAAGAACCGCGAGGCCCTGCTCATGGGCTTCGGCCACCGCGTCTACAAGAACTACGACCCGCGGGCCACCATCATCAAGAAGGCCTGCGACGACGTGTTCGAGGTCACCGGGGTCAACCCGCTGCTCGAGATCGCCGTCGAGCTCGAGAGGACCGCCCTCAACGACGAGTTCTTCATCCAGCGCAAGCTCTACCCGAACGTCGACTTCTACTCGGGCCTCATCTACGAGGCGCTCGGCATCCCGTCCGAGATGTTCACGGTCATGTTCGCCATCGGTCGCGCCCCGGGGTGGGTCGCGCAGTGGCTCGAGATGATCAACGACAAGGAGCAGAAGATCTCGCGGCCGCGCCAGGTGTACGTGGGCCCGGACGAGCGCGACTACGTCGACATCGGATCGCGCTGACGTGAGCGAGCAGCAGGCCACCGGCGGCGCGGCCCCCGACCTGGCGGCGTGGTCCGAGATCATCGACCGGATCGAGGACGCCGTGCCGCCGGAATGGACCCGCTTCGCGCGTGAGTCGGCCGACACGTCGTGGATGCGGGCGATGCTGCTGCTCGACGCCCACGACCGGCTCGGCAACCCCACTCCCACGGAGCACGTGTCGCACACGCTCCATCACCTCGCGATGTCGAACCAGCGCGATGGCGAGGCCAAGGGCTGGGAGATGCTTCACGACAAGCGCCGCGAGGAGCGCCGGCAGATGCTGCTGCTCATCGAGGAGCGCGGGCCGCTGGTGCTCGATGGCGAGCCGCTCGAGTTGTTCCACCGGTCGATCCTGCCGGTGGCCATCACGGCGCCGGGGTCCTAGTACCCGGCCGCCGCGCGCAGCACGCGCGGCGGCAGCACCGCCGCCAGCCTGCCACCGCCCAGGCGCGGTGACTCCATGTCGATCACGGCGGCACCCGGGCGCCTGAAGCCGATCTGCCCGCATCCGGTGAGGTCGGCCAGCGCGTAGGTGAGCCCCGGCTGGTGCGTGCAGGCGACGATCGTCCGGGCATCCGGGTGCTCGAGCATGACCTCGAGCAGGTCCGATGTGCTCATGCCCGGGGCCAGGCGAAGGTCGTCGGCAAGGGCGCAGCCGGCGGCACCCGCCACGAGCTCGGCGGTCTGCCGGCAGCGCATGAGCGGGCTCGTGAGCACGATGTCGGGCCGCACGCCGAGCGCCACCAGCCCACGGGCCGCGTGCGCGGCCCGCTCGAGCCCCACGATCGTGAGCCGACGGGCCGCGTCGCCCCCGGGGTTGTCGTCCTCGGCCACGCCGTGGCGCATGAGCACCAGGGTGGTCACGAGATGGGGGGCACCTGGCCCACCAGCAGCGCCGAGAACGCGACGATGAGCAGGGTGATGGCGATCTCCACCCAGGAGTTCCTGCGCACAAGGGCCAGCGTGGCCGTGTTGGGCGGCCCGGGCCTGCGCCTGAGCGCGCTCACCACGCGCCGCGCGCGCAGGGCGAGCACGATCGCCACGGCCAGCAGCCCCACCTTCACGAGGATCGTCCAGCCGTAGGGTGTCTCCCAGAGGTCGGCGAAGGCGGTCATCTGCCCGAAGGCCCGCACCACGCCGCTTGCCACCAGCAGCGCCACGGCGATCACCGCGAGCGCCGAGAAGCGCGCCAGCGCGAGGCCGCCCGCGAGGCGCCCGCCCGCACCGGCCACGCGAGGCAGGCGCAGCAGGAACACCGCCACGATCGCCAGGCAGCCGATCCACGCGCTGGCCATGGCGGCGTGCAGGGCATCCACGGGAACCTGCAGCGCGGGCATGTCGGTGGTGGACGCATGGCCCTGCGCCGAGATCGACCCCAGGGCGACCAGCGCGGGCACCATCATCAGGATCATGGACACCAGCCCGCCGTCGGCATCGCGTGGTGCCGGGGCGTCGTCGCTGCGGTACTCCACGAGGAACCGCCACACCCCGAGCGCGAAGAGCACGAACAGCGCGAGCGTACGCACCTGCAGCAGGTCGCCGAACCGGGTGTCGGCGAGCACCCGCACGATGCCCGCGGGGTCGGCCAGCGCCCCCCACACACTGGTTCCCATCGAGGCCGCGGTCTTGACCACCAGCACGCAGGCCTCGCCGACGAGCGCCACGAGGGCCAGCACGCCGAAGCCGATCCACCAGGCGTCCCTCGCCCACGACAGCGCGGCGTCGCGCTCGGTGTCGGGCATGCGCGGCGCGGGCCTCCATGCCGATCGCCAGATGAGCACCCGGAACAGCAGCAACGCCAGCAGGCCTCCGATGCCCACGAGTTCGATCCAGCGTGCCGTCACCGACCACGCCGAGGTCTCGGTGGGCCCCGAGCCACCGCCGGGTCCACCAAGGTACGGGGGGGCCAGCGGTACGTCGCCGACGGCGAACACCGTGGCCCCGGGCACGATGTGTCCGTCGGCCGACACCACGCGCCAGCGCACGGTGTACGAGCCGGGCGCCAGTCGCGGCTTCAGGGGAACCTCGATCACCGCGGCGTTGCCCTGCTGCACGGCGCCCGGTCCGCTCGTGACCGACTGCCCCGTGGACGTGACCACCGTGAAGTCGGACGGCTGCAGCAGCTGCACCGGCTCGGTGAAGGTGATCGTCACCCGTGCCGGGCCGGAGTCGAGGCGCTCGCGATCGTATGGCGACATCTGGTCGACAAGCGCATGCGCCATGGCGCCGGGCGCGAACGCCAGCGCGGCGAGCACGGCCAGGGCCAGCGCCGCGACCGCCCTCGTGAATGGCCTTGCGGGGAATCGCACGGCCTCGCAGGCTAGCCTGCTGCGGTCAGCCGGAGAACTCGGGGGATATGACGTGAGCGGGATCGTCGAGGGCAAGCGGGCGCTCGTCGTGGGCGTGGCCAACAAGCGCAGCATCGCGTGGGCCATCGCACGGCGGCTCGACCAGGAGGGCGCCCGCGTGGCGCTCACCTTCCAGGGCGAGCGGGTCGAGAAGGATGTCCGCAAGCTCGCGGACGAGCTCTCCAACGGCCCGGTGCCGGTGCTGCCGCTGGACGTCACCGACGACGCCGAGCTCGACGCCGCGGTGGCCGGCACGGCCGAGGCCCTGGGCGGTATCGACATCCTCGTGCACGCCGTGGCCTTCGGGAAGGTGGAGGACCTCGGCGGCCGCTTCATGGACGTGTCCGACGACGGCTTCCAGCTGGCGCTGGACATCTCGTCGTGGTCGCTCAAGCGGCTGGCCGCGCGGGTGGAGCCCCACATGCGCGAGGCCGGCGGCGGCGCGATCGTCACCATGAGCTACGTGGCGGCCGAGCGCGCGGTGCCCGGCTACAACGTGATGGGCATCGCCAAGTCGGCCCTCGAGAGCATCGTGCGCTACCTGGCCTGGGACATGGGCCCCGACAACGTGCGCGTCAACGCGCTGTCGGCCGGCCCCGTGCGCACCCTGGCGGCCAGGGGCATCCCCGGGTTCGGTGACATGGTCGACAACGCCACCGAGCGCTCGCCGCTGCGCCGTCCGATCGACGCCGACGAGGTGGCCGACGCCGCGCTGTTCCTGTGCTCCGACCTCGCGCGCGCGGTGACGGGGGAGACCCTGCACGTGGACGCCGGCTACCACGCGATGGCCATCTGAGCGGCACCGTGCGCATCGGCGTGGTGGCCGACACGCACGTGGGCGAGGTGCTGCCCGCGCTGCCCCCCGAGGTGCCCGCTGCCCTCGAGGGGTGCGACCTCATCCTCCACGCCGGCGACCTCACCTGCACCAGCGTCATCCGCGACCTCGAGCAGATCGCGCCGGTGGTGGCCGTGCTGGGCGACCACGATCGCCTCGCGGGCATCGACCTCCCCCGCGAGCGCGTGGTGCGCGTGCGCGGGCGCCGCATCGGCCTGGTGCACGGTCGTCGCACCCGGGCAATCGAGATGCCCGCGGCCGGGCTGAGCCTCATGCGCCGCCGCGCCGTGCTGCTGGGCCTGCATCGCCACATGCTGAGGCGGGTGGGCCCCGTCGACCTGCTGGTGCACGGCCACCTGCACATGCCCGTTGACACCCGCGTGGGGGGAACCCGCGTGTTCTCGCCGGGCGCCGTGTACATCCCCGAGGAGCGCGACGCCAGCGAGCGCACGGGCATCAAGGGCCGCGCATACCTGCGGTTCAGGGAGGGCATGACCGATGACGAGCGGGCGTCATCGGTGGGGATCATCGAGGTCGGGCCGAGGGGCCTCGAGGCCCGCCGCGTGCTGCTGCGTGACGTCCGGACCGGGCATTAACTTGCCCCTACGGAACCCCTACGCGGGAGCACTGCCGAAATGACCGCAGATGTCGCCTATCAGTTCCGCAACGCGCACGAGGAGCTTGAGCGTGCCATGGCCGACTACCTGGCCATCTCGCGCGGCTCGCACCTCTACGCCGACGCCGAGGCGCACGCCGCGGCCGAGGAGAAGGCGTGGGAGCGGATGATGACCCTGCGCGATCGCGCGGACGCAGCAACCGCCGTCTAGGCCGCGCCCTCCAGCAGCGGGGGCTCAGGCCCCCTTGTCGCGCTCCCGCTCGGCGCGGCGCGCCTCGCGTTCCCTGTCGGCCTCCACCATCGCCGCGAAGCGCGCGATGACATCCTCGGGCACGGGGCCGTCAGGGGGGTCCTCGATCTCGATGTACGGGCGGGCGGGCGGCACCTCGGCGGCGCCGTCATCCACGGGGGCGATCACGGGAACCTCCCCCGTGGCCGAGACATCGTCCGCCGCGACCTCGTCCGCAAGGCCCTTGTGCTCCCCGGTGGCGGCGAGCTCCTCGTCGTCGACGATCACCTCGAGCTCGCCCGTCGCCTCGATTGCCTCGGGCGCGGCCTCGGGCTCGACCTGCGGCTCGGGCTCCGCCTCCACCGCCTCGGCCACGACCACGGCGGCCACTGCCGGCGCTGCATCGGGCTCGGGCTCCGGCTCGCGCTCGGGCTGCGCGTCGGCCTGGGGCTCCGGCTCGGCCTCATCGTCGGGCTCGGGCTCCGGCTGCTCCTCGAGCGGCTCGCCCAGGGCACCGACGCCGCTGGTTCCGAGGGGCGTGACGGTCTCGTCGAGGATCCCCGGGCCGGCATCGGCCGGGAGCTCGGGCATGGGCACCTCGCCCACCTCCACGCCGTCGTCCTCGATGACGATGCGGTAGCGGTCGACGTGGGGGGCGTGCACGAACAGTATGCGCCGCCACTCGTCCTGCCCCGCCTGCTCGGCGGCGCTCGTGCTGCGGAAGCGGCCCACCTCGCTGCGCTGCGCCTCGGCCGGGCTGCCGGGCACGCCCACCACCACCACCAGGAAGCGCTTTCTCAGACCCATCGCCGCCATGCTACCCGGCGCCACGGCAACCGCGGGGCCACGGGTTACCCGGTCCGATTACTCTGGCGACGTGAGCAACGGACCCTTCAGCCATGTGGTGGCCTGCGTCGACGACTCCCCGGCCACCGAGGCCGTGGTGCGCCTCGCGCAGCAGGTGCGTGAGGATGGCGGCAGGCTGTCGGTGGTGCACGTGCTGGGTGGCCCGCCCTTCAGCGAGTCGTTCCTCGCCGCCATCGGCACGGCGTTCGGTGGATCGCCCCTCGGCGACAACGCCGGCGCGCACCGCGAGATCGCGCAGGGCCTGCTCGAGGTGGTGTGCGAGGACATCCCCGGGGCCGAGCCCGTGCTGCTCGATCCCCACGACGCCGACTCCGCGCCCGACGCCGTGGTGCGGTGGGCCGATGACAACGACGTGGACGCCATCGTGGCGGCATCGCATGGCGACCCCCTCGCCCGCATGGCGAAGTTCGTGGGGTCGTTCAGCGGCTACCTGGCCCGGCACGCGTCGTGCCCGGTCATCCTGCTGCCGCCCGACACCGCCTAGCGCCGGCTAGTCGCGCGGGGGCCGCGGGAAGAACCCGCTGGTGCGCCGCACGTAGTCCGCATAACCGGGGCGCCGCTCGGCGATGTCCTTCTCGAGCAATCCCGCCCCCGACACCTTCACCAGCAGCACGGTCATGAGCACGGGGCCGATGAAGCCCCACGCGCCCGCGCCGCTCTCGGCGGCGATGAGGAAGATTCCCCACCACACCATGAAGTCGCCGAAGTAGTTGGGGTGGCGCGTGTAGCGCCACAGCCCGGTGTCGAGCACCGTGCCCCTGTTCGCGGGGTCGGCCCTGAACCGCGCCAGCTGCCAGTCGCCGATCGACTCGAAGGCGAACCCGATGGCCCAGGCCACCCCTCCCGCGGCGGCCAGCCAGCCCAGCCCGCGGTCGGGCACCGCCGCCAGCTGCACGGGCAGTGACACCACCCACATCAGCACGCCCTGCAGCATGAACACGGTGACCAGGCTGACGATCCAGAACGAGTGCCCCCGGCGCTCGCGCATGGCCGCGTAGCGGAAGTCCTCGCCCTTGCCGTGGTTGCGCCACGTGAGGTAGCCCGACAGCCGCAGTCCCCAGATGCCCACGAGTATGAGGATCAGCAGGCGGCGGCCCTCGTCGCCATCGCCGGCCACGAACGCCGTGATGGCCACGGCCACGAAGCCCAGCGGCCACACGGGATCGATGACGCTGGCATCGCGCAGCGCCAGGCTGATGAGCCAGGTGACGACGACGATCGCCAGGATGACGATCGCCGAGGTGAGCATGAGTCCGCCGTATCCGATGGGGGGAGACTCGCATGGCCGGGCCGGTTACGCTCGGAGTGTGGAGCCCTGGTACATCCGGCTGGCCGAGGATCACGACGTGCCGCGGCCGCTGCTCTTGGCCGCGATACGCGCGCGCGTGGCCACGCGGCTGCGGCGCGAGCGGCGCGGCGGCACCGATGCCGAGAGCGAGCGGGCCCGCGCGCTGCGCCGCAGGCTGGCCGAGGCACCCGTGGCGGTGCGCGCCGATGCCGCCAACGAACAGCACTACGAGGTGCCCGCGGAGTTCTTCGAGGCCTGCCTCGGCCCGCGGCTCAAGTACTCGTCGTGCCTCTACCCGCCGGGCGTGGACGACCTGGCACTGGCCGAGGACGCCATGCTCGCCCTCACGTGCTCCCGGGCCCGCCTGGAGGATGGCCAGGACGTGCTGGAGCTCGGGTGCGGCTGGGGGTCACTCACCCTCTGGATGGCCGAGCGCTATCCCGCAAGCCGCATCACGGCGGTGAGCAACTCGGCGGGCCAGCGCGCGCACATCGAGGCCCGCGCCCGCGAGCGCGGCCTCGGCAACATCACGGTGATCACCCACGACGTCACCACGCTCGAGTTGCCCGACGGTTCATTCGATCGCGTGGTGAGCGTGGAGATGCTCGAGCACGTGAAGAACCACGCGGCCCTGTTCGCCCGCATCCAGCGCTGGCTGCGCCCCGATGGCCTCTTCTTCGTGCACGTGTTCACGCACCGCGACATCGCCTTCGAGTTCAGCGAGGACGACCAGAGCGACTGGATCGGCCGGCACTTCTTCACCGGGGGCACCATGCCGTCGGACGACCTGCTGCTGCACGCCGCCTCGGGGCGCTTCGCGGTGCAGGACCACTGGCGGGTGTCCGGGCGCCACTACGCGCGCACGGCGCTGCACTGGGACGACAACCTGGTGGCCAACCGCGACCGCGCGGTGGCGATCATGGAGCGTGACCACCCGGGCGAGGGGGAGAGGTGGTTCCGCCGCTGGCGGCTGTTCTTCCTCGCGTGCGCGGGGCTGTGGGGCTACCGGGGCGGCGACGAGTTCATGGTGTCGCACTACCTCTTCGCCCCGCTGCCGGCCTAGCCCGGCGCGGGGGCCTGCGGTGCGCCCGGGCCGGGCGCGGGTGGCGCCGGTGGAGCGGGCGCCTGCGGCGCGCCGGTGCCGGGCGTGGTGATGGGCGCCGGCGTGACCGGCTCGGGCGTGGTGGCGGCGGGAGGCGCCGTGGCGGGCTGGTCGGGCGCCGCCGGGGTGGTGGCGTCCACGCGGAAGGTGCGGGCATTCATGAGCCCGCTCGGCCAGTAGGTGGGCAGGTAGGTGATGCTCACGCCGCCGCGCCCGCCCGACGAGTGGATGATCCACTTGTTGCCGAGGCTGATCGACATGTGCGACGCCTGGTTGAGCGGCGTGCGGCGCCCGCCCGAGCCGAAGAAGACGAGGTCCCCGGCCTGCGCGGCCTGCCACGTGATGCGCTTGCCGCGCTTGCCCACGTTCATGGTGTAGGTGGTGCGGCCGCTCGGCATGTTGATCTGCGCCTCGGCCGCGCGGTCGCCGGTGTGCCAGACGTACCAGACGAGCCCCGAGCAGTCGAAGCCGCCTGCGGCCTGGGGGTCGAGCGGGGAGTTGGTGTCCACCCACTCGCCGCCCCACACGTAGGGGTTGCCCACCTGCATGAGCGCACGCTGCACCGTGGGCACGACGATGGGGTCGATCGGCGGGATCGTGAACCCCTGCAGCGCGCGCACCGACGACGGGACGCCGTTGCGGCGGATGTAGCGCCCGCGCGATGCCATGAGCAGCAGGTCGGCGAGCACGAGGGGCCGTGAGTCATGCCGCTCGTACTGGTCGTCGCTCGACGGGTAGTTGCGCCGCAGTCCGGCCTCGCGCGCCGTGATGGACGTGCCGAACCCCTCGGGCAGGGTGAACGCGCGCCCCGAGCCGTCGCGGAACTGGCCCATGCGGGCCACGGCCCTCGACATGCCGAGCCCGAGGGTCCAGGCCCGGTTGGCGTCGAACCCGGTGAGGGGCGCGTCGAGCGCGACGGCCTCGCCCGCGGGCACGAGCAGGCCGCGCTCCACGGCCGCCTTGGCCGCGGCGCCCTGGGGGTCGTCGGCGGCGAGGTCGCGCCAGGGCGTGCCGATGGGGCCCGCCGGCAGGCGCAGCACCGCCGTCATCAGCACCACGAGTTCGCGGCGGGTGGCATCGCGCTGCAGTTCGATGGCCTTCACGGGCCCGGACCACGCCTTGGCCTTCACCAACTCGCGTGCCGCCTGCTCGCCGAACGAGAAGGCCTCGGCCACGCGCCGCTCGGCGGGGGGCTGCGCGAGCGCAACCGCGGTGAGCGACGCGATGGCGACCAGGGGCGCGGCCACCGTGGTGGCCACCAGCGCCCCGCGCCGGGATATGCGACGAGAGGTGGTCATGCGGGCACCGAGGCTAGACCCGGTTCTGCCCGGTGGCGGTTCCGCCGGAACATGTGGCACTCATTCGCAACACGACCTGCACATCCCCCTCACGGGGATGCAATGCGCGCTACCGACTTGAGCGCAGTTCCTTCAGGTTTTGCAGCAGCAGCACCACCGCGCCGATGATGAAGAGCGCCGCGAGGGTGTATTGCCACCGTTGCACGAGGCCGAGGATCAGGCTCGTGCCGATGGCGACGATGACCACCCACACGAGGAACGCCAGCAGCCTGCGCCGCGCGAGGGCCTCGAAGCCGATCACCAGCAGCACGCCGGCGAGCGCGCCGACCCAGTAGTACCCCGAGCCCGTTCCGATGAGCAGCCACACGATCACCACCATCAGCAGGGGGGTGCTGACGGCCGCCCAGATACGCAGCAGGCGGCTTCGCACCTGCGTGGTATCGCCCTCCACCTCATCGGGCACCGATTCCACGCCCAGGTGCGCCCGCGGCGCCTCGAGGGGAAGGCCGTCGCGCTGCGCGGCCTCGAGGGCGTCGCGCTCGGCCGAGAGGTGGCGCCGCTCGTCCCGCAGCGACAGCATCCTCGTGTCGCGCTCGTCGAGCTGCTCGCGGCGCTCCGTGGCGAGCGCCTGGGTCACCACGTCGGCATCGAGGGCGCGCAGCTCGGAGTTCTCGCGTCGCGACGCGGTGCGCAGCATTGCCACCTCGTCGTCGATCGCGCGCATGCGCGCGTTGACGCTGGCCAGCCGCTCGGTCACGGCCCGCACCGGCGCGCGGGGGTCGGGGTCCACCTTCTGCATGCCGGCCCAGCCGAGGGGGTCCTCCCAGCGCACGCGGTCGATGCCATCGCGCTCGTGCTTCGGTCCGGTGGGCGCCGACTCACCGCCGAAGCGGTCGCGCGAATCTCGGCCCCAGCGACCGCTGAAGTCGCGTACCCAGGGGGTGTCGTCGCCGATCATCACGGGCTGCCACTCGCGGTCGCCGCCCGGCCCCACCGACACCCCATCGCCGCGGTGGTAATCGACGAACGGGATGCCGAAGCCCTCGTCCAGCGACGAGTGGTCCTCCCACGGGGTGAGCGCGCGCAGCAGGCGCCGGAAGAACCGCACGAGCCCGCGCATCACCGGCGGGTCCACGCGCACGAGCTCGTCCATGCGGTTGGGCGTATGCGAGTGCGAGCCGGCCCCCGGGTAGGCCACCACGTGGTCGCCCACCCACTCGAGGTCGGGGTCGTCCACCCGGCGGCGCAGGCCGTCGCCCTCGGCATCGTGCGACGAGAACGCCACCCATCGCGCCTCGAGCAGGCCGTCCTCGTCGGGCGCGGCGTACACGATGAGGTTCTCCCAGTCGGCCTCGTGGTCGTTGATGCCATGGAACGACGAGCGCCAGTCGTTCATCGGGTAGAAGAACCAGTACTGCACGATCGTCCACCCGGCCTCGCGTGACACGCGGCCGTAGTAGGGCGTTCCGGCCGCGGCGATCTTCTCGCGGTAGATGATCTCGCCGGCAGCCACCGACCCGCGGGGCACGCGGCCGCGGAAGAGCAGCGTGAGGCGGAACAGGGCATCGATGATGCGCCCGGTGATGCCCACGTGCGAGAAGCGGCTGGCCCCGGGCATGGGCTCGCCGTAGCCATCGCGGCGCCACGCGCGGAACTGCCTGCGCGACAGGGGATCCTCGACGTAGAGCAGGTGCAGGGTCTCGTCCGACCGGCGGCGGGCGACCTCGGCAAGGGTGTCGAGGTCGAGTTCCCCCGGCTCGGCGATCTTCTGCTCGGTGCCGTCGGGCTTCCGCTGCCACAGCGAGCACGCGGCCACATAGGCCCCGGTGTCCGACGGCAGGAAGAGCTCGACCCGGTTGAAGCGGAGGATCGGCTCGAAGCGGCGGAGGAGTTCCAGATCGTCCACGCGCACAGCCTACGGAAGGCGCCGGGCCCGGGAGTAGCCTCGCACCATGACTACCACCCGAATCGGCGGCCTCGCGGTCGCCCTGCTCGCCGCAGGCGCGCTCGTCGCGGGCTGCGGCTCATCGTCAGACACGGCATCCGACACCACGGCGAAGGCCGACACGGCCACCACCGGCAAGGTGGGCGGCACGGCCACGTGCGATGCGGCATCCATCGAGAAGGCCGCGCAGAACTCGCCGGGCCTCGAGGGCCAGAAGGTCACGCTCGAGGACTCGTCATCGTTCAAGTGCGCGGACGGCTGGGCCTACGCCTTCATCAACGCCGGCACCGGCGATGAGGCCGTCACCGCGACGGTCGTCTTCGAGGCCGAGGGCCAGTTCTGGATTCCCAAGGACCGCTCCACGGTGTGCAAGGCCCCTGGCGACCAGGTGCCCGCGGCCATCTACCAGCCCGCCTGCGAGACCAACTAGCGACCGCCCGTCCGCCCCGCGCCATGTCGGGGCGGACGGGCCGGCGCCCATGCCCGGGGCGCGCGAATCGGTTGGCACCGTGTGCCCGCGGGCGTAACCTGACGGCATGACCCCTCTCGCCAGCCCCCGGCGGCCTGCGGCATGGTTCGCGCTCAGCGCGATCCTCATCGGCGGCCTCATCGCCACCAATGCCTCCAGCGCCGCGACGAAGAAGAAGACCTGCACGCCCGCGCCCAAGGCCAAGTGCGCAGGCGTGAACCTGGCCAAGCGCAACCTCGCGGGGAAGAACCTGCGCGGCATCAACCTGAAGGGCGCGAACCTCACGGGGGCCAACCTCAAGGGCGCGAACCTCACGGGGGCCACGCTCACCAACGCGAAGCTGGGCAGGGCCAACCTGGCGAACGCCGTGCTCACCGGCGCCCGGGTGGGCGGCGCCACCATCAACGGCGCCACGGCCACGGGGCTCGTGAGCGGTTCGGTGTCGGGAACTCCCAACTCCCTCCCCACGGGCTGGCAGGTGAACACCGGCTACCTCATGGGCCCGGGCGCCAACCTCACCGGTGCCAACCTCATCGGCCAGACGCTCACGGCCGTGAACCTCACGGGGGCGAACCTCACGGGCGCACTCCTCACCGGCGCCACCGCCTACGCATCCACGTTCACGAGCGCCACCATGGCCAACGCCAACCTGGCGGGCGCCACCATCACCACCAGCACGCTCGGCGGCGCCAACCTCACCGGGGCGTCGCTCGTGGGCATCACCTTCACCTCCAGCGCACTGGTGGGCGCCAACCTCACGCGCGCCAACCTCACCGCGGCCACGGCATCGGGCACCGACTTCACGAGCGCCAACCTCTCGGGTGTCTCCGGCCGTGCCGCCACCTTCTCCGGGTCCACGCTGCGGGGCGCCAACCTCACCGGCGCGTCGCTGGGCGGCAACTCGCAGAATTCCGTGGCCCTTGATGGCGCCGACCTCACCGGCGCCAACCTCACGAGCGCGGTGCTGGGCTACGCCAACCTGGCGAACGCCACCATCACCAGCGCCACCATCACCGGCGCCGACCTGCGCAACACCACCTACGACGGCCTGAAGTCGGGCGGCCTTGCCAATGGCGCCGGCACGCGCCTGCCCGCGGGAACGTGGGTGGTGGGTGGCTACCTCATCGGCGAGAACGTCGATCTGGCCGGGGCCGACCTCAGGGACCAGGTGCTCACCGGGCTCGACTTCTCAAGCGCCGACCTCTCGCGGGCGAACCTCTCGGGGGCCCGCCTGGTCAACGCCTCGCTTGCGAACGCCACCGCGGTCGGCACCAACTTCACCGACGCCAACCTCACCTCGGCAACCCTCGGCGGCGCCGACCTGCGGGAGTCCAGCGTGGCCAAGGCCACGCTCACCAACGCCTCGTTCGACGGCAGCCTCGTCAATTCGCCGCTGGGGAGCAACGGCAGCGATGGCAGCGGCAACGGCAACGGATCGCTCAGCCAGAACCCCGTGACCACCCTCACCAACATGTCGGGGCTCGACCTCGCGGGAGCGAACCTCTCGGCGGCGAGCAAGTACTGGATACAGGTCGACTTCACGGGCGCCGACCTCCGCGACGTCACCTTCAAGGCGGACGGGCACTTCACCTACAGCGTGTTCGCCCGGGCCAACCTCGCATCCACGGCGTTCGCGGGCAGCGGCACCGGCGTGAAGTTCCAGAACGCGATCTTCACGGGTGCGACCGGCGTGCCGAGCATCGGGGGAAGCGGCTCGTGGGGCCTCACCACCTGCCCCAACGGCGTCGTGCAGAGCTCAGCGTGCAGCTTTTCCTGACCCGGCCATCTCGCCGGTCTTCAGGTAGCGGTCACAGGCCTCCTTCACCGTCTTCCACTCAGCGGGGCTGAGGGACTTCCTCTCGGCGACGGTGCGGACGCAGATCACCTCGAGCGCACGCGGGCCCACCCGGTAGAGCCCCACGCCGTTGGCGGTGATCGACCTGTTGAGCGCATTGGCCCGCGCGGCCACCCACGAGCACCCCACGCGCTCCGGGCACGTGCCCTCGGGCATGCCGTCGATGGGCCCGGTGCCGGCACCGAGGATGAAGTGCATGCGGCTGCGCGTGCCGCCCGCAGCGACGATGGCATCGGTGATGACCTTGGTGCCCTCGGTCCACATGCGGTAGTCCACGTCGCGGGACCAGTCGACGTACATCTCGAGCCAGTAGCTCTCGCCCTTCGCCACGGCCGACACCGCATGCGACCACTCCGCCGCCTCGGCCCCGCCGGCCAGGAGATCCCGCATCATGTCGAGCGGCACGTACATCACCACCCGGTCGGCGTAGGTGGACCCCCACGGCGACTGCCTCTTCTGCAGCATGGCCATGGCCTCGTCGAGGCGCTTGCCGCCCGTGCCGCGGAAGACCTTGCCGATGTCGTCGATCGACACCAGGTGCGAGGTGCAGCGCATGCGCTTGGTGCAGGTGGTGTTCACCGCGACCTCGATGCGCCTGGCCATCTCCTTCGCGGTGAGGCCCGCGAGCGCTGCGCTGTTGATCCGCCCGATGCGGTACGCGGGCGGCATGACCGTCTGGCGGGCCGGCACCTGGCGGAACACCTCGGCCTTCTCGAGCGGCCCCGGTCCCTGGGGCAACAGGCGCTCGAGGATGGTGCTGATGCTGAACTCCGACAGGTAGATGATGTGGCGCTTCGCCCCCGGCACGGCAGGCCCGGGGCCGTCATCAGGCACCCTCTCGGTCTGCGCGCCGCCCCCGCCGGACTGCACGGCGGTGCCTCCGCAGCCCACGGCCGTGAGCGCCAGGACCACCGCGAGCACACCGGCGAGGAGGGATCGTGGCGAGGGGCGCTGCATGGCGGCAATGTAGCCAGCGGCCTGCCGCGGCACCCGCATCGACCGTTCTCCTGATTTCGGACCCCTTTGCGTCTAGCGTGACGCCACGGCCAGCAGATGGGAGTCCCATGAAACTCGAGCCCCTGTACCGCGCGACCTTCCGCTACCCCGACGGCGGCCACGGCACCGTGATCGAGGGCGAGGCCGGCAGCGAGGGGCACTACTTCTTCGTGGCCGAGGGCGAGGTGACCGGGCGCATCTCGGGTCGCATGCAGGCGGCCAACCACCCGCGCTCGCGCATCGACAAGAACGCCCTCCCCAACATCCAGGGCGCCATCACCACCGACGACGGCGCCACGATCATCTTCGACTGGCACGGCTTCGCACGCCCGTCCCCGCCGTCGCCCCGCCAGATCGTGGTGGCGGCAACCCACACCAGCGGCGACGAGCGCTACTCGTGGCTCAACAACGTGGTGTGCGTCGGCTGCGGCGAGATCCGCCCGCAGGACGACTCCGGCGGCGCCCGCAACGTGGTGGGCGGCCGCATCGACTTCGTCATCGAATTCTCCGAGCTCATCTGGGAGCCCATCGACCAACAGGAGGCCTGATGTTCCTGCTGCGCGCCACGTACAACCGCCCGATCGAGGAGGTCGACCAGCTCCTCGACGGCCACAAGGCCTGGATCATGAAGAACTTCGAGGCCGGCCGGATCCTCCTCACCGCGCGCCAGGTGCCCCTCGTCGGTGGCATCATCCTCGCCCGCGGCGAGAGCGCCGAGGAGATGTGGGAGATGCTCGAGGAAGACCCCTTCAAGAGCTCCGGGATGGCCGAGTACGAGGTGCTGGAATACGCGCCGGTGCGCGCCGCGGAGGGCGTGGAGGGGCTGCTCGAGCCCGAGCAGGGCTAGGGGCCCACGCCGCATTCACCCTCGCGCCCCGGCGTAGGCTCCCGTTGTGGCCGACTTCCGCTTCTTCCAGACCGAAGGCTTTGAGTTCGCGACCCTGATCGCGCTCGGCGCCGCCCCGTATGGGATGTCCGAGGCCGGTGAGGTGATCTCCACGGCGTCGCGAATCACCGACGCCGACGCCGACTCGTGGTTCGACGAGTGGACGGCGCTCGGCGAGCGTTGCCGCGCCCAGGCCGACCAATGCGAGGCCGCCGGTCATGTGGTGAGCGCGCGCTGGCTGCACCTGCGGGCATCGTTCTACCTGGGCACCGGGTTCTTCTACGTGCTGGCCACCAGCGACCCGGGGCGGGAACTCGGCGCGTGGCAGCGGCACCGTGATTGCTTCGACCGCGCCATGGCGCTGTGGCCCACGCCCGTGGAGGCGGTGGCAATTCCCTACGAGGACACCTCCCTGCAGGGCTACTTCTTCTCGGGTGGCCCGGGCGAGCGACCGCTGCTCATCGCGACCAACGGCAGCGACGGCACCGTTGTCGACATGCTCGGCGCCGGCGTGCTCGATGCCGTGGACCGCGGGTACCACGTGCTGGTGTACGACGGCCCCGGCCAGGGCCAGGCGCTCTACGAGCAGGGCCTGCCCTTCAGGTACGACTGGGAGGCCGTGGTCACGCCGATCGTCGACTGGGCCGCGGCGCGCGCCGACGTCGACGCGTCACGCATCGCGCTCTGCGGGTGGAGCCAGGCCGGCTACTGGGTTCCGCGGGCGGCGGCGTTCGAGCACCGCCTGGCGGCGATCATGGTGGACCCCGGCGTGGTGAGCGTGGGGGAGTCGTGGACGCGCCACCTGCCGCCGCAGATGCTCCAGATGCTCGACGCCGGTCAGGCGGCGGAGTTCGACGCCTACATGGCCGAGGGCATGAAGCAGATGCCGGGCATCGCCCTCGAGGCGGCCAAGCGACTGGAGCCCTACCGCACCGACTCCCTCGCCGAGGTCATCGTCGAACTGCGCACGTGGGATCTCACCGACGTCGCCGGGCAGGTGAGGGCACCCACGTGGATCTCATCGCCGGATGACGAGCAGTTCTGGCCCGGGCAGTCGCAGCGCCTCTTCGACCTGCTGACCGGCGTCGACCGCAAGGTGGTGGTTCCGTTCACCACCGCCGAGGGCGCCAACTGGCACTGCGAGCCGATGGCACCGCGCATCCGCGCGCAGCGCATGCTCGACTGGCTCGACGGGGTGGTGCAGGCGTAGCGATGGCCCTGCGAGTGCGTCCGCACCCAGGCGAATCAACGCCGAAAGCCCCGCTGTCGCGGGGCTTTCGTCCTACGGGAGTGACGGGACTTGAACCCGCGGCCTCAGGATTGACAGTCCTGCGCTCTAACCAGCTGAGCTACACCCCCGGGTTGCTCCGGGCGAGCAATGGGCGGTGACGGACTTGAACCGCCGGCCCCCTGCTTGTAAGGCAGGTGCTCTACCAACTGAGCTAACCGCCCCAATGGGCCGGAGGACAGTAGCAGTCAGTCGATCCAGTCGGGGGTGGGAGCGGATCCGCCGATGACCGCCACGAGCTCGTCGGCCACCTCGCGCGGATCGCGGCCCTGGGCGAGCCCCGGGGGCTCGCCGGCGAGGGGTCGGCTTGCGAGGCCGGTCTCCATGTGGGGCGGGCGGGCATCGATCACCCGCACGCCCGAGCGGCGCATCTCGCGGCGGAACGCCGTGTCGAACGCGGTGAGCCCGGCCTTGGCCGCCGAGTAGGCCGCAAGCCCCGCCATGGGCTGGTCGGCAACCACCGCCGATACCTGCGCGATGACCGCGTCGCTGCCCAGGTGCCGCGTGGCGGCGCGGGCCACGAGGATGGGCGCCACGAGGTCGAGGTCCACCACCTGGCGCAGCACCCGCTCGTCGAGTTCGGATACCGGTCCGAACGCCACGGCCCCCGCCGACATCACCACGATGTCGAGGCCGCCCAGCGCCTGTGCCGCCTCGTCGACCACGGCGTCGGGGACGCCCGGCTGCGTGAGGTCCCCGGCCACCGGGTGCGCGCCCAGCTCGGCCGAGATCGCCTGCAGCCGGGCGGTGTCGCGCCCATGCACGGCCAGCACCGCGCCGCTCGCGGCAAGCGACCGGGCGATCTCGGCGCCGAACCCACCGGTGGCGCCCAGCACCAGGGCGCGTGCTCCATTGACGTCCATGGCTCCACGATACGTCCGCGCGGCCGGGGGAGGGGGTGGTACGGCTAGGCGAGGTCCTCGCCGGCCTCGGCATCGGGGTGCGCGCCCTCGGGCTGGGGACGCCCGCGCATGTAGGCGTAGATGCCCACGCCGAGGAGCGCCCCGATGATCGGACCGATGAGGTACGCCCACAGCGCCACGTACTCACCCGTGGCCACGGCGGGCCCGATCGACCGCGCCGGGTTCATCGAGGCGCCCTCCATGAGGCCCATCACGAGGCCGATCACCGCGACGGTGAGCCCGATGGCCACGGCGGCCAGTGCGCCCTGGGCGCGGGTGTCGGTGGCCACGGCCATCACCACGAGCATGAGGATCGCCGTGATGATGATCTCGATTCCCACCGCGCCAAGATCGCTCACGTCGAACGGCTGGGTCACCGACAGCCCGCTCTCGGTGCCGAACAGCCCCGCCACGGTGAGTGCCCCCGCGATGGCCCCCGCCACCTGGGCCACCCAGTAGGGCAGCACCTCGCGCCACGGGAAGTGACGGCCCGACGCGAACGCCAGGGTGACCGCCGGGTTGATATGCGCGCCGGAGAGGTGGCCGATGGCGAAGATGACCATGGCCACCACCAGGCCCCAGGCCACGGCCACCCCGATGTGGCCGCCGAGCGCGCCGTCAAACCTGTAGTTGGCCGCCGCAGCCGCGCAGCCGCCGCCCACGAGGATGAAGGTGCCGATGAATTCCGCCACGAAGCGGCGGGGAAGGTCGGGTGCCCCATGCACGCGGGGAACGCTACCGGCACGTGCGCGACGGCACGGACGGCGCTCATGCGGGCGTTGCATGCCGCGGAACATGACACGGGGGAACTCGATGGCTGGCGGCGAATGCGGTGGCGGTGATACCTTCGACCCCGATACGAATGATCGACACGGGCATGGGATGCCCGGTTCCTCACGAGGAGGGACGCACATGATGAGCACGATGCGCGCGGAGCGCGATCGCCTGGTCACCGAAGGCGTTGTGGCCCACTACAGCAGGGGCGGGTTCGGCCAGTACCACCGCCTCGACTGCCCGGAGGCACCCCATCGCGGGGATCCGGGCGTGCGCGACACCATCCACGGGCCGTGGAAGTACCTGTCGGCCCACTGGTCGCCGTGCCCGGTGTGCCGCCCGCCGGCGGACGTCGCGGATTCCGAAACCGGCGCGCAGGCCGCCTGACCCCTCGCGGGGCCAGGTAGCCTCACGCCTCCTGGCCCCCATCGTCTAGCGGTCCAGGACGCCGCCCTTTCACGGCGGTAGCGCGGGTTCGAATCCCGCTGGGGGTACTTCTCAGGTGACCTTGATGGTGCCCTTCATCATGGTTGCGTGCGGATCGCACTGGTACTTCACGGTGCCCTTCTTCAGGGTGACCGTGACGGTCTTCGAGCCCTTCGAGAAGAGCGCCGTGGCCTTCGTGCCCACCCTGAGGTTGTGAACGGTCCCCGACTTGTTGACGTACGTGAAGGTGTAGGTGCCGGCCTTGAGCGTCTTCGGCATGCCGACGAAGGCGAAGGGGCTGTTCTCCGGCGTGGTGACCGTGTAGGTCTTGGCCAGGGCCGGCATGGCGGTGATTGCCAGCGCGGCGGCCGTGGCGGCCCCGACGGCGACTGCACGTGTGCGGATCGACATCTCTCGTCCTTTCGCACTGATGCGGTATTTCCGCCCACGGTAGGCCCATCTGCGTCGATGGCGAGGGGGTTCGGTCGCGGTACGTCCCGGCATCGGCGTGACGACCGTCCGGGAAGCGGCCCGCGCGGGCCCCGGAGGACATATGCCGCCGCGGGAGTCTGGTGGAATGACGGCGGTTTCCGATCACCGTCGAGAGAGGCCCGATGGCAGACCTGCCGCCCATCCCGCCGATGCCGAAGTTCATGACCGCCTTCATCACCGCCACCGTGTGCGTGGTGATCGCCGTCATCGTGCTCATCGTCGTCTTCAACGCCGCCGGCTAGGCCGGCACCGAACCCCCGACCCGTCGCCCGGGGTGCTCAGCCGAGCATCAGCCCCAGGGCGAACCCCGCGGCCCCGAGCATGAGCCCGCCCACCGCGGGGCCCACGAGGTTGAGCAGCGCCGCGTTCGCGCGCCGCGCCTCGGCCAGGGCATCGGTCTCGGCCATCCACGTGGAGAACGTGGTGTAGCTGCCGAGGAACCCGGCGCCGAGGATGAGCACCAGTCCATGCGCGGGATTGATGCCCACGAGCAGTCCCATCAGGAAGGTGCCGAGCAGGTTCACCACCAGCACGCCCCACGGGGCGTGCAGGCCGAACCTGGCCGACATCAGGCGCCCGGTGCCGAACCTGGCCAACGCCCCCAGCGCCCCCGCGGGGGCGGCCAGCACCCATGCCAGCGCACTCACCTGAGCACCCTGGCCAGCGCGCGCCGGGTGGCGACCACGGCGATGAGCCCCAGCACCACCGTGGCCGCCACGTAGAGCACCGCCGTGGCGGACATCCCCCGGCGCATCAGCCCGAGGGCCTCCAGCTGGATTCCCGAGAACGTCGTGAGCGATCCGCAGAACCCCACGGCGGCCAGCGGGTGGAACCAGTGGGGCAGGGCGGGGCGCCACGCGATGAGCGCCGCCACCGTGGCCAGCAGCACGGTGCCGACGATGTTCACGATGAGCGTGCCGATGGGCCAGCGATCGCTGGGGAGCCCCTCCGCCAGCCCCGCGCGCACGAGCGCGCCCACGGCTCCGCCGACAGCGATGGCGATCAGTGCGGCGGCGCGGGGGCTCACCAACCAAGCCTAACGGCGCGTCGCGTAGCATCGCGGCGCCCGAGCGGCTGGCGGCAGCAACGCCACGTGGCCCGGGTGCACGCCGCCCCTGGCCACCTGCCCACGGAGTCCCGTCCATGCCCCGTCGCATCCTCGCCCTCGTCGTCGCGATGTCGTCCCTCGCCGCCGCGGCGGCGGTGCCCGCGATCGCGGTGTCCAAGCCCATCGAGGTGGTGGGGGGCTCGCTGGCATCGATGACGGGGTCGGCCAGCGCCTATGGCGTGTCCCAGGCCCGGGGTGCGTCGCTGGCTGCGGCCGGGACGCGCGGCACGCCGGTGCGGGTGCGGCTGCACCTGGCCGATGACCAGTCGGCAAACCAGATGGCGATCTACCAGATGACCGGATTCGTGGGTGCCCGGGTCTCAGCGGTGCTGGGCCCCACGCTCTCGGGGGTGGCGGCGGCTGCCGATCCCATCGCCGGCGCGGCGGGAATCCCGGTGCTCGGCGTCACCAACACCACCCTCGATCTTGCGGCCGCAGGCCCCACGTTCTGGCGCGTGAGCCTCTCCGAGAACCGTCTCATCCCGGCGTCGGTGGCGTACGCGAATGACCAGCGCAACATCACCACGGCGTCGCTGGTGTCGGTGACCGGCGACGGCTATTCCGAGGGCGCCGCGACGGCGTTCCGTGCCGCCGCGGCCCAGCAGGGCATTCGCCTGCTGGCCGATGTGAGCATGCCCGCGGGCAGCGGCCGTGCCGCGCAGGTGATCGCCCAGGCCGTGGCCCCCGGGCCGCAGGCACTCTTCTTCGCCGCCCGCAGCGCCGATGCGGTGAACCTGGCGGTGGCCGCGGCGGGCGCATCACTGATGAAGGTGGGCGGGAATGGCTACAACACCCCCGATGTGCTGCAGGCCGCGGGGTCGGCCACCGACGGCTTCATCGTGAGCGCGTCATGGAACCCCAACAAGCGTGACGCCGCGAGCCGCGACTTCGTGCGCGACTACCGCGCGAAGTACCGATCCACCCCCGATGCCTTTGCCGCGCAGGGCTACGGCGGCGTGCAGCTGCTGGCGGCCGCCGCGGCCGCCGGGCGCGGCGGGGCCCCGGATCGCGTGCTGGCGGGGCTGCGCCGGGTGCGCGCGGTGCCGTCGGTGCTCGGCACCATGCGCTTCACGCCGGGCGTGCGCGAGGCGGTGTACCCGGCCACCGTGCAGGTGGTGCGGGGCGGCAGGCTGCTGCTCGCCCCGTAGCCGCCGGGGCGCCGGGGGCGGTCAGCCCTCGATGCCCTCGGCCACGCGGCGCTTGACGCGGGCGAGCATGCCCGCCATGCCGCGCATGCGCAGGGGCGTCACCAGCTCCTCAAGCCCCATCGACATGTAGAAGTCGTTGGGGGTTGCGAGCACCTCCTCGGGGGTGGCGCCGTCGAGCCCCTCGTGCAGCACGGCCGCGAACCCGCGCGAGGTCGGTGCCTCGGGGGGCGCGTCGAAGTACAGCCGCACCTGGTCGGGCGCCACGTCCACGGCCAGGAACAGCGGCGCCTGGCACTCCTCCACCGGCTCCATGGCATCGCGGTCCTCGAGCAGGTGCTCGGGGAGCGGCGGCAGGGCGTTGGCGAAGTCGAGCAGCAGGGGCAGCCGGAGTTCCTTGGGCGTGTCCGCGAACTCCTCGACGATCTCGTGGAGCGCGTCCCTCACTTCTCGATCGGCACGCGCACGGCGTTGCCCCACTCCACCCACGAGCCGTCGTAGTTGCGCACCTGGTCGAATCCCAGCAGGTGGGTGAGCACGAACCACGTGTGGCTCGAGCGCTCGCCGATGCGGCAGTAGGCGATGACGTCATCACCCGTGTCGAGGCCGATCTCGTCCTGGTAGATGGCGCGCAGCTCATCCACCGGCAGGAACGTGCCATCGCCCTCGTTGGCCGCCCTGCGCCACGGCACGTTGGCGGCGGTGGGGATGTGCCCACCGCGCAGCGCGCCCTCCTGCGGGTACTCGGGCATGTGCAGCAGCTCACCCGAGAACTCGCCCGGCGAGCGCACATCCACCAGCTTGCCGTTGCCGATGTGGGCGAGCACCTGCTCGCGGTAGGCGCGGATGACGCTGTCGTCGCGCGCGGTCACGGGGTAGTCGGCGGCGGCGGGGGAGGGCACGTCGGTGGTCATCGGCCGGCCCTCGTCCACCCACTTCTTGCGCCCGCCGTCGAGCAGGCGCACGTCGGCGTGGCCGAAGAGCGAGGTCACCCACAGGGCGTATGCGGCCCACCAGTTGTTCTGGTCGCCGTAGAAGACGATGGTGGTGTCCGGCGTGATGCCCTTCGACGACATCAGCTTCGAGAATCCCTCGGCGTCCACGTAGTCGCGCGTGAGCGGGTCGTTGAGGTCGAGGTGCCAGTCGATCTTCACCGCGCCGGGGATGTGCCCGGTCTCGTAGAGCAGCACGTCCTCGTCGCTCTCGGCCACCACGAGGCCCGGCTCGCCCAGGTGGGCCTCGAGCCACTCGGTGGTGACCAGGCGCTCGGGGTGGGCGTAGGCCTGGATCTTCGGGTCCTGGTCGTACTCAACCGGCATCGGGCTGCCTCCTCGGCGTGGCACCTGCACTCATCGGCACGCGCAGTATTGCAAGTGCCTAGCGGCCGTCCGCCGAGAAGTGCTGGTAGTCCCTGGTTCCCGACCATCGCCCGCCCCACTTCCAGCCCTCGCGGTCGAAGGCGCGCACCAGCGCGCCGCCCTCCACCGCCACGCCCGGGCGCGGCGTGCGCGTCACGAAGGCCCTGCTGGCCTTGTGGTACACCACGCCGCCGGGCTCCACCCAGGGGTTCTCGATGGGGTTGATGTCGATGGCCCGTCCATAGGCATGGTTGCTCCACCGGCCGCTGCCGGTGGCCTTGCGGCAGTTGAAGGCCGATGTGTTGTCGGCCTCGATCGAGTCGAAGTCGCTGCCCTTGTACTTCTCGATCGGTTCGATGCGGCGTATCGGCACGCCATCCCTGTGCAGGCTGCGGAAGATGCGGGCCACCGTCGGGGCCACGTCCTCGTGCACCACCAGCGTGCCCGTGGCCTGGCCTCCGCCGAAGGTGCGATGCGTCACGCGCACGGCGCGCAGGTCATCCAGGCCCACGGGACAGCCCTTTCGCCACACGCTGGGCGTCATGGCCGCGCGCTCGGCGGGGGTGAGCACCGAGATGCTCGAGCGGTACCCGCCGAGCGCGGCCGGGGCGGCCGCCGCGAGTGCCACGGCGGCGATGGCGATGCCGGATGAGATTCGCATGGCGGCAATGTTCGTCGCACGCCCGGCCATTCCCCCGGCGGGAAGGTCCGGCCGCACACCCCGGCATGGGGTCAGGCCGGCTCGCCCTCGGCGCGCTCGCCCCTGCGCGCGGCGAGCCAGAGCATGGTGCCGCCGGCGATGGCGGCCAGCACCGATCCCGCCAGCACGCCGATGCGGGCGGCATCCTGCAGCGCCGGGTTGTCGAACGCCAGGTCGGTGATGAACAGCGACACCGTGAATCCGATGCCGGCGACCATGCCGATGCCGGCCACCTGGCGCCAGCTGGCGGCCGTGGGCATGCGCCCGGCGCCGATCCGGATGGCGATCCACGCGCCCAGGGGAATGCCGATCGACTTGCCCACGAGCAGTCCCAGTGCCACGCCCAGGCTCGCGGCCAGCGCCCCCTCGGTGCCGAACTCACCTGCCGCGAACACGATGCCGGCGTTGGCGAGCGCGAAGATCGGCAGCACGAGGAACGACGACCACGGGTGCAGCGCGTGCACCGTGCGGGCCAGGGGGGCCTTCTCGGGCGGCGCGCCCGCGAGCGTGGCGGGGATGAGCAGGCCGATGGCCACGCCGGCGATGGTGGCGTGCACGCCCGAGAGCGCCGTGAACGCCCACGCCGCGATTCCCAGCGCCACGTACAGCGGCACCAGCCGCACGCCGAGGCGGATGAGCAGCCAGAAGGCGATGAGCGTGCCCACCGCCGCCGCCAGCCATGCGCCGCTGATGCCGCCGGAATACGCGACGGCGATCACGATGATCGCGCCGATGTCGTCGATCACGGCCACGCCCAGCAGGAACGCCCACAGCGATGCCGGCACGCGTGAGCGCAGCGACGCCAGTACCGCGAGCGCGAATGCCACGTCGGTGGCCATGGGGATTCCCCAGCCATTCGCGGCGGGCGTGGACCCCGCGATGGCAAGGAATATCGCGGCGGGCAGAAGCATGCCGCCGATCGCCGCGGCCAACGGCACCACCGCCGCGCGCCGGTCGGACAGCTCGCCGATGGCCAGCTCGCGCTTCACCTCGAGGCCGATCAACAGGAAGAAGATGGTCATCAGGCCGTCGTTCACCACCGCCGACAGCGGGTGCCCCGCCACCTCGAGGGCCCAGAAGGACGCATAGGAATCGGGGGCGACGTTGGCCCAGGCGAGGGCCACCACGGCGGCGGCCAGCAGCGCCACCCCGCCGGCCACCTCCCACGCCATGAACGAGCGGATCGGGCCCACGTAAGGAGGGTACCCGTGGCGCCCTGATACACCTTCATGACGATGACGAGGCATTCACACAACAGGCGTCACGCACGGCGCACCTTCCCTCCCCGGGCGCCGAGGCGCGCGGCCGGGGCCTTGGCGGCGGTGGCGTGCGCGCTCGCCGTCGCCGCCTCGTGCGTCACCACGGCCTCAGCGGCCGACCCCGTGGTGCTCAGGGGCACCGTGACGAAGGTGGTGGACGGCGACACCATCAAGTTCGAGTCGCGCGGCTTCGAGAGCACCATGCGGCTCATCGGCATCGACACGCCCGAGACCAAGCGCCCGGGCTACCCCGTGCAGTGCGGTGGCCCGGCGGCATCTGCCGAGGCGGCCCGCCTGCTGCCGCGGGGCACCGCCATACGCGTGGAGAGCGACCCCACCCAGGACGCCCGCGACAAGTACAACCGCTTCCTGGGCTACGTGTACGTGGGGCGCCAGGGCGGCGCGCGCGGATCGGTGAACTACCGCCTGGTGCGCGCGGGCTTCGCGAAGACCTACGTCTACGGGCAGGTGCCATTTCGCTACGCCGGTGAGTTCCTCGCGGGCGAGATCCAGGCGAAGAAGGCCCGGATCGGCGTGTGGGGTCCGCCGTGCAACGGCGACACCACCAAGCCGCAGTACGGCGGCGGCGCGGCGGCAGGCGGCAGTGCCACCCCGGGCGCGTCATCGGGCAAGTGCGACCCCAACTACTCGGGGGCCTGCATCCCCTCGCCGCCCCCCGACCTCGACTGCTCCGACATCACGGCGCGTCGGTTCCGCATCGTGGGCACCGACGTCCACCGCTTCGACAGCGACGGCGACGGCATCGCCTGCGAGGGGTCGCGCCGCTAGGCCGGGGTGCTCACCGCGCCGCCGTTCGGCGTCCAGCGCGCGGCGGCGCCGCCCGCGTTGCCCAGGTTCCAGGCCGAGTTCACCAGGCCCACGTGCGAGAAGGCCTGTGGGAAGTTGCCCCGCATGCACCCGGACACCGGGTCCCACTGCTCGGCCATCAGGCCCACGTCGTTGCGCAGCGTGAGCAGCCTCTCGAAGAGCGCGCGGGCCTCGTCGTGGCGCCCGGCCATGGCGAGGTTGTCCACGAGCCAGTAGGTGCACAGGAGGAACGCCCCCTCGCCGGCGGGGAGGCCGTCCACGCCCTCGCTGCCCTCGTCGCCGTAGCGCATCACCAGGCCGTCACGCGTGAGGTCGCGCTGGATGGCGTCCATGGTGCCGATCACGCGCGGGTCGCTGGCGGGGAGGAACCCCACGAGCGGGATCATCAGCAGGCTGGCATCGAGGCGCGGGACGTCGTAGGCCTGCACGAAGGCGCCGATGGTGGGGTCGAAGCCCTCGCGGCACACCTCGTCGTGGATCTGCTGGCGGATGGCCTTCCAGCGGTCGGTGGGTCCCTCGAGCCCCGACTCCTCCACGGCCCGTATGGCGCGGTCGAAGGCCACCCACGCCATGATCTTCGAGTGGGTGAAGTGCCGGCGGGGTCCGCGGACCTCCCAGATGCCCTCGTCGGGCTCCTGCCACCGGGCCTCCAGGGCCTCCATCAGGGCGGTCTCGAGCGACCAGGCATCGGGGTCGGGCTCCACGCCGATGCGCCGCGCCACGTGCAGGGAGTCCATCACCTCGCCGTAGACATCGAGCTGGAACTGGTCGACCGCGGCGTTGCCCACGCGCACGGGGCGTGACGCCGCATAGCCCGAGAGCCACGGCACCTCCCATTCGGCGAGCCGCCGCTCGCCGGCCGGTCCGTACATGATCTGGATGTCCTCGGGGTCACCCGCCACCGCGCGCAGCAGCCAGTCGCGCCACGCCACGGCCTCGCGCGTGTAGCCGCCGAGCATCAGCGCGTAGAGGGTGAACGAGGCATCGCGCAGCCAGCCGTACCGGTAGTCCCAGTTGCGCACGCCGCCGAGCTGCTCGGGCAGCGACGTGGTGGCCGCGGCCACGATCGCGCCCGTGGGGGCGTACGACAGCGCCTTGAGCGTGATGAGCGACCGCACCACCGGCTCGCGCCACTCCCCCTGGAAGGGGCAGCGCGAGCTCCAGCCCTCCCACCACGACAGGGCCTCGGCCAGTGCGTGCTCGGGGTCGGGCCCCGCGGGCGCGGGCAGGTGGGATGCGTGGTGGTTGAGGGTCATGCCGACGCGCTGGCCCGGACGCACCGTGAACCGCGCCACCATGTCGCCGTCCACGCGGCCGTGGTGCACGGGCGCCACCAGTCGAAGGGCCTCGGGTCCGCAGATGAGGTCGGCCCCCTCGGGCAGGTGGCGCACCCACGGACGCGTGCGGCCGTATTCGAATCGTGCCGAGACGGCCGACTCCATGGGCACCTCGCCATCCACGCCCTCGACGATGCGCACGATGCAGGGGCCCGTGGGCTCGGGCGACATGAAGTCGGTCACGCGCACGGTGCCCTCGTCGGCGGTGAGCGTGGTCTCGAGCACGAGCGTCTCGCCCACATAGCGCCGCGTGGATGACCTGACGCCCGACTGCGGGGTGACCCGCCACTCGCCGTTGTCCGGCTGCCCGAGCAGCGAGCAGAACACCGCGGGGCCGTCGAAGCGCGGCGTGCAGAACCAGTCGATGGCGCCGTCGCGCGCCACCAGGGCGCACGTGCGCTTGTCGCCGATCAGGGCGTGGTCCTCGATGGCGCGCCCCGGGTTCACGCTCGCCACTATCCCAGATGCGTCGGCGCATCAGGCACCATGACGGTATGGACGTGCGATTCACCGGCGGTCCCGACGACATGGTCACCTGGATTGCCTCGGATCCGGGCATCATGCAGCGCGCGTCGCACGCGCTGGTGACCGACGACGGCACCTGGCTCGTTGACCCCGTGGACCATCCCCACGTGCGCGAGCGCCTCGGCACCCTGCCTCCCGTGGTTGGCGTGCTGCAGCTGCTCGACCGCCACGGCCGCGACTGCGCCGCGATGGCCGCCGACCTGGGCGTTCCGCTGCTGGTCACCCCCACGGCCCCGGTGGCGGGCATGCCGTTCGAGGTCATCGTGGTGCGCGACGGCCGCACCTGGCACGAGACCGCGCTCTGGTGGCCGGCCCGCCACGCGCTGGTGGTGGCCGAGGCCGTGGGCACGCCGCCCTACTTCCGGGCATCGCCCGGCCAGGTGATCGGCCCGCATCCGTTCATGCGCCTGCGCCCGCCGCGCGTGCTCGAGGGGTACCCGGCGAGGCACGTGCTGATGGGGCACGGGCACCCGGTGCACCGTGACGATGCGGGCGCCCTGGTGGACGCCGCCATCGCGCATGCGCGGGGCACCACCCCGCGGTGGCTTCTGTCACTCGCCACCGGCTCGGTACGGCGGGCGGACAGGCGGTCGCCTAACGTGGCCCCCTGATGAACGGCCAGTCGGCGCCGCCGCCGCCGGCGCCCGCCTCTTCTCCCACGGGGCCGGGCCCGTCGCGGCAAGCATGGATGAACCGCCTCACCGACCTTCCGTGGTGGGGGTGGCTCGGCGTGCCGCTGGTCGCGTGGCTCGCATCGCGGCTGTTCGTCACCGGCCTCGGGGTGATCTCGAGCCTCTCGTTCGGGCGCGCCGAGATCGGCCTCGACCAGGCGGTGCCCAAGGCCCTCAACCTGTTCGGCTCGTGGGACACCACCTGGTACCTCGACATCGCGCGCCGTGGGTATGCCTTCGATGTCGGGCAGGTGGGGGAGGTCTTCACCAACGTCGCGTTCTTCCCGCTGATGCCCATGATCATGTGGCTGGCGCTGGCCGTGGGCCTCAACCCCTTCTGGGTCTCGATCATCGTGAGCAACGCGATGTTCCTCGTGGCGCTGGTGGCGTTGTTCAACCTCACGAAGGGGCGCTTCGGGCGCGAGATGGCCGTGCGGGCCACGTGGGTGCTGGCCCTGGCCCCCCCGGCCGTGGCGGCGTCGATGGCCTACACCGAGGGCGTGGCGCTGGGGCTGGCGGTGCTCGCGGGATACCTGGCATGGAAGGGGCACTTCGGCTGGGCCGGCAGCGTGGCGGCGATCGCCGTGCTCACCCGGCCCACCGGCGTGCTCGCGGTGATCCCCGTGGTGATGCTCGCCTGGGCGCTGGGATCGGAGGGACGCCGTCGCCGGCTCGTGAAGTCGCTGCTCCCGGCATGCGTGGTGGGCCTGGGGTTCCTGGCCTACATGCAGTTCCGGCAGGGGGGCTGGAACCTGCCGCTCGAAGCCCAGGCGGCCTGGGGCCGCGGCCAGCTCGGCGTGGGCCTGCTGTCGCTTCTCCCCGCCAAGCTCGGGCAGGCGCTCGGCGGGCTCTTCGGCGGCGACCTCATCGGCTCACGCGACCTGCTGGGCAAGGAGACCATCTCCGAGCTCACCGGGCTCTCGGTGGGCGACTGGTCGGCCGTGGTGCGCGATGTGCTGTTCGGGGTGCTCTACGTGTTCCTGCTCGCGCGCCTCTGGCGGCGCGAGGGCGGGCTGCGCTCGCCGTGGGTGCTCTACGCGTTCCTGGTGCTGGTGGTGCCGCTCTCGAGCGGGTCGGTCACCTCGCTGGCCCGGCTCGGGCTCTTGGCCTACCCGCTGGCGTGGCCCATGGCGGAGTGGCTCGGCGAAGGCGGACCTGCGCGCCGCCGCTGGACGGCCGTGGCGGCCCTGGTGATGATCGCCCTGATGGTGGCCCAGCTGGCCAACCAGTCGCCCTAGGCCACGGCCCCGCGCTCGGCGGCTAAGGGCGCACCCGCTCCTCGTCGAACACCAGGGTGGGGCGCCCCACGATGAGCGGGTCGAGCCCGCCGATGCGCTTGACGTCCTTGCCCGTGTACGGCATGCGGTGCAGCACGTAGCGCATGGCGTTGAGCCGGGCGCGCTTCTTGCAGTCCGACTTGATGACGATCCAGGGGGCGGCCTCGGTGTCGGTGTGCAGGAACATGGCCTCCTTGGCCACCGTGTAGTCGTCCCACTTGTCGAGCGACGCCAGGTCGATGGGCGAGAGCTTCCACTGCTT
>JAFMJQ010000075.1 GCA_017853415.1 Thermoleophilia bacterium | reverse complement strand
TACATCATCGACACCGGCGTGCGCGCCGATCACCAGGACTTCGGGGGCCGCGTGACCGCCGGCTACACGGCGGTGTCCGACGGCAACGGCAGCTCCGACTGCAACGGCCACGGCACCCACGTGGCCGGCACGGTCGCGGGCGGCACCTACGGCGTGGCGCCCGCGGCCACGATCGTGCCGGTGCGCGTGCTGTCGTGCGCGGGATCCGGCTCCACCTCCGGCGTCATCGCCGGAATCCAGTGGGCCGTGCAGCACCACCAGGCCGGCACGCCCGCCGTGGCCAACATGAGCCTCGGCGGCGGCTACTCGGCCGCGCTCAACGCCGCCGTGGCCGCGGGCACCGCCGACGGAATCTCGTTCGCCGTGGCCGCCGGCAACTCGAGCGACAACGCGTGCTCGTACTCGCCGGCATCCGAGCCCACGGCCATCACGGTGGGTTCCACCACCTCCACCGACGGGCGCTCGTACTTCTCGAACTGGGGGTCGTGCCTCGACGTCTTCGCCCCGGGCTCGGGCATCACCTCGGCCTGGTACACGTCGACCACCGCCACCAACACCATCTCGGGCACCTCGATGGCCTCGCCGCACGTGGCGGGTGCCGCCGCGCTGCTGCTGTCGGCCCAGCCGACGGCCACGCCGGCCGCGGTGAGGGACGCCATGGTGCAGGGCGGCACCAGGGACGTGGTGACCGACCCGGCCGCATCGCCGAACGTGCTGGTGAACATCGCCTCGGGGGTCACCCCGCCGGGATCGGCCGCACCGGCCGCGGACGTGACCCCGGGCACCGCACCGCGCCCCTCCACGGGCGGGGCGCCCACGGGAGCGGCACCGCGCGCGCCGGTCGTGCGCCGCACCGCAGCGCCGCCCAAGCCCAAGCTCGTCGCGGCGAAGCGCACGACCGCGGGGCTCGTCCTGAAGATCAGCGGCAAGGGCGTGGGCTACGAGGTGATGGTGAACGGCAAGCGCGTGGCCCGCACCACATCCACCTCGCCCGTGGTGCGCACCAAGCTCGCGAAGCCGGGGGCCAGTGTGAGCGTGCGCGCCTACAACTCCGGCGGCGTCTCGGCACCCTCCAACGCGGTGCGCATCTAGCCCGACGGGCCGTGGCACCGGGCCGCCCGCGGCCCCGTGCGCTTCACTGGGCAGATGTACGAACCCACGTGGGACTCCGTGGGCACCCACGAGGTGCCCGCCTGGTACGACGACGCCAAGCTCGGCATCTTCCTGCACTGGGGCCTGTACTCGGTGCCGGGGTGGGCCCCGCAGGTGAGTGACATCCAGCAGCTGCTGCATGACGCCGGGCCCGAGGAGATGCTGCGGCAGAACCCCTATGCCGAGTGGTACCTCAACACCAGCCGGCTCGAGGGCAGCCCCACCTGGCAGCACCAGCGCGACACCTACGGCCCCGATGCCACCTACGACGACTTCGTGGCGCCGTTCAACGAGGGTGCCGGGGCCGCCGACCTCGACGCCATCGCCGGTCTCTGCCGCGATGCCGGCGCCCGGTACGTGGTGCTCACCACCAAGCACCACGAGGGCTTCTGCCTGTGGCCCACGGCGCTCGAGCACCCGCGCAAGGGCCGCTACCACGCCGAACGCGACGTGGTGGGCGACATGCGCGATGCGGTGATCGGCGCCGGAATGCGCATGGGCCTGTACTACTCGGGCGGCTACGACTGGCCCTATAACGACGCCCTCATCGAGAACCCCGCCGACACCTCGCTGGCGGTGCCCTACGCCGACGACTACGTGGGCTACGCAACGGCGCACGTGCGGGAGCTCATCCAGCGGTACGAGCCGTCGGTGCTGTGGAACGACGTCTGCTGGCCGTCGGGCGGCGACCTGCCCGCGCTCTTCGCGGAGTACTACAACGCCGTGCCAGAGGGGGTCATCAACGACCGCTGGCTCGAGCCCACCGGGCACCGCGGGCCCGTGAACGACACCGTGGCGCGCCTCGGCGGCTGGCTGGTGCAGCGCTTCTGGTCGCACATTCCCGCTGCCTCGAAGTCGCTCACCTTCCCCGCCACGCACCACTACGACTTCCGCACCCCCGAATACGCCACGTTCGACGAGATCCAGCAGAAGAAGTTCGAGGCCACGCGCGGCGTGGGCCACTCGTTCGGCGCCAACCGCAACGAGCGCCCCGAGGACATCGTGACGCCCACCGAGCTGGTGCGGATGCTCGCGGACATCGTGTCGAAGAACGGCAACCTGCTCATCGGCGTGGGCCCCGACCAGACCGGCAGCATCCCCGCAGCGCAGCAGGCGCCGCTGCGCGGCCTGGGCGAGTGGATGGCCGTGAACGGCGAGGCCATCTACGACACGCGCCCGTGGCACGTGGCCGAGGCCACCACCACCGAGGGCGCCGGCGTGAGGTTCACCCAGCGCGACGGCCACGTGCACGCGATCGTGCTCGACATGCCGGAGCGCACGTTCGGAATCCGCGGCATCGACGCCACGGGGGTCACGGGCGTGCGTGCGCTCGGGGTGGATGGCCCCCTCGAGTGGACCGTGGACGACCGGATGCTGCGCGTGACCATGCCCGAGCGGCTTCCCGCCGCCCCGGCGCACGTGCTGGTGCTCGACGGCCCGGTGCGCCCGGCCTCATAGGCCCAGCGGCAGCACCCCTGTGCGCCCGGGCTCGTGCGGGTGCCCGGCCTCCTGGCGTATGGCCAGGCGCAGCGCCAGCAGCAACACGATGTCGATGGCGATGCCCACCACGGCTGACACGGGCTGGGTGTAGAAGGCGAACACCTCGCCGATGAGGATGTCCACCAGCACCGAGCGCTCGAACCACCGGTAGGCAGCGAGGCGGGATGTGCGAAGGGCGAACAGCCCGATGATCACCAGCGCGCCCGCGGCCACCGCCGCCCCGGCCTGGATCCACTCCGGCACGGTGATGTCGCCCGGTTCGGCGAGGGCGATGCCGGCGAACACCAGCGATGCCGCGGCGCTGACGGCGAACACCACGATGAGCACGGGGGCGAACCAGCGGGTGGAGGCCAGGCGCACGTAGGTGCGCTTGGACGCCAGCCGCCAGCGCTGCCAGCGGGTGGGTGCCGTGACCAGGGTGGCATCGGCATCGCGGATGGCCTGCGTGAGCACCGGCACGAGGGGGTCGTCCTGGTCGGCCAGGCGAAGCAGCATCAGCGCCTCGCGGCGGGAGTCGGTGGCCGCGGGGTCGTGCACCGCCTGGTCGTACAGCGCCATGGCGTTGGCCAGCGCCGTGCGGGGGTCCACCTGCAGCCGGCGGCGCGCCACGGCCAGCACCAGCGCGATGACCACGAACACCACGTAGATCATCGCCACGGCCGGCTCGAAGAAGTAGTTGACGTCCGACGTGACGAACTTGCCGATCTCGTCGATGAAGAACCCGAAGCCCACGCCCGCCACGAAGGCCCCCGTGCGCAGCACCGGGCGGCCGAGCCGCAGGAGCATGAGGAGCACGCCCACGAGCATGAGCAGGCCCCCCCACAGCACGTGGGCGATGTGCAGGCCGTCGCCCCCCACCTGCGGGTAGCCGGTGGCCGCGAGGTAGGCACGGATGAGGATGACCGTGACCACGGCCGACACCAGGAAGGTCTCGGCGAGCGGCACGCCGTCCACCCGCGAGAGCATCGACCGGCGGCGGAACTGCCGCTCCTGGGATTGGGCGAGGCGCATGGGGATGACCTCCGATGTGGGCGTGCGGATGCGGTGCGGGTGACCGTGCGCGAGTGTACGGCCAGGCTCCGGGGCCCCTCCCCCGCATGGCGCACGGGCGCCCTGCGCAAGCGCGGGGGTTCCTGCGCGACCAGCCCGGTTCACGCGGCACACGTGCGGGCGCGTTCCGACATGTGCTCACAGTTCCCACATGCGCGAATCCGATCGTGTGTGCCGCACCGCACGCCACACGATCGGAGACAGGATGTCCCCCAGCAACTCGCGCACCGCACGCCTCGTGGCCGTTGGCCTGGCATGCGCCGGCGCCCTCGCTGCCGCATCGGGCGCGAGCGCCATCACCGGGCCGCTGCAGACCAGCGGATCGCGCATCGTCAACGCATCCGGCAGCGAGGTGGTGCTGCAGGGCGTCAACTGGTTCGGCCTCGAGACCGCCAACCACGCGCCCCACGGCCTGTGGACGCGCGACTACCGCGACATGCTTGCCCAGATCAAGGCGCAGGGCTTCAACGTGATCCGCCTTCCGTTCTCGCTGCAGGCCCTGCGATCAAGCACCACGTCGGGCATCGACTACGGCGGCGGCCGCAACGCGGCGCTGCAGGGGAAGACCCCCCAGCAGGTGATGGACGAGATCATCAACGAGGCCGGTCGCCAGGGGCTCGGGGTGATACTCGACAACCACTCGGGCGCGGATGACAGCTTCATGTCGCCGCTCTGGTACGGCACCGGCGGGTTCACCGAGGACGACTGGGTGTCCACCTGGGAGATGCTCGCGCAGCGCTACGCCGGCAACCGCGCCGTGCTGGGCGCCGACCTCAAGAACGAGCCCCACGGCGAGGCCACCTGGGGTACCGGGCAGGCCAACGACTGGCGACGCGCCGCCGAGCGCGCGGGCAACGCCGTGCTGGCCAAGGCACCGAACTGGCTCATCGTGGTGGAGGGCATCGAGGGCCCCGTGGCCGGCGGCCAGCTGCTCGACCGCCACTGGTGGGGAGGCAACCTCGAGGGCGTGCGGGCAAACCCCGTGCGGCTCTCGGTGCCGAACCGCCTGGTGTATTCGCCGCATGAGTACGGACCCGGCGTATTCGCCCAGCCGTGGTTCAGCAGCCCCGACATGGCATCGATCCTCCCCGATCGCTGGCAGAAGGGCTTCGGGTACATCCACGAGGCCGGCACCGCGCCGATCCTCGTGGGCGAGTTCGGCGCGAAGAACGTGGGCACCGACACCGTCGAGGGCCGGTGGATCCGCCAGTTCGCCGACTACATGAGCCGCAAGGGCATCAGCTGGACCTTCTGGGCCTGGAACCCCAACTCCGGGGACACCGGCGGGGTGCTGCAGGACGACTGGCGCACCGTGAACGCCGAGAAGATGGCCCTGCTCACGGCGCTGATCAACCGCCAGGCCATCGACTACGCGCCGGGCACCGCGCCGACGCCGAGCCCCACGCCCGCGCCCGCACCGACGCCGACGCCGACGCCCACCCCGACTCCCACGCCGACGCCGACGCCCGCTCCCACGCCGCCGACGGGGAGCACGCCGACCATCAGGTTCGCCGTCGATTCGCAGTGGAGCGGCGGGGCATGTGGCAAGTTCGTCATCAGCAACCCGGGCACCACCGCCATCGCCCCGACGGCCATCGGCTTCACGCTGCCCACCGGGGCATCGGTCACCAGCACCTGGAACGGCGCGGTGTCCGGCACGGGCAGCACGCGGTCGATCACCCTGCCCTCGTGGGCACGGGTGCCCGCGGGGGGCACCTACTCGGACACCGGGCTGTGCATGCAGGGCTCGGGCGGCCCGACGTCCATCACCGTGACCACCCCGGCGGGCACCACGACCCCGCCCACCGGCACCACGCCGTCGCCTGGCACGCCGTCGCCCGGCACGCCGATCACCACGCCCACCCCGGCTCCCGCGCCCAGCACGAGCCTCGTGGTGAGCGTGAACCGGGACTCCACCTGGGACACCGGCTACTGCCGCAGCTTCACCGTGCGCAATGCGGGCACCTCGGAGGTTGCCTCGTGGCGCCTGGGCTTCACGCTGCCGGCCGATGCGGCGATCCGCGACTCGTGGAACGGCACCATCGCGCGAAGCGGCAACCAGGTGACGGTGACGCCCGCGGCATGGGCATCGCGCATCGCGCCCGGGGCGTCGGTGAGCGCCTTCGGCTTCTGCGCCGCGGGCACCACGGAGCCCGCCGGGGTGGTGGCCACGACCCCATAGGCCGCTCAGGCACCGCCGCGGCATCGGCCCGCGGCGGTGCCTAGTCTCCGGGCGCATGCAGACGCCCGGGACACCCCTCGCGTGAGTACCGCCGTCGCAGGGGCAGGCGACGCGGGCGCGCAGGAGCGCGGCGTGCCGCGCAGGGCCGGGCTGGTGCTGGCCGCGCTGATCGTCAGCGCCCTGGTGTGCAACATCAACCTGGCCGTGGCCAACGTCGCCCTGCCCGACATCGGCAGGGCGCTCGGTTCGTCGCAGACCAGCCTCACCCTCGTGGCCGTGGGATGCACCCTGGGCCTGGCGATGTCGGTGCTCTACCTCGGCGCCATCGGCGACCGCTACGGGCGCAAGCGCCTGCTCATGCTGGGGCTCGCCCTCACCATCCCGGCCAGCGCGATCAGCGCCTGGGCGCCCGACACCACCACGCTCGTGGCCGGGCGCATCTTCACCGGCATCGCCGCGGGCATGGCCTACCCCACCACCCTGGCCCTCATCACCGCGCTCTGGGCCGAGGGACCCAAGCGCGTGCGCGCCATCGCGCTGTGGTCGGCCGTGAGCGCCGGCGGGGCCGTCATCGGCCCCGTGCTGGCGGGCCTCCTGCTCGAGAGCTTCTGGTGGGGCTCGGTGTTCCTCATCGCCGTGCCACTCGCAGTGATCGGCTTCGTGCTCGTGATGGTCTCGGTGCCGTCGCATGTGAATGAGTCGACCAAGGCGGTCGACCACATCGGGGGGATCATCTCGGTGGTGATGGTGGCGGCCCTGGTGCTGGGCATCGGCATCATCTCGGCCCCGGGCAAGCTCACCGCCGCGCTCATCATGCTGGGCGCCGCGGCCGTGCTCATCCTGGTGTTCGGCTGGCACGAGCTCCGCGCCAGGAACCCCATCTACGACCTGCACTACGCCCGCAGGCGCCTGTTCTGGGTTCCCGCCGTTGCCGGGATGATCATCTTCGGATCGCTGGTGGGATCGATGTTCGTGGGGCAGCAATTCCTGCAGAACGTGCTCGACTACTCCACCCTCGATGCCGGCACGGCGATCCTTCCCGCGGCCGTGGGCATGGTGGCGGTGGCCCCGCTCTCGGCCCGCCTCGTGGTGCGCATCGGATCGCGCGACACCATGCTGCTGGGCTATGCGTTCATCCTCCCCGCCTTCATCGTGATGCTCGTCACATGGGGCGAGGGCACCTCGTACGCCTGGGTGGGCCTGGGGTACCTGCTGGTGGGCATCGGCGCGGGCCTCTCGCTCACCCCCGCGGCCCGGTCGCTCACCGGTTCGGTGCCCGTCACCCGCGTGGGCATGGCATCGGGCACCGCCGACCTGCAGCGCGACCTCGGCGGGTCGATCATGCAGGCGCTGCTCGGCGCGCTGCTCACCATCGGCTACGCCACGGCGTTCACCAGCCAGATCGACGCGTCCCCCGCCGCAAGCCAGGTGTCGGAGGCCACGCAGAGCGCCCTCACGCAGTCGTACTCAAGCGCGGCCACGCTGGCCGAGCGCTACCCGGAGTATTCCGACCAGATCATCAACGCCGCCCAGCAGAGCTTCGTGGACGGCGCCAACTGGGCCTACGCGGCGGGTGGCATCGCGGTGATCATCGGCGCGATCCTCGTCGCCGTCATCTACCCGGGGCGCACGCGCGAGCAGGCGCTCATCGCCCAGTACGACGCGGCCGATGCCACGGTCGACGGAGCCGCGCCCGCGACTCCGTCGACCGCGACGACCTAGCGACTAGCCGACAACCCAGGTGCCGGTGCTCACCGAGGCGCCGCCGGCGTTGTTGACGACCCGCTGCTCACCGCGGCCGTTCACACCGATGCTGTGGATGCTCTGCCGTCCGCCTTCGATGCCCGTGACGAAGAGGATGCGCTGGCCGTCGGCCGAGAACGCGACGGGGATGTTGATGGTGCCCCGGCGGAACATGCGCACCGCGCCGCTCGCCACGTTGATCACGCCCAGGTCCTGCTGGTCCTGGCCGCCCAGTCCGCCGGCGAGCAGGTTGCCCGCGGGCGACCATGCCGTGGCGAACGGGCCGGCGGTGAGGCCCGTGGCCCTGTAGCGGGTAATGCGCCGCGCGCCGGTGCCGTTGGGCTGCACGACCCACAGCTGGCTGCGCACGGTGCGCACCCGTGACGTGCCCATGCGCACGCGCACGTTGGTCTGCTGGGCCGCGACGATGCCCTGCGGGCCCCACACCGGCCCACCCGCGCGCGCGAGCACCTGCACGCGCGCCGCCGCGTTCGACAGCGGAGCCACGTAGAGGTTGGGCAGGCCCCGGGACGAGTTGGTCTTCCAGGAGTACGCGATGCTCGCGGAGTCGGGCGAGAACGCCATGTCGTAGTCCACCCCGTTGCCCGGGGGCGCGATGAAGTTGCTGATGGCCAGGCTGCTCACCCCGGCCAGGCTGGTGGGCACGGAGTAGAGGCCCAGCCCGTTGCCGGTGACGATGCCCGCGGCGTTGGCCGACTGCGTCTGGCAGGCGATGGTCTTCGAGTTGGGCGACCAGACGGGGGTGCTCACGCAGTCCGAGCCGAGCGAGGCCGTTGTGCCCGAGGCGAGCTCCACCAGCGATGTGTTGAAGCCGGTGTCCGACGACTGGCTGCTCGTCATGTAGGCCACCTTGGTGCCGTCGGGCGAGATGGCCGCCTCCATGGCCGGTGCGATGGTGCGCGCGCCGGTGCCGTCGTCGTTCGCCACCACCAGCTGCCGCGGCGTGTTGATGTTGCGCGGCGTGGTGACGTAGGCGATCGCCGCACTGGCCGCGGCGGGAGCCGCGAGCGCGGCCGAGCCGGCGGCGATCGCGATGAGGGTCTTGCGGTTCATGGGGCTACCTCGATCTGGGGGAAGCAGTGGGATTCGCCCTGAACAGTACGCCTGTCGCCACCTCGTGCCGGTTCAGGGCCCGATGCGGCATGCGCGCCCACGGCTCATGGGGGTACTCCGCAGCCGGCGGGCAATGACCCGCATAGGGTCGCCTGCGCAGGCGCGCTGTGGGGATTGCCCCATGCGCGCGGCGTAACCCGCTACCCCTGTGATGCCCCCGGCAAGATTCGAACTTGCGACACCAGG
>JAFMJQ010000007.1 GCA_017853415.1 Thermoleophilia bacterium | reverse complement strand
CCTTCGGCTACTGCGCCGACCGCGTGGCCGGCACTCCGGCCCCTGCGCCGCAGCCCACGCCCACGCCGGCTCCCACGCCCACGCCGGCGCCCGCCCCGGCACCGGCACCCGCGCCGACGCCCGCCCCGGCTCCCCAGCCGGTGGTTCCGGCACCGGGAGCATTCACGCTGACGCGCACGATCACGACCGACTGGGGCAAGGGCTTCTGCGCCGACGTCACGGTGCGCACCACCTCGGTCGTGCCCATCACGTGGTCGGCCCAGCTGCAGGTGGGTGGCACGATCACCAGCATCTGGAACGCCACAACCCCGGGCTCGACGGGCACGGTGACGGTGCGCGGGGCGTCGTGGAACCCCACGGCGTCGGCGGCATCGCCCGCGAGCTTCGGCTACTGCGCGCAGCGATGATCCCGTAGTACGGGCACGGGGCGGCGGTCTCGACCAGACTGCCGCCCCGTGAACGTCCCGCTCTGGGCATGGATCGCGCTCGTGCTCGGCACGGTCGTGGTCATCGCCGTCGACCTGCTGTTCATCTCCAAGAGCGACAAGGAGATGAGCCTGCGCAGCGCACTCGCCTGGACCGGCGTGTGGCTGGGCCTCGGCCTGCTGTTCGCGATCGTGGTGGGTGTCGCGTTCGACACCAAGTACGCCACCGAGTACCTGTCGGGCTTCCTGCTCGAGTACTCGCTCTCGATGGACAACGTGTTCGTGTTCATCGTGCTGTTCGGGTTCTTCGCCGTGCCCCCGGCCGCGAAGCTGCGCGTGCTCACCATCGGCATCCTCATCGCGCTCGGGCTCAGGCTCATCGCGATCCTCGTGGGCGGGGTGCTCATCGCGAAGGCCGAGTGGGTGCTCTACCTCTTCGGCGCGTTCCTCATCTACACGGCCTGGAAGCTCTTCCGGCACGCCGACGAGCCGGCCGACCCCGAGCACTCGCCGATCCTCAAGTTCCTCAAGAAGCGGCTGCCGCTCACCGGCACCTACGAGGGCCAGAAGTTCCGCGTGAAGGTGGACGCCAAGTGGATGTACACCACGCTCACCGTGGTGCTGGTGATGCTGGCCGGCACCGACCTGGTGTTCGCGCTCGACAGCATCCCCGCGGCCTTCGGGGTGACGCGCGAGCCGTTCCTGGTGTTCGCGGTGAACGCCTTCGCCCTCATGGGCCTGCGGTCGCTCTTCTTCGTGCTCGAGGGCCTGGTCGACCGCTTCCCGTACCTCAGCTACGGACTGGCCATCGTGCTGGCGTTCGTGGGCGCCAAGATGCTGGTGAAGGACTTCTGGCACCCGCCGATCTGGCTGTCGCTCTCGGTGATCGTGGTGGTGCTCGGCACGAGCATCATCTACAGCTGGATCAAGACGAAGCCCCCGCGCCCGGCCTAGCGCGCCGGCGGCGCGCCTGACACAGGTCCCGCGCACGGCGTCGTTCGGCGGGGCGGCGCCGGTACGGGGATACCATGGCCCACGGTGGACCAGCTCTCCGTCGTATCGCTCGCCGTCGCCTTCGCGGCCGGCTTCGTGTCGTTCGTGTCGCCCTGCGTGCTGGCACTCGTCCCCGGGTACCTGTCGTTCATCTCCGGGGTGCCCGCAGACCAGGTGGACAAGCGCTGGAAGGCGGTCATCCGCCCCACCGCGGCGTTCGTCATGGGCTTCGCGATCATGTTCGCGCTGTTCGGCGCCAGCGCGGGGCTTGTCGGGCGCTCGCTGGCGCGCGATCGCGAGGTGCTCAACCTCGTGGCCGGGATCATCCTCATCGTGTTCGGGCTCGCCATGATCCTGCTGCCGCGCATCGGGTGGTTCCAGTCGGATCGCCACGTGCGGCTGTCGAAGCGCCCCGAGACCCTCATCGGGGCGGGGCTCGTGGGCGCCGCGTTCGCCGCGGGCTGGACGCCCTGCATCGGGCCGATCCTCGGGAGCATCCTCACGTACGCCGCCCCCACCGGATCGCCGGCCGCCGGGGCGCTGCTGTTGTTCGTGTACTCCCTCGGCCTGGGCATCCCGTTCCTGCTCGCGGGCATCTTCATGACCCAGACCCTCTCGGCCTCGAAGTGGCTGCGCGACCGCTGGTACGCGGTGAACGCCATCGGGGGTGCGCTGATGATCGTGCTCGGCATCATGGTGCTCACCGGTAACCTCGAGCGCATCACCCAGCGACTCGCCACCATCGGGTTCGCCGGCCTCTAGGAGCCTTCGTGCGCATCGTGTCCCTTGTCGGGAACCGGCCCCAGTTCGTCAAGGCCGCGCCCCTCTGCATCGCCCTCCGCGCCCAGGGGGAGGAAGTCCTGGTGCACTCGGGCCAGCACTACGACCCCGAGCTCGCCGACCTCTTCTTCGACGAGCTGGGCATCCCGAGTCCCGACCACGCGCTCGAGGTGGGCCCGGGGACGCCCGTGCACCAGATCGCCACCATCATGGAGCGGTTCGAGAACGTGCTGCGCGACGAGCACCCGGACGCCGTGCTCGTGTACGGCGACACCACCACCACGCTGGCGGGCGCGCTGGCCGCCGCCAAGTGCGGGATACCGCTCGCGCACGTGGAGGCCGGGCTGCGCTCGTTCGACAGGACCATGCCCGAGGAGCAGAACCGGGTTGTCACCGATCACCTCTCCGACGTGCTGCTCTGCCCCACCACGCAGGCCGTGGACAACCTCGCGGCCGAGGGCATCACCGGCGGCGTGCACCTGGTGGGCGATGTGATGTTCGACGCCAGCCGCATGTTCGCCCCGCTGGCGGCCGAGCGCGATGCCGGGGCCGCGCACGGCCTCGAGCCCGGCGGCTACCTGCTGGTGACCATCCACCGGGCGGCAGCCACCGACACGCCCGAGGCGCTCGACGCCATGGTGGAGGTGCTGTCGTCGCTGGGCGAGCCCGCGATCTTCCCCGTGCACCCGCGCACCCGTGGCAAGCTGCACGCGGGCGGTCGCTGGGATGCCCTCGACAAGGTGCCCGGCCTCGTGCTGGCGCCGCCTGCCGGCTACCTCGACTTCACCAGCCTGCTCATGGGCGCCCGTGCGGTGGTCACCGATTCCGGCGGCGTGCAGAAGGAGGCCTACTTCCACGGCGTGCCGTGCGTGACCCTGCGCGACACCACCGAGTGGGTGGAGACCGTGGACGGCGGCTTCAACACGCTCACGGGCATGGACGCCGACAAGGTGCGCGCCGCGCTCGCCGCGCTGTCGATGCCCGCCGAGCGCCCGCCGTACTACGGCGATGGCCACGCGGCCGATGCCATCGCGCGTGCCGTCGTCTCGGAACTCGGCTAGAGGTACGTGCCCGGGAACTCCGGCGGCTCGTCGTCGCCCTGCTGCCGGCCCCGAGGGAGCTCGTATGCATCCTGCATCCCCATGCGCGCGATCAGCGCGTTGGGCCGCAGCATGAGGAATATGCGCGACTCGCGCTCGTCCTCGGCACGCTCCCAGCGCCGCGCCTCGAGGCGGTCGATGATTCCCGCGCCGATGCCGGCCCCCGCCACCAGGGCGGCCGTGGCGCCGACGTCGCTCACCACGGTGTCGAGCAGCAGCAGGATTCCCACGCCCAGGAACATGATGGTGGCGGCGCGCACGCGGCGTTCGCGGGCGTCGGCCAGGGTCTCGTGCACCACCGATCGGGGCGGGCGCAGGGTGAGCATGGCGTGGGCGAATCGGCGGCGGCTGGTGATGCCCCCCAGCACCAGCGCGAAGAGCAGCGCGGCCGCGAAGACAATGCCCGCGAACACCGGGTCGACGGGTCCCTCGACCAACCAGAGGATGATCCAGTACGAGAGCGACGCGAGCCCGAGTGACGTGAGCACCTGCCCCCGCCATCGCACCTCGTCATCAGCTCGCACTATGCGCGGGAGCCCCGCGAGCGCCGCATCGGCCATGGTGACTACGATACCGCCGCTGCCTGTGCCGAGAACGAACATCCCCAAGGGCGCCCAGTGAGCGCCCCATCGCCGCGCATCGGCGTGATCGGACTCGGCTACGTCGGCCTTCCGCTGGCCGTCGTGTTCGCCGAGGCGGGCGTGCCCGTGGTCGGGCTCGACGTGGTCGACGAGAAGGTGGCCGCGATCAACCGCGGCATCTCGCACATCGAGGACGTCCCGTCCGAGCGGCTGGCGCCGCTCACCGAGTCGGGCATGCTGCGGGCGAGCACCGACCTCGATGAGCTTCCCGCCCTCGAGGCGATCGTCATCTGCCTGCCCACGCCGCTCGACGAGCACCGCGAGCCCGACCTCGGCGCGGTGCTGGGCGCCACCCGCGACATCGCCCCCCGCCTGCAGCGCGGCCAGCTGGTGGTGCTCGAGAGCACCACCTACCCGGGCACCACGCGCGAGGAGCTCGCGCCGATCCTCGAGGAGTACGGCCTCACCGCCGGCGAGGACTTCCACCTGGCATTCAGCCCCGAGCGCGTCGACCCGGGGCGCGAGGACTGGACCACCCGCAGCACGCCGAAGGTGGTGGGCGGGCTCACCCCGGCCTGCACCGCGAAGGCGCTCGAGGTGTACGGCCAGGCGTTCGACACGCTCGTGCCGGTGTCCACCCCCGAGGTGGCCGAGATGACCAAGATCCTCGAGAACGTCTTCCGCAGCGTGAACATCGCGCTGGTCAACGAGACGGCCCTGCTCTGCGACCGCATGGGGGTGGACGTGTGGGAGGTCATCGACGCGGCCGCCACCAAGCCGTTCGGCTACATGCCGTTCCGGCCGGGGCCGGGCCTCGGCGGGCACTGCATCCCGATCGACCCCTTCTACCTCACCTGGAAGGCCCGCGAGTACGACTTCCACACCGAGTTCATCGAGCTCGCCGGCAAGATCAACTCGCAGATGCCCTACTTCTGCGTGGCCAAGCTGGCCCGGGCGCTCAACGACCACGAGAAGGCCCTGAAGGGCGCGAAGGTGCTGGTGATCGGCGTGGCATACAAGGCCGACGTGAACGACATGCGCGAGAGCCCGGCGCTCAAGGTGATCTCGCTGCTGCTCGACCGGGGCGCCGACGTCAGCTACCACGACCCGCACGTGCCGCAGCTCGAGCCCGGGCATGGATTCGACCGCACCATGGCCGGCGTGGAGCTCACCGACGAGGCGCTGGCCGGGGCCGACGCCGTGGTGGTGGTCACCGCGCACTCGGGGATCGACTGGCAGCGCGTGGCCGACAGGAGCCAGCTGGTGGTGGACTTCCGCAACGCGGTACCGCGAGGGGAGAACGTGTGGACGCTGTGACGCCGATCCGCGTGGCCGTGGTGGGGATGTCCTACTGGGGCCCCAACCTCGCGCGCAACTTCGACCGCATCGAGGGATCGGAGCTCGCGTGGGCCTGCGACCTCGACGAGGCGCTGCTCGACCGCCACCGGGCGGCATTCCCGCGCACGCGGTTCACCACCGACCTCGACGAGGTGCTGGCCGACCCGGACACCGACGCGGTGGTCATCGCCACGCCCGTGCCCACCCACGCGGCGCTGGCGCTCAAGGCCATCGCGGCGGGCAAGCATGTGTTCGTGGAGAAGCCGCTCGCGCTCACCACCGCCGATGCCCGCGCGGTGGCCGAGGCCGCCGAGGCCGCGGGGGTCACCTGCATGGTCGATCACCTGCTGGTGCTGCACCCGGGCGTGACCAAGGTCAAGGAACTCGTGGACACCGGGCACCTGGGCGACGTGCACTACCTCTACGGCAACCGGCTCAACCTCGGGATCGTGCGCAAGGACGAGAACGCCCTCTGGAGCCTCGGCCCGCACGACATCAGCGTGATGCTGCACCTGGTGGGCCAGCCGGCCGTGGAGGTGTCGGCCACGGGCGCCTGCTACCTGCAGGAGGGCGTGGAGGACGTCGTGTTCGGGCGCATCCTGTTCGAGAGCGGCGTCATCGGGCACCTGCACCTGTCGTGGCTCGACCCGCACAAGATGCGCCGCATGACGGTGATCGGCTCGGAGCGCATGGTGGTGTTCGACGACATGGAGTCGGAGCGCAAGATCACCGTGTACGACAAGGGCCCGGTGCCGCGCACGGGCGACTACGGCGAGTACATCCAGGTGCGGTCCGGCGACATCTTCAGCCCGAAGATCGACAGCGCCGAGCCGCTTCGCCTGGTGTGCCAGCACTTCCTCGAGTGCATCCGCACGGGCACGGCGCCGATCGCCGACGGCTGGGCCGGACTCGCCACCGTCGAGGTGCTCGAGGCCATGGACACATCACTGGCCGAGGGCGGCCGACCGATCACCCTGGAGGGGGCATCCCGATGAGCCGCGAGAACCTCGTGCTGGGAGAGGGCGTGCAGATCGCCGACGACGTCGAGATCGGTGCCAACGTGGTGATCCACGACGGCACGGTCATCGGGGCCGGCTGCGTGATCCAGGACAACGTGGTGCTGGGTAAGCAGCCCAAGCTCGCGCGGCGGTCCACCACCAAGCGCGAGCCGCTGCCGCCGCTGGTCATCGGCTCGGGCGTGTCGATCTGCTCCGGGGCCGTCGTCTTCGCCGGCAGCAGCGTGGGCGACAACACCGTGATCGGCGACCAGGCCTTCGTGCGCGAGAACGTGCAGATCGGCCGCGACTGCGGCATCGGCCGGGCGGTGTGCGTGGAGAACCAGACCACCATCGGCGACCGCTGCAACATCCAGAGCAACTCGTACATCACCCGCCTGTGCGTGCTCGAGGACGACGTCTTCATCGCGCCGTGCGTCACCACCACGAACGACAACTTCATGGGGCGCACCGAGGCACGGCACGAGCTGCTGAAGGGCGCCACCATCCGACGGGCCGCGCGCATCGGCGGCGGCGTGGTGATCCTCCCGGGCATCGAGATCGGCGAGGAGGCCTTCGTGGCCGCCGGCGCCCTGGTGACCAAGGACATCCCCGCCGGCAAGCTGGTGGCCGGGCTGCCGGCACGCGTGTGGCGCGACGTGCCCGACGAGGAACTGCTCGGCAACCAGTAGCGCAGGGGCGCGGTATAGTCCGCGCCGCCAAGGGGAGTACCCCGCGACAGGCACCGGTCGTCACTACGAGCCCGCAGGCTCCGGCCGTGCCGCCCACCACAGGGTGGGGGAGACCTCGGCTCGACATCCGGTGATCGAGCGGAGGTGCGCACGCGGTGAACGAGGCACTCGACTTCGCGGTTCCCCTGTGGGCGTGGTTCGCCCTGGGCGGCGGCATCGTGGTGATGCTGGCCGTCGACCTGTTCCTGCACCGCGACGACCACGTGGTGTCGTTCCGCGAGGCCGCGGTGTGGAGCACCATCTGGATCGCCGCCGGGCTCGGGTTCGGCCTGATCCTGCTGATGTGGCAGGGGGGCGACGCGGCGGCCACCTACTACTCGGCGTACCTCATCGAGAAGGCGCTGTCGGTGGACAACGTGTTCATCTTCGCGCTCATCTTCGGGTACTTCGCGGTGCCCGACCGCTACCAGCACCGGGTGCTCTTCTGGGGGGTGATCGGCGCGCTGGTGATGCGCCTGGCGTTCATCTTCGTGGGCTCGGGGCTGCTCGAGGCCTTCTTCTGGACCGCCTACCTGTTCGGCATCTTCCTCATCTACACCGGCTGGCACATGGCGTTCAGGCACGACGCGCCGAAGGACCCGGGCAACAACGTGATGGTGCGGCTGATGCGCCGCATGATGCCGGTCACCAGCACGTATGAGGGCAACCGCTTCTTCACGCGCGTGGGCGGCAAGCGCGCGGCCACGATGCTGCTCGTGGCCCTGGTGGCCATCGAATCGAGCGACCTCATCTTCGCCATCGACTCCGTGGCCGCGGTGCTGGCCATCACCACCAACACCTTCATCGTGTGGGCATCAATCGCCATGGCCGTGCTGGGGCTCCGGGCCCTGTACTTCTGCCTGGCCGGGCTGCTCAAGCGGTTCGTGCACCTGCACTACGGGCTGGCGTTCCTGCTGGCCTTCGCCGGCATCAAGCTGATCCTCTCCGAGACGCCCGTGGGCAAGCTGCCCATCTGGCTCTCGCTGTCGGTCATCGTCGGGGCGCTGGCGGTCTCGATCATCTGGTCGTTGTGGGCTACCCGAAAGGACGGACCTCGCCCGGGATCGCCGGCGGCGGGCTGAGCCGCTGATAGCGTCGCCCGCATGCGGAGGACGCTGGCGATCATCACGGGCATCCTGTCGCTGTGGGGCGTATCGGCAGCGCTTGGGGTGGTGGGGGGCGCCCCCGCCGACCCGGGCACGGGCGACCACGTGGTGGCGCTGCTCGACCCCACGCAGCCCACCACCCGCGCGGCCCAGTTCTGCACCGGGACCCTGCTCGACCCGCAATGGGTGGTGACCGCTGGCCACTGCACCCAGGGCCTGCGGCCCGACCAGGTGCAGGTGGCCGCCGGCCAGCCGGTGCTCTCCCTGGTTGCCGCGGAGAACCGCTACGTCGTCGACCGCATCGCCCAGTACCCGCTCTACGACCCGCGCCGCTGGGGACACGACATCGCACTCGTGCACCTGGCCCAACCGGTGCCGCCGTCGATCAGCCCGGCCACCGAGAGGTACCAGCGCGGCCCGCGGGCCTCATACGCCGCCAGCGGATGGGTGTCGGGCTGGGGCGCCACGGTGGAGGCCCCGCAGGGCAGCGACCAGCTGCTCACGGGCCAGATCTCGGTGTCCACGCCCGCCGAGTGCCGTGAGCAGGGCGCGCCCTGGGGAACGATCTGCGGCACCATGCCGTTCAGCACCGAGGCCGCGGCGTGCTGGGGCGACAGCGGCGGGCCGCTCGAGCACGAGGGAATCCTCATCGGGGTGGTCTCATTCGGGCCCGAGGGCTGCGACAACTCCGCCCCCACGGCCTACACCCATGTGGGCACCTACAGCACCTGGGTGGACTGGGTGCGCTCGGGCGGGGATGCCCGCGTGAGCCTTCCCGAGGTGACGTCCCTGTCCGCCCGCCAGGTGCCGGGCGGCCGGTGGACGCGCCTCACCATGCGCTGGTGCCAGTCGGGTGGGCTCGGGCACCGCGTGACCACGCGCTTCCGCGCCGCGCACTCGGGCGAGAGCTGGCACTACACGCGGGCCACCACCCGGACCATGCGCACGCGCTGTGGCGCCTGGTCGGTGCAGCACCGGCACACGCACCGGAGGGGCCAGGTGCTCACGGTGTTCGCCGACGTGCGCGACGCCACCACGGGCATGCGCTACTGGAGCACCTACCCCACCCGCCTGCGCATCAGGTGACGCGCAGGGCGGCACGCCACGGTCAGCGCGAGGCGTAGTTCTTGGCGTACCACTCCGCGTACTCGCCGCTCTTGATGGGCTCCCACCACGGGCGGCCGTCGCGGTACCACTCCACGGTGGCCGCGAGGCCCTCGTCGAAGTCCACCTGCGGGGCCCAGCCCATCGCGCGCATCCTCGAGGTGTCGAGGGCGTAGCGGCGGTCATGCCCCGGGCGATCCTCCACGTAGGTGATGAGGTCGTCCGACGCGCCGGTGTGGGCGAGGATGCGGCGGGTGATCTCCAGATTGGGCCACTCGTTGCCGCCGCCCACGTTGTACACCTGCCCCGCCTCGCCGTTCTCCATGGCGAACCAGATGCCCTCGGCGTGGTCGCGCACGTGGATCCAGTCGCGCACCTGCTGGCCGTCGCCGTACACCGGCAGCGGCAGGCCGTCGAGGGCGTTGGTGATGAACAGCGGCACGAGCTTCTCGGGGTACTGGCGCGGGCCGTAGGTGTTCGAGCCGCGGGTGATGACGATGTCGTAACCGAAGGTGTGGTGGATCGCCAGGGCCTGAAGGTCGCCACCGGCCTTGCTCGCCGAGTAGGGCGACGAGGGCTGGATGGGGTCGGTCTCCCTGAAGGCCCCCGACGGGATGGAGCCGTACACCTCGTCGGTGCTCACCTGCACGAAGCGGCGCACCCCGGCCTCGCGCGCGGCCATGATGAGCGTGGCGGTGCCCACGACGTCGGTCTGGATGAACTCGGTGGGGTTGTGCAGGGAGCGGTCCACGTGGCTCTCGGCGGCCAGGTTGATGACCACCTCGCAGCCCTCCACCGCGGTGGCCGCCACCTCGGGGTCGGCGATGTCGCCGTGGATGAACCCGTAGAGCGGGTTGTCCATGAGCTCGGCGACGTTCGCGGGGTTGCCCGCGTAGGTGAGCTTGTCGAGGTTGACCACCTCGTGGCCCTGCTCGATGGCCACCCGGATGACCTCCGAGCCGATGAACCCGCACCCGCCGGTGATGAGGACCTTCACGAACGCTCCCTGATGTAGTCGGCGAGGGCATCCTCCCACGCGCGCAGGCGCGGGGCACCCTCGTGGGTCACCTCGAGCACGCTCACCGCCGGCCGCGGCGCCGGTCGCGCGAACGCCTCGGTGGTGGTGTCGCGCACCTCGCACTCCACCCCCGCCAGGCGGTAGGCCTCCCGCGCGAGCCCCGCCCAGGTGGTGCTGCCGCCGCCCGCCACGTGGTAGGTGCCCGCGGGCTGGTCGAGCAGGTCGACGAGCGCCGGGCAGAGGTCGCGGGTCCACGTGGGGCACCCCACCTGGTCGGCCACCACGTCCACGTGGTCGCGTGCCGGGTCGGATCCCAGCCCGATCATGGTGTCCACGAAGTTGCGGCCATGCGCCCCGTAGAGCCAGGCCGTGCGGCCGATGCGCGTGCCCTCCGGGTACTCCAGCTCGGCCAGGCGCTCGCCGGCGAGCTTGGTGCGGCCGTAGGCCTGCAGCGGATCGGTGGCGTCGTCCTCGGCGTAGGGGCCGCCCGTGCCGGGGAACACGTAGTCGGTGCTCACCGCCACGAGCGCCGCACCGGCCTCGCGCGCGCCGATGGCCACGTTGCGCGTGCCCTCGCCGTTCACGAGCAGCGCCTGCTCCTCGTTCTCCTCGGCGCCATCCACATCGGTCCAGGCCGCCAGGTGGAACACCGCATCGGGGGCGGCCTCCGACACCGCACGGATGACCCGGCGGCGGTCGGTGATGTCGAGCTCCGGCAGGTCGAGGCCCACGGCCTCGTGCCCCCCGGCGGCGAGGTGCTGCATGAGGTCCGTGCCGAGCATCCCCCGGTGCCCGATGACCAGCGCACGCACGCCCGCCGCCTAGGTGAGGCCGATCACCGACGAGTCGCCCAGCACGAAGCGGTAGGCGCGCGGCTTGGCGTCGGTGCGGGTGATCGTGACGTCGCGGCCGATGAGGCTGCTCTCGACGCGGGCGTCGAGGTCCTCCACGTGCACGCGCTCGAGCAGGATCGAGTGCTCGATCTCGGCGCGGCGCACCACGCACCCCGTGGAGATCGACGAGTAGGGCCCGATGTAGGCGTTCTCCACCACGGCGTCGCGGCCGATCACCGCGGGTCCGCGCACGTGGCTGTTCACGAGCCGGGCCCCGGCCTCGATCACCACACGGCCCTCGATGTCGCTGTCGATGAGCTCGCCGTCCACCCGGGGCTCGATGACATCGAGGATGAGCCGGTTGGCCTCGAGCATGTCCTCCACCTGGCCGGTGTCCTTCCACCAGCCGGTCACCACGTGGGGCTCCACCCGGCGACCCTGGTCGATGAGGTACTGGATGGCGTCGGTGATCTCCAGCTCGCCGCGCGCGGACGGCGCGATGGACTTCGCGGCGTCGAGGATGGACGGCGTGAACATGTACACGCCCACCAGCGCGAGGTCGCTCCTCGGCTGCGCGGGCTTCTCCTCGAGGTTCACCACGCGGTCGCCGTCGAGCACCGCCACGCCGTACGACGACGGGTTGGGCACGTGCTGCAGCAGGATCATCGCGTCGGGGTCGGAGGCGCGGAACTCATCCACCAGCGGCGTGATGCCATCGCGCAGCAGGTTGTCGCCCAGGTACATCACGAAGGGGCTGTCGCCCAGGAAGTCCTCGGCCGTCAGCACGGCGTGGGCAAGGCCCAGCGGCGCCGACTGCGGGATGAACGTGACGCGGATCCCCAGCGCCGAGCCGTCGCCGATCGCCTGGCGGATCTCATCGCCGGTGTCGCCGATGATGATGCCGATGTCGGTGATGCCGGCGTCGCGCAGGGCCTCGAGCCCGTAGAAGAGGACGGGCTTGTTGGCCACCGGCACGAGCTGCTTGGCCGACGTGTGGGTGATGGGCCGCAGGCGCGTGCCGGCTCCGCCCGAGAGCACCAGTCCCTTGAGTTCCCTGCTCACGACGCGCGACCCTAGCAGCGGGGCCGAATGCCCACGGGGATCACGACCGCAGCGCCACCACCGCGGCCGTGGCGGCGGCGAGGTCGTCGGCCGTCGCGGCAAGCGCCTCGGGCAGGGGACGCACGGCGCGGCCGATGGGCAGCGCGGCCACAAGCCCCATGCGCCGCGCGATGCCCGGCGGCACGTCCACCTGGCCGAAGAGCCCCACGCACGGCACGCCGGCGCGTGTGCAGGCGGCGGCCACCGCGGCGGGGGCCTTGCCGGTGAGGGTCTGCTCGTCGAGGCGCCCCTCGCCCGTGATGCAGAGGTCCGCGCCCACGAGGGCGGCGTCCAGCCCGGCCGCCTCGGTCACCAGCGCGCCGCCGTCGGTGAGCGCGGCGCCAAGCATGGCCATCATGCCGCCCGCCGCGCCGCCGGCCGCCCCGGCACGGGGCAGGTGGGCGATGTCGGGCAGTCCCTGCGCGACCAGCACCGACGCCAGGTTGGCGAGGCCCTCATCGAGGCGCTCCACGGCGTCGGGCGTGGCGCCCTTCTGCGGACCGAACACCGCGGCCGAGCCGTCGGGGCCGGTGAGCGGGCTGGTGACATCGCACGCCACGTCGATGGTCACCGACGCCAGCCGGGGGTCGAGCCCCGCCAGGTCGACCCGGCGCACGCGCAGCAGCGCGCCGCCGATGCCGGCGAGTTCCTCGTCGTTGTCATCACGCACGCCGGCACCGAGGGCGATGGCCAGGCCCAGGCCGCCGTCGGTGGTGGCGCTGCCACCCACCCCCACGATGACGCGCCCGCAGCCGGCGTCGAGCGCCGCCCGGATGAGGTCGCCGGTGCCGGCGGTGGTGGTGGCCTCGGGATCGCGCTCGTGGTCGGACAGCAGTTCGTAGCCCGACGCGCGCGCGAGCTCCACCACGGCGGTGCCGTCGGGGAGGATCCCGAAGGCCGTGCCGATGGGTCGGCCGAGCGGATCACGCGCCGTCGCCTCGACCAGCCGCCCTCCCCCGGCCGCCACCAGCGCATCGAGGGTGCCCTCGCCGCCGTCGGCCACGGGCAGCTCCACCACCTCGGCCCCGGCCAGGCGGGCACCCATGGCCATCGCCGCTGCGGCATCGGCCGGGCCCAGTGCCGCCTTGAACGGCGCCGGTGCCACGACCACCCGCATCAGGTGCGGGGATCCGGCGGGCGGGGGGCCCAGTCGAGGTCGAGGAAGCCGCGCAGGCGCTGCTGGAACTCGGCGTCGTCGGCCGACGTGCGGATGGCCTCGTCGAGCTCGGCGGCATCGTCACCCACCACCACGCGAATCGGCGGCGGGTCGGCGTGGATGGCGTCCCATATGGCCTCGGCGCACGTGGCGGCGGTGCTGGAGTCGGGGCGCTCGCGCCACTTCCCGAAGCCGGCGCGAAGGTCGCCGAACAGGGGCGCGTAGGGCGAGTCGGCGTCGGTGACCCCACCGGTGAGCCGGGTGGCGCTGGGGAAGTCGGTGTCGATCATGCCGGGCTCGATCATCACGACCCGCACGCCGAACGGGCCCATCTCCACCGACAGCGCCTCGGAGAGCGCGTTCAGGGCGTACTTGGACGCGTGGTAGAAGCCGACGAGCGGGTTGGTGAGGCGCGCGCCGATGGACGACACCGTGACGACGGTGCCGCGCCGGGCCTCGCGCATGGCCGGCACCACGGCCTGCACCACGGCCGCGGCGCCCCAGACATTGGTCTCGAACATCTCGCGGGCCACGTCGAGGTCCCCGCTCTCCTGCGGGCCCATCATCGCGTACGCGGCGTTGTTGACGAGCACGTCCACGGCGCCGCCGCCCGCGAGCTCGGTGGCCACGGCCGCGGCGGCGGTGATCTGCTCGGGGCGGGTGACGTCGAGCTCCACGAGGGTGAGCGCCGACGGGTCGTCGTACTCCTCGTGCGCACGATCGAGGTCGCGCACTCCGGCCACCACGGCGTAGCCGCCGCGCGCCAGGCGCTCGGCGGTGGCACGGCCGACGCCGCGGCCGGCGCCGGTGACGAGTGCGACGGGGCTGCTCACGTGGCGGAGCCTACCCCGGCGTCGCGCGGCAGCCGCACGGTGAAGACGCTGCCGCGACCCGGCTGGGAGCGCACCGTGATGTCGCCGCCATGTGCGCGCACGATGCCGCGGGCGATGGCCAGGCCCAGCCCCGCGCCCTGCTGATCGGACCGCTCGCGCGAGGCGTCGGCGCGGTAGAAGCGATCGAACACGCTGTCGATGGCATCGGCGGGGATGCCCTCGCCGGTGTCCGACACCGACATCACGGCGTCCGCGCCCTGCACGTGGGCGTCCACCGCGATGGTGCCGCCCGCGGGCGTGTGCCGGGCCGCGTTGTCGAGCAGGATGAGCAGCACCTGCTCCAGCCGCGCCGGGTCGCCCTCCATGGGCACGGGAGATGCGGCCTCGATGCGCAGGGTCACGCCCTCGCGCTCGGCAAGCAGCGCCCTGGGACGCGCGGCCGCGCGGATGGTGGCCGCCAGGTCCATGGGCTCGCGCTCCAGCGGCAGGCCGCCCGAGTCGAGGCGCGCGAGCTGCAGCTGCTCCTCCACCAGGCGCTGCAGCCGGGCCGACTCGGCGCTCATGAGGCGCACGAACTCGCGCCGGTCGTCCGCCGGCATGGAGTCGTCCTCCATGAGCTCGAGCAACCCGCGGATGGCGGCCACGGGCGTCTTCAGCTCGTGCGAGACGTTGGCCACGAGCTCGCGGCGGGTGCGCTCGAGCGCGCGCTCCTGGGTGACATCGCGGATCGTGAGGATCACCGTGCCAGCGGGCTCGGGCAGCGGCACCGCCTCCACGGCCAGTGCGCCCCCCTCCGGGGTGGAGACCTCCGGCCCCTCCACCGGCCGGGCCTCGGAGCGGGCACGGCCGATGAGCGCGACGAGGTCGGGGTCGAGGTCGGCGACGCGCGCCTCGCCACGGGCACCGAGGCCGATCATGCGCACGGCGGCGTCGTTGGCCACCACCACCACGTCGTCGGGGTCGATCATGAGGACGCCCTCGGCGAGCCCGGCGACCAGGCTGCGCGCGCGGTCGCGCTCGCCCGTGACGGTGCCGATGAGGTCCTCCACGCGGTCGGCCATGCGGTTGAGGCCATTCGCGAGCGTGGCCACCTCGCGCGGCGAGGCCTCCGGGGCGCGGGCCGAGAGGTCGCCGCCCGACAGCGTGGCGGCGGTGGCGGCCACGCGCCCGATGCGCCGGCCGAGCACGCGGGCCAGCGCCACGCCGGCGACGGTGGCGAGCAGCAGCACGGCGATGACCGCGAACAGCACGCGACGCTGCAGGGCCCCGATCTCCGCGGTGGGAGGCGGCACCGGCACGGCCACCTCGGCGATGCCGACCACGTTGCCCCCCTGGGTCACGCGCACCGCCGAGAACACCGTGCGCGCGTCGCCGGGGCCCTCCGCCACGCGCACGCGCACCGGGGCCGGTGACACCGACTTGTCGGCGAGGTCGCCCTCCTGCGTGAGGGCGTCGACCGGGAAGGCACCCGGGGCCGACGACAGTCCCGCCGCGTGCCAGCCGGTGGCGATGTCGTAGTAGCGGGCGCCGCCGCGCACCTCCGACGCCAGGCGGGTCACGTAGGCGTCGCCCTGGCTGTCGGTGAGCCCGTACCCGGAGCCCGGCACCTCCGAGAGGTCCTCGAGCACGCGCACGGTCGCCTGCGACGTGCGCTCGGTGGCGCCCGACACCACGCTGCCCTCGAGGGTGGGGAGCAGCACGAGGAACATGAGGAGGCTCGCCGCGACCCCCAGGGTGATGAAGGAGCCGATGAGCCAGGTCTGGAGCCCGGTGCGTCCCCGGGGGCGGCTCACTCCGCCGGCCCGTCCTCCCGGCCGAGCGCGTACCCGACGCCGCGGACCGTGCGGATGATCACCGGGTTCGCGGGGTCGCGTTCGATCTTCTGGCGCAGGTGACGCACGTGCACGTCGACGCTGCGCAGGTCGCCGTAGAACGACCCGTCCCACAGGTGGTCCATGAGCTCCTCGCGCGTGAACACCCGGCGCGGCGACTTCATGAGCTTGAGCAGGATCTCGAACTCCGAGAACGTCAGCGGGATGTCCTCGCCATCGCGCATCACGGTGCGCGCCGCGGGGTCGACCTCGATGTCGCCCACGCGGATGGGGTCCTCCTGCACGGGCACCACCCGGGCCCGGCGCAGGTTGGCCTTCACGCGGGACACCAGCTCGCGGGGGGAGAACGGCTTGGTCACGTAGTCGTCGGCGCCCATCTCGAGCCCCAGCACCTTGTCGACCTCGTCGTCGCGGGCCGACAGCATGATGATGGGCACGTTGCGGGTGGCCCGGATGCGGCGGCACACCTCCATGCCGTCGAGGCCCGGCAGCATGAGGTCGAGCACCACCAGGTCGACGGGCTCCTTCTCGACGATCTCGAGGGCGTCGTCGCCGCGGCCTGCGGAGAGGACCTCGAAACCGCCCTCCTTCAGGGCGTATTCGACCACCTTGCGGATGGACTTCTCATCGTCCACCACGAGCACCCGTTCGGCCATGCCGCGATGCTACCGGTCCTAACGCGGCCCTAACGAATACGCGGTAGAACCCGGCCATGAACGACGTGACGCCAGACGATCCCACGCCCCGGCAGCCATCACGCGGCCGCCGCGCCGCGGCCCTCATGATCCCCGCCCTCATCGGCGCCGGTGTGGCGCTCGGGGTGATGGCGGCCACCGGCGAGTTCAGTGACGGTGATGTCACGGTCATCCGCGAGAGCGCGCCGCTCAGCACGGCCACCTCCACGCCCTCCGATGCCGCCGTGGTGGCGGAGGACGCCGTGCAGCGCAGCGACGGGGCGCTCTCGGTGGCCGAGATCGTGCGCCGCGAGTCGCCGGCCGTGGTGCTCATCGAGGCCTCATCCGGTTCCGGGAACGGGGGCCTCGGGTCCGGGTTCCTCATCGACCGGGACGGCCACATCCTCACCAACGCCCACGTGGTGGACAAGAGCGACGACACCACCGTGACGTTCTCCGACGGCACGAAGGAGAAGGCGCGCATCCTCGGCGCCGACCCGTCCACCGACCTCGCGGTGCTGAAGATCGACACGGTCCCCGCGGGCGTGCGGCCCGTGCCGCTCGGGTCGAGCAGCAGCCTCGTGGTGGGCCAGGAGGTGGTGGCCATCGGCAACCCCTACGGCCTCGAGCGCACGGCCACCACGGGCATCGTCTCCGCGCTCGAGCGCGCAATCGAGTCGCCCAACGGCTTCACGATCCAGAACGCCATCCAGACCGACGCGGCAATCAACCAGGGCAACTCCGGCGGACCGCTCTTCGACCGCGCCGGGCGCGTCATCGGCATGAACTCGCAGATCGCGTCGCAGAACGGCGGCAACGTGGGCCTCGGGTTCGCCGTGCCCATCGACACCATCAAGCCGATCGCCGAGTCGGTGATCGACGGGGGCAGGCCCGAGCACGCCTGGATCGGCATCTCCGGACGCGAGCTCACGCCTGCCATGGCGAAGGCGCTCGGGCTCGAGGGCCGCCGTGGCGTGGTGATCGCCCAGGTGGTGGAGGACGGCCCCGCCGCGAGGGCCGACCTCACGGCGGCCACCAAGCCCGACGCCGAGGTTCCGCGCGGCGGCGACCTCATCGTGGCGATCAATGGCCGGCCCGTGCAGGACATGGCCGACGTCAGTCGCGCGGTGGCCACGCGGGAGGTGGGCGACACCATCACCGTCACGGTGCTGCGCGATGGCCAGGAGAAGACCGTCACCCTGCGGTTGGAGGACCGGCCGGCCCGCCTCGGAGCCGGTTGATGAATGGCGTCGGCGCCCGGGCCAGCCGTTCTATGCTGGTTCGCGTGCCGACGCGCGAGCACCTCATCCGCAGGGCCCAACCCGGGGACGCCGGCGCAATCGGCGCGATCTACGACGAGGCCATCGCCACGGGCGTGGCCACGTTCGCCGTGGGCCCGCACGACGCCGATGAGCGTGCCGTGTGGCTGGCGGCCCGGGGCGAGCGCGCACCCGTGTGGGTGCTCGGGGATCCCGGGGGCGTGCTCGCCTGGGCCGCCCTCGCCCCGTTCTCGCACCGCGAGTGGTACGACGGCGTGGCCGAGTACACCGTGTACGTATCGGCCGCAGCGCAGGGCATGGGCGTGGGGCGGGTGATGCTCGACCACCTCGTGTCCGAGGCCCCCGCGCTGGGTTACTGGAAGCTCGTCGGGATGATCCTCGAGGGCAATGACGCCGGGCTCGCGCTGGCCCGGGGTCGGGGCTTCCGCGAGGTGGGCACGCACCGCGCGCACGCACGGGTGGGCGATGCCTGGCGCGACGTCACCGTGGTGGAACTCCACGTGGAGGAGGACCTGTGAGCCCATCGCCGCCGCCCGTGCCGCCGCCGGACGAGATGCGCGAGATCTTTCGCACCATGACGCTGATCCGGCGCTTCGAGGAGCGGGCGTCCGAGGAGTACATGGCCGGCCGCATCGGGGGGTTCCTGCACCTGGCCATCGGCGAGGAGGCCGCGATCGTGGGCACCGTGTCGGCGCTCCGGCCCGATGATCCGCTCACCTCGACATACCGCGAGCACGGGCAGGCGCTCGCCCGGGGCAGCGACCCGCGGGCCATCATGGCCGAGCTCCTGGGGCGCTCCACCGGCATCTGCGGCGGGCGCGGCGGATCGATGCACCTCATGGATGTCGGCAGGGCCTTCTACGGCGGCTACGGCATCGTCGGCGGGGCGGTGCCACTGGCGCTGGGGCTCGCCTGGGCCGCGCGCTACCGCGAGGCCGACCAGGTGTCGGTGACCATGTTCGGCGAGGGCGCCGCCAACCAGGGCGTGGTGTCGGAGTGCTTCAACATGGCCGGGCTCTGGGACCTTCCGATCGTGTTCCTGATCCTCAACAACCAGTACGGCATGGGCACCCCGGTGGAACGCGCGGCCGCGGTGGAGGACTTCTACCCGCGCGCCGCCGCCTACGACATCGAGTCGTGGAAGGTGGACGGCATGGACGTGCTGGCCGTGCGGGCGGCGCTGTCCGAGGCGGCACGGCTGGCCCGCGAGGAGCGCCGCCCGGCGTGCGTGGAGCTCCTGGCCTACCGCTACCGCGGTCACTCGATGAGCGACCCCGACACCGTGCGCGCGGCCGAGGAGAAGGAGCGCTGGAAGGCCCGCGACCCGCTGGTGACGTTCGAGCGGGTGCTGCTGGGCGAGGGGATCATGGATGCCGATGCCATCGCCGCCATGCAGGCCGAGGTGGACGGCGTGGTGGATGACGCCACCACGTTCGCCCGGGAGAGCGCCGAGGTGCCCGTGGCCGAGCTGGCCGACGGGGTGTACGCCCAGCCCTGGAACGACGACCCGCGTGGCAGCGCGCTGGTGCGCCCATGAGCACCGAGCCGAAGGACACCACCTACCGCGACGCCATCAACCAGGCCCTGCGCGAGGAGATGCTGCGCGATGAGTCGGTGTTCCTCATGGGCGAGGACATCGGGCACTTCGAGGGTGCCTTCAAGGTCACCAAGGGGCTGCTCGCCGAGTTCGGCGAGGCGCGCGTGGTGGACACGCCCATCACCGAGGCCGGCTTCACCGGGCTGGGCATCGGCGCGGCGATGGCCGGGCTGCGACCGGTGATCGAGATCATGACCGTCAACTTCGCGCTCGTGGCCATGGACCAGATCGTGAGCAACGCGTCGAAGATCCACTACATGTTCGGCGGTCAGGTGTCGGTGCCCATGGTCATCCGCATGCCGGGTGGCGCGGGGCACCAGCTCTCGGCACAGCACTCGCACTCGCTCGACGCGATGTTCGCCCACGTGCCCGGGCTCAAGGTGGCCGTCCCGGCCACGCCCGAGGACGCCAAGGGGCTGCTTAAGACCGCCATCCGCGATGACGACCCGGTGATCGTGCTCGAGAGCGAGGGGCTCTACGGCAAGAAGGGCCCGGTGGGCGGCGAGGACCACCTCATCCCGTTCGGCCAGGCGGTGGTGCGGCGCCCCGGGCGCGACTGCACGATCGTCGCCCACTCGCGCATGGTGTGGGTGGCGCTGGCCGCCGCCGAGCAGCTCGCCGCCCAAGGCGTGGAGGCCGAGGTGATCGACCCGCGCACCTTCAGGCCCCTCGACCTCGACACCCTCGCCGAGAGCGTGCGCCGCACATCGCGTGCCGTGGTGGTGGACGAGGGCTGGCCCGAGTGCGGCATCGCGGCGGGCGTGGCCGCGCATCTCTACGAGGCGTGCTTCGACTGGCTCGATGCGCCCATCGGCCGCGTCAACTCCGCGGACGTTCCCATGCCCTACGCGAAGAACCTCGAGCAGGCGGCCATACCGCAGCCGGACGACGTGGTGAGGGCCGTGCTCGCGACCATGGCCCGGGAGGTCACCCGATGAGCGACATGCTCATGCCCAAGCTCTCCGACACCATGGAGGAGGGCACGGTGCTCAAGTGGCTCAAGGCCGATGGCGATGCCGTGGCCAAGGGCGAGCCGCTCGTGGAGATCGAGACCGACAAGGCCACCATGACGGTGGAGGCCCCCGACTCGGGCACGCTGAGCATCGTGGCGGCCGAGGGCGACACCCTCGACGTGGGCCAGCCCATCGCCCGGATCGGCGCTGCGGGAGCCGCCACCACGCCTCCGGCGGTGGCCGACGACCCGGGCGTGACCGGCGTGATCGAGATGCCCGACGCGCCCACCCAGGAGATCGAGGCCGTCTCGGTGCCCGATGCCGCGGCACCGGTGGCCACCGCGCCGCCCGCTGCCGAGGCCGGCGAGGCGCAGGGCATCCCCACGGCCGACGACGGCACCGCCGACTCCATCGCGGCGGCGTTCACCCCCACGGACGTCAGCGCGACCGCCCAGCACGTGGCCGCATCACCGCTCGCCCGCACGATGGCCGCGCGGGCGGGGCTCGACCTGGCCACCGTGCGCGGAACCGGCCCGGGGGGCCGCATCGTGAAGGCCGACGTGGAGGCCGCGCTCGGCGGGGGCTCCGCGCCACCCGCGGCGCCAACCCCGTCGGCTCCGCCGGCGGCGCCCGTCGTGGCGGCGACCGTGGCGGCGCAGTCCGCGCCCGCGGCGGCACCCACCCCGCCGCCGCCGCCCGCGCCCGTGGCACTGCAGGCCTGGCCCGCGGGGCGGCGCACGCCCATGACCCGCCTGCAGCGCACGATCAGCACGCGCATGGACGAGGCCAACGCCATCCCCGACTTCACCCTCGAGCGCGACGTCGACACCACCGCACTGGCCGCCGCGCGGGCCGACCTGCGCGTGGCGCTGCCCGAGCAGAACCGCCCGAGCGTGAACGACTTCGTCATCCGCGCCATCGCCATGGCCGTGCGCGAGCGCCCGGACATCGTGTCGCGCGTGGAGGGCGATGAGTTCGTGGTGCCCGACTCCGTGGACGTGGGCGTGGCCGTGTCCGTGCCGGGCGGGCTCATCGTGCCGGTCATCCACGGGGCCGACGCCAAGGGCGTGCCGGCGATCGCCGCCGAGGTGCGCGACCTGGCGGGCCGCGGGCGGTCCGGGGCGCTGCGGCCCGACGAGCTCGAGGGCTCGGTGATCACCGTGACCAACCTCGGCATGTTCGGCATCGACCGCTTCCACGCGGTGATCAATCCCGGCGAGGCGGCGATACTCGCCGTCGGGCGCGCCGTGGCGAAGCCCGTGGTGGTGGACGGCCACGTGGTGGTGCGCGACATCATGACGCTGTCGCTGTCGGTGGACCACCGGGCGGTCTACGGAGCCGAGGCCGCCACATTCCTCGGGCGCGTGGCCGAACTGCTCGAGCACCCCGCCGCGCTGCTGGTGTGACGCGCCCGGCGCTGCTCGCCCGCACCGGGCGCATCGGGTACATCGAGGCCTGGGATGAGCAGCGCCGGCTCGCCGAGCTGGTGCGCTCGGGCGACAGCCCCACGGTGATCTGGCTGCTCGAGCACGACCCGGTCTACACCTACGGCCGCCACGGAACACGTGACGACCTCTGGATCGACGACGACGCCCTGGCGGCGCTTGGCGCCACGTGCCTGGCCAGCGACCGCGGGGGCCAGATGACCTGGCACGGGCCCGGTCAGGTGACCGGCTACGTGATCATGGACCTCCGCCGGGGACCCGGCGTGCGGCGGTTCGTCGAGGCCCTGGTGGACTCCATGACCGACGCCTGCCACGCGTGCGGGGTCGCGGGCGCGGTGAGCGACCACGACCGCATGGGCACCTACGTCGACGGCCGCAAGCTGGGCAGCGTGGGAATCCGCGTGGCCGAGGGGGTGAGCATGCACGGCCTCGGGCTCAACATCGACCCCGACCTCGCGTGGTTCGCGCGCATGAGCGCCTGCGGCGCGCCGGACGTGCCGGCCACGTCGATCACCGCCGAGGGCGGCACCGGCGACCGGATGGCCGTTGACGCGGCTCTCGCCGAGGCGGTGGCACGACGGCTCGACCTGTCCGTGGAGGTCGCGGCCGGGCCCGTGTCCTAGGGGAGCATGCGCTCCCACTCCACCAGCGCCCGGCCCACGAGGTCGTGGTCGTGGGGATCGCCCCCGGCGTCGCGCACGAGGTCGTCGAGCTCATCGGGCGGGATCTCCGACGGCTCGGAGTGCGGTCGCGCCGCGCGCAGGGCATCGGCCAGCGCCCCGGCGTCGATCACGGGATCAGGTTGACCGCGGCGGCGAGGCCGAGCACCAGCAGCAGGGCGCCGTACCCGGTGTAGTCGACGCCCAGCAGCACGATGGCCACCGCCACGAGCACGCCGGACAGGCCCACCCAGAAACCGGACGGGATGCCGGCGGCCCCGAAGCCCCAGCCGCCCACCGGGGGGCCGGTCGGCATTCGCCTGCGCGTGCGGTCGGGATCGCTCACGGGTCCTACCCTACCGGCGGGTGCCGCCGCTCCACTCCACCCCGGTACCCTGTGGGCATGGGAAGGGCTGAGGACGACCTGCTGGTGCAGTACCGGCGCCTCGAGCACGAGCTCGACCGGATGTTCGCCGAACTGGCGGGCGGCGGCAGGCCGCCGCGGGCCGCGGGCATGCGCGCCATGGCCGACGTGTGGCTGGCCGACGAGCCCCCGCGGGTGGTGGTGCAACTGGATGTGGCCGGGGTCGATCCGTCCGCCATCAGCGTGGAGCTCGAGGACGACCTGCTCGTGGTGCGCGGCGAGAGGCGGCGCCCCACCGGCGAGCGCCGCGTGTACCAGCACGCCGAGATCGAATGGGGGCGCTTCGAGCGGCGCCTGCGCGTGGGAGCCCCGGTCGACGTGCACGCGGCCACCGCCGACTACGACCAGGGCATGCTCACCATCACGCTGCCGCTGGCGCCCCGGCGCGGCCCCGAGACCGTGCGCGTGAACGTGCGGGGTGACGCATGAGCGACGCGCCCGACGACACCGGCACCGCCGTGCCGGTGGAGGTGGAGGGCAACACCGTGGCGGAGGACGTCATGGTGACCCCGATGGTCGAGGAGCCGCCGCCGGACATCACCTGGCCGGCCGAGCTGCCGGTACTGCCCCTCAAGGGCACCGTGGTGTTCCCCGATGCCGTGGCGCCCCTGGCCATCGGGGAGGAGCGCAGCATCCTCCTGGTGGACGACGTCATGGACCGCGAGGTGCGGCGCCTGGTGCTCGTGACCGCGCGCGACGCCGAGACCCAGGAGCCCACGCCGGACGACCTCTACGACGTGGGCGTGGTGGCCACCGTGGAGAAGATGCTGCGGGTGCCCGACGGCTCGATGCGCGTGCTCGTGCAGGGCGGCGAGCGCGTGCGCCTCACCGCGTACCCGTCGCGCGACCCGTTCCTCGTGGCCGTGGTGGAGCCCATGCCGGATGTGCTCGAGGAGTCCGACGAGCTCAAGGCGCTGGCCGGCAACGTGCAGGCGGCGTTCGCGCGCGTGGTCGACCTGGTGCCGTACCTGCCCGATGAGCTGCAGATGGCGGCGGCCACCCTGGACGACCCGTCCACGCTGTCGTACCTGGTGACCTCATCGCTGCGCCTGCCCGTGGCCGAGAAGCAGGAGATCCTCGAGGAGGTGCGCGTGTCGGTGCGCCTGCGGCGCCTCAACGAGATCCTCGCCAGGGAGATCCAGGTGCTGGAACTCGGCGCGCGCATCCAGGCCGAGGTGGAGCAGGACATGGAGAAGGGGCAGCGCGAGTTCGTGCTGCGCCAGCAGCTGAAGGCGATCCAGGACGAGCTCGGCGAGGGCGACGAGGCCGAGATCAACGAACTGCGCCGGCGCATCGAGGAGGCCCCGCTGCCCGACGACGTGCGCCAGGCCGCCGAGCGCGAGCTCACGCGCCTCGGGCGCATCCCCGACCAGTCGGCCGAGCACCAGGTGATCCGCACCTACCTCGACTGGATCCTGGACATCCCCTGGGGCACGTACACCGAGGACGACCTCGACCTCGACCGCGCGCGGCGGGTGCTGGACGAGGACCACTACGGAATCGAGCGCGTGAAGCGGCGCATCCTCGAGGAGCTCGCCGTGGCGCGCCTCAAGGGCGACGCCTCGGGCACGGTCATCCTCTTCGCCGGCCCGCCCGGCGTGGGCAAGACCTCGCTCGGGCGCAGCATCGCGCGCACGCTCGGGCGCGAGTTCGCCCGCATCAGCGTGGGCGGCGTGCGCGACGAGGCCGAGATCCGCGGCCACCGGCGCACCTACGTGGGCGCGATGCCCGGCACCATCGTGCGGGCCATCCGCGACGCGGGGTCGATGAACCCGGTGGTGATGATCGACGAGATCGACAAGATGGGCTCCGACGTGCGCGGCGATCCGTCATCGGCCATGCTCGAGGTGCTCGACCCGGCGCAGAACTCCACCTTCCGCGACCACTACCTCGACCTGCCGCTCGACCTCTCGAAGGTGCTCTTCATCTGCACGGCCAACGTGCTCGACACCATCCCGCGGCCGCTGCTCGACCGCATGGAGCTCATCGGCCTCTCGGGCTACACCGACGACGACAAGCTGCACATCGCGCGCCAGTACCTGATTCCGCGCCAGCTCGAGGCCACGGGGGTGCCCGCCGACCGCGTGGAGATCACCGACGCGGCCCTGCAGGTGGTGATCTCGGAGTACACCCGCGAGGCCGGCGTGCGCGGGCTCGAGCGGCGCATCGGCGCGCTGCTGCGCCGCGCGGCGCTGGACATCGCCGAGGGCACCGACGGCGCCCGGGTGATCGGCCCCGACGAGGCCCGCGAGATGCTGGGCCCCGAGCGCATGCACCCCGAGGCCAAGCGGCGCACCGCGGAGCCGGGCGTGGCCACGGGCCTGGCGGTCACCGGCGCGGGCGGCGACATCCTCTTCGTGGAGGCCAGCGTGATGCCCGGCAAGGGATCGCTGGTGGTCACCGGGCAGCTCGGCGACGTCATGCGCGAGTCGGTGCAGGCCGCGCTCACCTGCGTGCGCGCGCGGGGGGCGGAGTTCGGGCTCGACCTGGGCGACGACTACTTCGGCACGCACGACATCCACGTGCACGTTCCCGCCGGGGCGATCCCCAAGGACGGCCCGTCGGCGGGCATCACCATCGCCACCGCGCTGGTGTCGGCGCTGTCGGGCCGCACGGTGAGCGCCGACGTGGCGATGACCGGCGAGATCACCCTCATGGGGCAGGTCCTCCCCATCGGCGGCGTGCGCGACAAGGTGCTGGCGGCCCTGCGCGCCGGCATCACCACGGTCATCATCCCCGCCGACAACGAGGGCGAGCTCGTGGAGGTGCCCGACGAGGCCCGCGAGCAGGTCACCGTGGTGCTGGCCCGCGACCTCTCCGATGTGATCCCGGTGGCCATCCCCGGGTAGGGGCGCCCCGCCCCAGCCCGCCTGCACGGAGGGGCCCCCGCACATCGGGGTGGCGGGGATCGCAGCCGGGGATGCTGCATTTGCGGCCCCCGCAAATGCCCATCCCGCTTCGGCGAGTGCCCGCCACCCCGATGTGCGGGGGCCCCGACCCACCAGGCGGGCTGGGGCGGGGCTACGGCAGGGCCGACATGCCGGCGGCGCCGATCAGGATGAGCAGGGCGGCGAACGATGCCGCGGGAACCACCGCGCGCCATTCCTGCGGATGCCCCGATGACGCCCACAACGCCTTGAAGCCCGTGACGCCCGCCATGTAGAAGCCGAACACCAGGAAGCACGCCGCGTACACGGCCAGCCCCCACGACAGCACCACCGCCACGATGGCCAGCAGCCCCCAGGCCAGGTTGGCCAGCCCGACCTCGATCTGGAACGGGTTGGTGCGCCCCATGTCCCAGCCCATGCGGGCGGCATCCCCGCGGTGCATCAGTGAGTGGCGGATGAACGACAGCACGCCGGCCAGCCCCACCGCGAACAGGCACCCCCAGCGCAGGTCGGGGTCGGACGAGAACACCGTCGAGAACGCCAGGCCCAGGCCCAGCGCGCCCACCGCGTAGGTGAGCGCCATGGTGACGTTGGCGGCCTTCTGCTGCTGCACGGATGCCATGGATTCCTCCTGAATGGGAACGACGCGCCAGCGGGGCGTCGGCACACCCTTCGACAGGCGGTCCCGGACACCTCGCACCCCGCGGATCGCAGCAAGTACCCTGACGCTCACTTCCCCGTCAGCATGTGGATCAGCAGGAGATGACATGGCTCTGGCAATCGGCACCGAGGCCCCTGACTTCACCCTCACCGACGACTCGGGCGAGAAGTTCACGCTGTCGTCGCTGCGCGGCACCCCGGTGCACCTCAACTTCTTCCCGGCCGCGTTCTCGCCGGTGTGCACCGACTGGTTCACCCCCATCGCGAATGACCCGGGCGCCTTCGAGGGTGCACGGGTCGTGGGCGTGAGCGTCGATGGCCACGGGTCGCTGAACGCCTGGAAGGCGCAGCTCGGCGCCGACGACGTCACCTTCTGCGCGGACTTCCACCCCAAGGGCGAGGTCGCCCGGCTGTACGACGTCTACATCGACGACTTCGGCGTGGCGGGCCGCTGCACCTACGTGATCGACGCCAACGGCGTCATCGTCGACGTCGACCAGGTGCACCCGCTCAAGCAGCCCGATGCCGAGCGGCTCATCGCGTCGCTCGCCGCCTGCAGGGCGTAGCCCCGATGTTCCTGCTGCTCGGCCGCTACCTGAAGCCCGTCGACGAGGTGGAGGTGCACCTCGACGCCCACCGCGACTGGGTGCGCGAGAACGCGCAGGCGGGGCGCTTCATCGCCGCGGGACGGGAGATCCCCCTCCAGGGCGGCCTGCTCGTCGCCGTGGGCGTCACCCGCGATGAGGTCGACGCCATCATCGCCGCCGACCCGTACGTGACCCACGGCGTGGCCGAGTACGACGTGCGTGAGTACGACGTGGTGCTCGCCGCACCGGGAGCCGAGGCACTGCAGGCCTGACGCGCGGCCCGGGGCCCGCCGCCCGGGTCGGGGGGTTCCCGCATTGGGGTGGCGGGCACTCGCCGAAGCGGGATCGGCATTTGCGGGGGCCGCAAATGCAGGATCCCCGGCTGCGATCCCCGCCACCCCAATGCGGGAACCCCCCTCGGGTGGCGGCGGGCCCCGGGCCGCGCGTCAGGCGGGCGTGTTCGCCAGCTGGCCGCAGGCGGCGGCGATGTCGGCGCCGCGCGATCGGCGGAACGACGGATGCAGGCCGGCATCCTGCAGCGCCTCGGCGAATCCGCGGGCGCGGTCGGGGGATGACCCCCGGTAGCGGCCGCCGGTGGCGTTGTACTCGATGAGGTTCACGTGGAAGCGGCCGTCGCGCAGCAGGGTGGCGAGGCGACGGGCATCGGACACGGAGTCGTTCACGCCGTCGAGCAGCAGGTACTCGATGAACACGCGGCGGCCCGTGCGGTCGGCGTAGCGGCGGCACGCGGACAGCACGTTTGCGATGGGCCAGCGGTTGTTGATGGGCATCAGGGCCGTGCGGGTCTCGTCGTCGGCGGCATGCAACGAGAGCGCGAGGCGAACGGGGATGTCGAAGGCGACCATCTCCTCGATGCCCGGCACCCAGCCGGCGGTGGAGACGGCGATCGAGCGGGCCGAGATGCCCAGGCCGTCGGGCGAGTGCATCTCGCGGATGGCCCCGAACACCGCGCCGGTGTTCTGCAGCGGCTCGCCCATGCCCATGAACACCACGTTGCCGAGGCGGGCATCGGCCTCGCGGGCGACGTCGGCCGCGAGGAAGGCCTGGTCGGCGATCTCGCGGGCGGTGAGGTCGCGCCCCGGGCCCATCGCACCGGTGGCGCAGAACCGGCAGCCGAGCGCGCACCCGGCCTGGCTCGACACGCACAGCGTGCGCCGGCCGCGGGCGTGCTTGATCAGCACGCTCTCGATGGCCAGGCCATCGGCGGTGCGCAGGCGCCACTTGATCGTGCCGTCGCGGCTCTCGGCCATGGCGTCGGGGGTCACCGTCCACAGCGGGGCCACCGCGGCGAGGCGCGCGCGGAGGTCCTTGGGCAGCGTGGTGACGTCCTCCCAGTCGCGGGCGCCGGCGCGACGGGCGTCCTCCACCTGCTTCAGGCGGTAGGCCGGCTCGCCCCACGACTTGAGGATTGATGCGATCTGATCGCTCATGCGGTGGAGGAACCTATCGTGACCGGCTCCTGGTACGGAACGACCCGGGGGAACAGCCGGCGGCCGACCAGCACGATCCACGCCGCGAGCAGGCACGCGATGCAGCTGAACACGATGAGCGCATTGGTGAGCCCGATGGCCTGGGAGAGGTACCCCAGCCCCACGGTGGGGATGGTTCCCGCATAGGCGCACATGTAGAGGGCCGACATCAGCTTGCCCCGCTCCGCGAGCGGCACGATGGTGCCGCAGATCACCGTGCCGCCCTGCAGGATGAGACCGTTCACGAAGCCCAGCACGCCGGCGGCCACCACCACCAGCACCGCGCTGCCGGCGAACGCGGCACCCGCGATGAGCCACGTGACAACGGCGGACACCGCCACGCCGATCATCACGGCCTTCCGCGGATCGACGTTGCGCGTGAGGATCGGCGTGAGGCCCCCCAGCCCCAGCACCAGGAACCCGCACAGGCCCGCGATGGCCACGTTGGTGGCGCCCAGGGTGTTGTAGAGGAAGAGCGGCACCAGCGAGAGCACCGTGCCCTCCATGAACGACATGGTGAACACGGCCGGGCCGATGAACCCCGCGAACCCGATGCCCTGCCCCTTCGGGATGCCCACGCGCATCTCGAAGCGATACGGACGCCGTGGCACGGTCTCGCGGGCGATGAGCACGCACGCGAGGCCCACCACCATCAGCACCACGTGCACCTCGAAGGGCCGGTGCAGCGGATTGCCCCAGTACTGGGCGATGAGCCCGCCCATCAGCGGCCCGAGCCCGAACCCGATGCGAAATGCCGCGCCCGCCGTCATCGACGCCAGCGCCTTGGCCCCGGGCAGCGCCTGGTCGATGACGAAGGCCGTGCCCACCCCGAGGTACATGCCGATGGCCAGCCCCTGCAGCACGCGGCCGGCGAACAGCAGCGGCACCGACTCGGCGAACGAGAACACCAGCGATGCGGCCGTCATCACGAGCATGGCCGGAATCGCCAGGCGCTTGCGCCCCAGGCGGTCGGATGCGTTGCCCGCGAGCAGCATGGTGGGCACCACCGTGGCGGTGTAGGTGGCGAACAGCAGCATCAGCACGCCGTTCGACAGGTGGTAGGTGCCCTGGTAGAGGGGGAGCAGCGGGGTGATGATGCTGGTGCCCATGGTGAACACCAGCAGGGCGACCAGCGCGAGGTATGTGCCGCGCGTCACCGGTTTGCGCCGGACCCCGTGCCGGGGATGCGCGCCGCGATGGTGGCCCCCGGGCCGATCACGCGCGGCACGCGGAACGCCGCGATGGCACCGAGCGCCAGGATGGCCGCGCCCACCAGCAGCGCGTTGCGCATGCCGTCGGCCACCAGCGCGCGCAGGGGCGCGCTCACCAGGCCGTCCTCGGCCGTGACCGTGGCGGGGATCGTCATGGCGACCACCGTGCTGAGCAGCGCACCGCCCAGCGCGCCCCCGGAGTAGCGCGACACGTTGGGCAGCGACGACGCCACGCCCAGGCGGCCCTCGGGCACCTCGTGGATGACGGTGGTGGTCACCGGGGCGGTGGATGTGGCGAGCCCCAGCGCCAGCAGCACCATGCCGGGCAGCACCGCGTAGTAGGCCTCGAACCCGAAGCCGTAGGCCAGCACGAGCGCGCCGGTCACCGCGAGGATCAACGCCACGCGCATCATGCGGTCGCTGCCCACGCGGGTGAGCAGCCGGCCCGACATGGGCGACCCCACCATGAACGACAGCGCCACCGGCGTGATGGCCAGCGAGAGCATGACGTCGCTGTAGCCGAGGACGGCCGTGAAGTAGAACGGCAGCAGCAGCAGGGTGCCGAACATGGTGGCCCCCACGCAGAACCCGGCGATGTTGGGGTTGCGCACGGTGCGCAGGCGGAACAGGCCGAGGTCGAGCATGGGATCCGGCGCCCGCGACTCGCGCCAGGCGAACAGCCCGAGCCCGATGACCCCCAGGGCCAGCAGCAGCAGGGTCTGCGTGGATGCCCAGCCCCAGCTCGACGCGCCGGTGAGCGCGGTGAGTATGGGGAACAGGCCCAGCGCCGCGAGCGCGGCGCCCCCGAGGTCGAAGGGGCGCTTGGGACCGGGCGGGCGACGGTGCATCACGAGCGCCGCGCCGATGAGCACGAAGGCGCCCACCACGGGGGTGAACCAGAACACGCTGCGCCAGCCCCAGATGCCCACGAGCACGCCCGCGATGTTGAGCGACACCACGGGTGCCACCGTGATGATCGCCGTGAGTATCCCGATGGCCAGGCCACGCTGGTTCGGCGGGAAGAGGATCGCCGCATAGGCATATGCCGTGGGGGCCATGGCCGACGCCCCGACCCCCTGGAGGATGCGGAAGAGCACCAGCGATGGCTCGTTCCAGGCCAGGGCGCAGAGCACCGAGGCGAGCACCATCACGAGCACGCCGAGCACGAAGATGCGCCGTCGGCCGTAGAGGTCGCCGGCACGGCCCGCGATGGGCAGCAGCACCGCCTGGGTGACCAGGAAGCCGGTCACCACCCAGCCGGCCGTCGACACGTTGGCGTCGAAGTCGCGCGAGATATCCGGCAGGGCGATGTTGACGATGCTGATGTTCAGCACCGAGAGCATCATCCCGCCGGCCACGACCGTCATGGCCATCCATCGCCACCGCGGGCTTGCCCGCAGGCGGGCGCGGAGCGCGCGCAGCCGCGCCGGAAGCAAGGTCTCCTGCACGCCGCCGAGGGTATACCCCCGGGGGGTCCGGGGGGCTAGCCTTCCCCGCCGTGGCGAGGAAGACGCGCAAGACGCCGAAGGCCATCCGCATCGGCGAACGGGACCTGCTGTGGGACTACGCGCGCCTCGCGCGCATGTACGGCATCCAGCTGCTCGGCGTGTCGGTGGCGCTCGTGGTGGTGTCCATCATCCTCGAGGCCACATCCGAGGATGGCTGGTCGTGGTGGTGGCTCGGCACGCTGGTGGCGATGACCGGCATCACCGGCCTGATCTTCTTCCCGCTGCTGCGGGTGTGGCTGCGAAAGGGCGGCCTGCCGTCCATCCGCCTGCCCGATGCCCAGCCCGCGGAGGGCCGCCGCATGCTGTCGGCCGCGCCCGGCGACTGGCGCAGCTTCGCCGCCCTCGTGGCCGTGCTGCTGTTCATCTCGGCCGGCGCCACGCTGCTCTTCCTCGTGGCCGTGCTCGGCCGCGGCGGCACCGCCGAGGGGGTGGTGATCGGCGTGCTGCTCGCCTGGGGCTTCGTGACCCTCGAGGACGCCCGCCGCATCGCCCGCACGCAGCTCGAGGAGAAGCGCACCTACTGGGCCGCCGCCCGCCGCCCCTGGGGCGCCGGCAACCGCCTGGTGTTCACCGTCACGCGCGGCTGACGCGGGGCCTGATGCGGGTTCGTCCGGGTACCACCCACCTCGGGGCGGCTGTGACGGGGCGTGGTACGGTATCCCTGTATACGGGAGGGGGGTATAGGTGGGGGATGTGAACGAGGTGATCATCATCGGCAGCGGGCCTGCGGGACTGACGGCTGCCATCTACGCGGCGCGGGCCGGGCTCGACCCCCTCGTGATCGAGGGCTACGGGGCCGGTGGCCAGTTGATGATCACCACCGACGTCGAGAACTACCC
>JAFMJQ010000074.1 GCA_017853415.1 Thermoleophilia bacterium | reverse complement strand
CGGATCACCACGATGATCGCCACGGTGGCGATGGTGGACCAGCTGGTGGTCACCGCAAGGGTGAGCAGCCCGGCCGCAAGCCACAGGTCGAGGCCCAGGCCGAGCCCCGCGCGCACCTGGCCGCGCAGCATGCAGAGCCCGGCGGCCACGATGCCCAGTGCCACCAGCACCGGCACGGCGCCGTAGGTGACGAGGTCGGCGAACCAGCCGGTCACGGGCTAGTGCCGGGGGGTGGGGAGGGGCGGCATGGCCTCGCCCGCGGCCTCGAGCTCGGCCTTCTCGCTCGCGATCTCCTTGGTGAGGAAGTAGTTGAGCAGCGTGCGGATTGCCGCGATGGCGGCGAGCTGGCCGATCTCGCTGAAGCTCGGGGCCACGGCCGTCTTCAGGACGTCCGCGGCCAGCTGGAACTCGAGGCCGAGCACCAGGTACGAGCCCAGCACCAGGCGCACGCGGGTGAACGAGCCGGGGTTGGTGGGGCGGGCGAGCGCGTGCACCAGCAGCACGAGCGCGATGATCACGCCGATTGCGATGATCAGGGCCCCGAGGGATTCGATGACGAGGACGATCCAGTCGACCGCCTCGCGCACGGCGTCTTGCGCGGTTTCCATCGCGGGCGAGCCTACCCACCGCGGTGGCGTAACATGCCCGCCCGGCCTTGGGGAATTACCCTAAATAGTCTAGGTTATTCCGGCATTTGCCGACCACGCATATCACCACGCAGGAGAATCGAGCCGCATGAGCGACCACCACCGCGAGACCATCGCCCTCCACGGGGGGCAGGTGCCGGACCCGACCACCAACGCCCGGGCCGTGCCGATCTACCAGACGACCTCGTTCGTCTTCAACGACGCCGAGCACGCCGCGAACCTGTTCGCGCTCGCCGAGCCCGGCAACATCTACACGCGCATCATGAACCCCACGTGGGATGTCCTCGAGCAGCGCGTGGCGCAGATGGAGGGCGGCATCGCCGCCTGCTGCCTGGCCTCCGGGCAGGCCGCGGTGGCGTACTCGCTCATGAACGTCTGCCGCGCCGGTGACAACGTCATCGCCGAGCCGCAGCTCTACGGCGGCACCTACAACCTCTTCGCGCACACGCTGCCGCAGTTCGGCATCGAGGTGCGCTTCGCCGACCAGGACGACCCGTCATCGGTGGCCCGCCTGGCCGACGAGAACACCCGCGCGGTGTTCGTGGAGTCGCTCGGCAACCCGAGCCTCGACGTGATCGACCTCGCTGCGTGGGCCGACGCCGCCCACGCGCAGGGCCTGCCGCTCATCGTGGACAACACGGTGGCCACGCCCATCCTCTGCCGTCCGTTCGAGCACGGCGCCGACATCGTGGTGCACTCGCTCACGAAGTTCATCGGCGGCCACGGCACGTCGATCGGCGGCATCATCGTCGACAGCGGCAACTTCGACTGGCCGGCCAACACCGATCGCTTCCCGGGCCTCACCACGCCCGACCCGAGCTACCACGGCGTGGTGTGGTCGGACGCCCTCGGGCCCGCGGCCTACATCGGGCGCATCCGCACCGTGCTGCTGCGCAACATCGGCGCGGCGCTGTCGCCGTTCAACGCGTTCCTCATCCTGCAGGGCATCGAGACGCTGCACCTGCGCATGGAGCGTCACTGCAGCAACGCGCTGGCCATCGCCCAGCACCTGGAGGCCCACCCCGAGGTGGAGTGGGTCGACTACCCCGGCCTCTCGTCGTCGAAGTACCACGAGCTTGCCAACCGGGTGCTCGATGGCGGCTACGGCGCAATCCTCACCTTCGGCATCCGCGGTGGCCGCGACGCCGGCCAGGCCTTCATCTCGAACCTCGAGCTGTTCAGCCACCTGGCCAACATCGGTGACGCCAAGTCGCTGGCCATCCACCCGGCCACCACCACGCACTCGCAGCTGGACGCCCAGGAGCTCTCGCTCGCCGGCGTGCGGCCCGAGACGGTGCGCCTGTCGGTGGGCATCGAGAACGTCGGGGACCTCATCTCGGACCTCGACCAGGCCATCGCCAAGGCGACGGCCGGGGTGGGGGCACCCGCCTGACCACCAGCACTTCAGCCGAGGGGCTCGGGCTCACCGAGACCCAGCGGGTCGTCCTGTTCACGCAGGACGACCCGCTCGTGCTGGAGTCGGGGGCCCGGCTCGGCCCCGTCGAGGTGGCGTACGAGACCTACGGCACCCTCAACGCCGATCGCAGCAACGCGATCTACGTGTGCCACGCCCTCACGGGCGACGCGCATGCCGCCGGCCATCACGGCGACCCCGACCGCCGGGGCTGGTGGGACAACATCATCGGCCCGGGCAGGCCGGTGGACACCGACCGCTACTTCGTCATCTGCTCCAACCTGCTGGGCGGGTGCCAGGGCACCACGGGGCCGGGGTCCACGAACCCGGCGACCGATCGCCCCTACGGCCTGGGCTTCCCGCTCTACACCGTGCGCGACCTGGTCACGGTGCACCGGGCGCTGCTGGCGCACCTGGGCATCGACCACCTGGCCGGCGCAATCGGCGGGTCGCTCGGCGGAATGCAGGTGCTGCAGTGGGTGATCGACCACCCGGGTGAGATCAGCGCCGCGCTGGTGATCTGCTCGTCGTCACGCCTCTCGGCGCAGAACATCGCGTTCAGCGCGGTGGCCCGCGAGGCCATCATGCGCGACCCCGACTTCCAGGGCGGCGACTACTACGACTCCGGCCGCGCGCCCGACACCGGGCTGTCGATCGCCCGGATGATGGCCCACATCACGTACCTGTCAGAGGAGTCCATGCGCGAGAAGTTCGGCCGCAGGCTGCAGCATGGCGAGGCCCCCCGGTTCGACTTCTCGGTGGACTTCCAGGTGGAGTCGTACCTGCAGCACCAGGGTGAGTCGTTCCTCAAGCGCTTCGACGCCAACACCTACCTGTACATGACCCGCGTGATGGACTACTTCGATGCCTTCGCCGACCCGGCGGCGGCGGGTGCCCAGCTCGAGGGCACGTCGACGAAGTTCCTCGTCATCTCGTTCGACTCCGACTGGCGCTTCGACACCGAGCACTCGCGCGAGATCGTTCGTCAGTTGCAGAGCTGGCGCGTGCCCGTGACGTTCCGCGAGATCGAGAGCCCCTGGGGCCACGACTCGTTCCTGCTGGAGATCCCGGAGTACCACCGCACGGTCGGGGCGTTCCTCGACCGCACGGCCGACGACCTGGGGATCTAGCGCCCCGCGAGGTCGATGACCTCGAGCCCGAGGATGCCCGCCGAGGCGATCTCGGCGTCGCGGGTGATGAGGGGCACGCCGAACTCCATCGCCGTGGCCACCGCGAAGCAGTCGGCGTACGACATCCGGTGCGATGCCCTGATTGCGGCGGCAGCGAGTGCGCGCGAGCCGGTGGCGTCAACCAGGTCGACGTCCGCGCGCAGCTGCGAGATGACGCCGTCGGCCGTGCGCCGATCGGCGCGCCGGTGGGTGCCCCGGATGTCAGGAACGCTCACGGCATCGCTACCCTCACCCAGATGTCCTTGCGCCCCGACCTCGACGTGGTGGCCGCCATGGTGCACCGCGGGCGACGCGTGCTCGACCTCGGGTGCGGCGACGGCGCGCTGCTCGCGCACCTGATCGGCGAGAAGGGGTGCGACGGCACCGGGGTGGAGATCTCGGACGAGGGGTTCCACGCGTGCGTGGCCCGCGGCGTGCCCGTGATGGTGGCCGACATCGACCGGGGCCTGAGCGACGTGGAGGACGACGCCTACGACGTGGTGATCCTCTCGCAGACCCTGCAGGCCACCCACCGCCCCGCACTGGTGCTGCAGGAGATGATGCGGGTGGGGAAGGTGGGCATCGTGTCGTTCCCCAACTTCGGCCACTGGCGCCTGCGGTGGTCGCTCGCCGCGCGCGGGCGCATGCCGGCCAGCCGGTCGCTGCCGTACCACTGGTATGACACCCCCAACATCCACCTCTGCACCATCCGCGACTTCGAGACGCTGCTGGACCACGAGGACCTGCGCACCATCCGGCGCGTGCTGCTCGACGAGCGCGGGCGCCCGGTGGACGACGCCCGCCGCCGCCGACCGAACCTGCTTGCCGCCGGCGCCGTGTACATGGTGGGGCGCTCCGCCCCGTGACCCTCGCCGCCCTCTCGGCGCTGATCATCATCGGCATCGGGGTGCTGCTGCGGCATCTCGGGGTGATGAAGCGCGAGCACGCGCCGATCCTCGTGCAGGTGACGCTCTACGTGCTGCTGCCGGCCCTGGTGCTGGACATCATGATCGGGGCCAAGCTCGACTGGGGCCTGATCCTCGTGCCGTTCTGCTCGTACGCGGTGACGGCCGTGATGACGCCCTTCGCCATCATCTTCGCCCGCATGATGCGCCTCGGCCGGGCCGCCACGGGCGGGGTGATCCTGATGATCGCCGTGGCCAACACGGGCTTCTTCGGCCTGCCGCTCATCGCGGCATCGGGCGGCGAGTTCTCGCTGACCGTGGCGGTGATGTACGACGCCATCGGCACGGGAATCCTCATCTGGACGTTCAACCCCATCATCGCCGCGTGGTTCGGCCGCGGCGAGGTGGAGGACGCCATGACGATCCGGCAGTCGCTCAGGGGCCTGCTGCTGCCGCCCATGTGGATGCTCATCACCGGGCTCATCCTCAACCTCGTGGGGGTGCACTCGCTGTGGGAGTGGCTGCAGGTGCCGGTGAACTACCTGGCGGCCGCGTTGTTCCCGGTGGTCATGCTCTACGCCGGCCTGGTGCTCGACTGGTCGGGCATCGTCGAGAACTGGCGCACCATCGCGGGCGTGTCGGTGCTGAAGCTGGCGCTGGCCCCGCTCATCGCCTTCGGAATCGCCTACCTGTTCGGCTTCCGGGGCAACCAGCTCGACACCCTCATCGTGCTGGGCGCCATGCCCAGCGGCATGATGGCCCTCGTCATGGGCGCGCACTACCGTCTGCCCGTCAACCTGCTCGCGGCGTGCGTGGCCGTCACCACGGTGCTCTCGCTCGTCACCATCCCCATCGTCACGGCGGTGATCACCTGACCCCGCAACCCTTCAGCCAGCGCCTCACCGCACACGTCGAGGCGCGCCGCAGCCAGGTGGTGCTGGGCCTCGACCCCGACCCCGCCCGGGTGGATGGCGGGGCGCAGGGCGCCCGCGAGTTCTGCCTGCGCGTCATCGAGCAGGCGGCGCCGCACTGCGTGGCCGCCAAGCCCCAGCTCGCGTGCTTCGAGCGCTTCGGCGCCGATGGCTGGGCGGCGTTCGAGGACGTCGCCCGGGCGGCGTCGGACGCCGGCCTGCTGGTGATCGCCGATGCCAAGCGCGGCGATGTGGATGCCACTGCGCGCCACTACGCCGCGGCGTTCCTGCGCCCGCCCATCGACGCCGTCACGGTGAATCCCATGCTGGGCACCGACGCCGTGCAGCCCTTCCTCGATGCCGCCGCGGCCACGGGCACCGGGCTGTTCGTGCTGGTGCGCACCTCGAACCCCGGGGCGGCGGAGCTGGAGGACCTTGCCCTGGCCGACGGCCGCCCGTGGCACGAGGCCGTGGCCGACCGGGTGCGCCAGTGGGGCGCGGACCTGCCGCCGCGTGAGGGCGGGCTGTCGTCGATCGGCGCCGTGGTGGGCGCCACCGTGCCCGACCGCATCGACCGCCTGCGCGAGCTCATGCCCGACCAGCCGTTCCTGCTGCCCGGGGTGGGTGCGCAGGGGGGAGACCCCTCACGCCTCGGCCCGGCGTTCGGCGGCAACATCGCGGGCGCGCTGGTGTCGGCCAGCCGGTCGGTGATCTACGCCGACGACCCCTCCGCCGCCGCGCGCGACCTGCGCGACCTGGTGTGGGCCGCGTGGCAGTCGGTGGGCTCCGCGTAGCAGCCCTGCCGCCACCGGGCGGGCTACCCCAGGTGCAGGCTGGCCGAGCGCACGATGAGGTTGTTCATCACCGCGTACCAGATCTCATTGAGCGCGATCGTGGCCCCGGACTCCTCGCGCACGGTGCCCTTGAGCGCCGTGTAGATGCCCTGTGACCAGTCGCGCTGCCACACCGGGTAGGCCATGTTCTGGCCGCTCCACTGCAGGAACGCCGTCCACTCCGAGATGATCTCCTCGCCCGACTCCACGGCGTTGCGCAGCAGGGTGCGGTCGAAGGCCCGGCTGGTCTCCTCGCCCAGGCCGAACCCCGAGAGCCCGTAGGCGCTGCCGCTCACCAGCGTGGTGCCCAGCACGTAGTAGGTGGTGGCGTACGCCGACATGGTGATGGCCTCGCGCAGCGAACCTGCGCTCTGGGCCGCGGCCTCGGCCTCGTCCGACAGCGCGATGAGCACGGGGTAGATGTCGGTGGCATCAGCGGCGGCTGCCGACGCAGCCCCGGTGTCCTGGGCCTCGAAGAGCTTGCGGCTGTCGGCGCCGGCGCGTGAGAGGAACGTGCTGTAGCCGTCGAGGAACTCCGCGGCGTCCTGCTCGGGCACCTGCGTGCGGGATGCCGATGCCTTCACCATGGCCACGGCATCGGGGCCGAAGCGCTCGATCGACACCCGCTGGTCCTCGGCAACGGCGGCGATGTCGGCAAGCCGCGTGAGGCGCTTGGCCTCGTCGGGGATGGTCGGGGGCTTCTGCAGGGCGTCGTTCATCGACTGCAGCACGCCCTGGGCATATACGGCCCAGCCCATGGCCGAGGGCAGCGACAGCCACTGCTCCACGCGCATTCCCGAGGGGTCCGACTGCTCTGCCACAAGGGCGTCGGCCCGGGTGAGCAGTGCGGCCACGTCGTCGGCGATCGCCTGTCGGGTGGCGACGATGCCCTTCTCGCGCGCCATCTGCGTGACGCGGGCCCGCGCGCTGGTGCGGCCGATGCGATACGTGGCGTCCACCACGCTCCCGTAGGCCTGGCCCGCCTCTCCGGCCCGCAGGGCGGCCTCGGCCTCATCGAGCTGCGTCGCCACGGCGGCGCGCGTGCGGGCGGGCATGAGCGCGGCATTGCGTGCGAGGTCCCTGCGCGCGGCCGCGAGGGTGCGCGTGGTGGTGGTCATCGCCACGGCCGCCGATTTCGGCGGGAGCACCGCCGGACGCGCCACCGGCGGTGCGATCGTCTTGCCGGTGAAGAGCGGATACGCCTGGTTGATGTCGCGCACGGCCCGCACCGTCACGCCCAGCGACCGGCCGAGTGCGATGACGTCCACGGGTCTCCTCGTGGCCGCGTCGAAGGCCCTCTCCGTGCCCACGGGGATCAGGAAGAGCCGGTAGCCGTCCCGCGCGGCGGCACGTACCTTCTGCGGCACGAGGCCGACCTGCCCGATGGTGCCATCGGGCGCGATGGTGCCCGTCATCAGCACCTTTGGCGTCACCGAATCGCCGCGGATGGCGGCGATCGTGCCGAGCGTGAGCGCCGCGCCTCCCGAGGGGCCGTCGATGGGCCCGGTGATGTCGTATCCGATGCTCAGCGTGGATGGGTCGGCACCCGTGAGCAGGGTGGCCACGGTGGCCGCGGCGGCGGTGGATGCCTGCCACTGCGCGCCTGCGCCCTTGGCCTTGATGTCCTCGAGGTTCACCGAGAACGAGGGGTCCTCGGTGGCCTTCACCGTGATCCCCGCGGGCTCGATGCCGCTCATGGGCGCGCCGTCCGGCCCCGCGCCCGCCCAGGGCACGGGGAAGGTGATGGCGGTCGGCGGCACCTGCCACCAGGCGCCCGCCTCCGTGCCCGAACCGCCGCACCCGGCGGCGATGAGGCCCACTCCCGCCGCTGCGACGGCGAGGGTGGGCACCACGGCCCATCGCGTCCATGGCACGCGGCGGGGGCGGGAAGGCGTCAAGGGGTCCACCCGGGGATTCTATCGTGGGGGCGCAGCCGGTGAGCACCCGCGCCGGTACACTCGATCGCGTGCGAGCCGCTCGCCTCCACGTCCTCGCCGCCATCGGCGCCGCCGGCCTCGCCGTGGTGGTCACGGGCTGCGGGTCGTCGGCCAGCACGTCGATCCCCACGCGCGAGATCACCTTCCCGGTGCTCTGGGCGGGGGCGAACCCCGATGGCTCACCGGCGGCGGGCATCGAGCCCGCCACCATCGCGGTGGGCACCGAGGGTGACGCCGGGTTCACCCTGAACCTCGAGGACATCAAGGCGAAGAAGGCAGGGCCGCAGTGGCAGGCCGCCACCGCCAGCGCCGCGGCCTTCGGGACGCTGGTCACCGGCGTGGACCAGTCGGCGGTCGACCTGCGCTACGACATCACCGGCGCCATCGACGGGCCGTCGGGTGGCGCCGCCCTCGCCGTGGGCACCATGGCCGCGATCACCGGCGCGCCCGTCAAGCCGAAGGTGGCCATGACCGGCACCATCAGCCCCGACGGCACCGTGGGCCGCGTGGCGCAGGTGCCGGCCAAGCTGCGCGCGGCCAAGAAGGCCGGCTACCAGCTGGTGCTCATCCCCTGGGGCAACCGCACGGAGTTCGACCCGGTGACCGGGAAGGACGTCAACCTCGTGGCGCTTGGCGCGTCGCTCGGCGTGAAGGTGCGGGTGGTGCGGAGCGCGGCCGAGGCCTACCAGGCGTTCACCGGCCAGACCGTGGTTCCGCCGCCCAGGGCCCGGCCCGCGCTCACGCCGCGGGCCCGGCAGGTGGCCCAGCGCACCACGCGCGCGTTGGTGACGGCGCTTCGCCGTGAGTTCACAGCAGGCGGCAACCTGCTCTCGGCGAACGACCGCGCGGGCATCGCACCCGAGGTGGCGCGCACCGAGGCCGCGCTGGCGGCCGGGCAGGTGGGGCTGGCCTACGGGCTCGGCGTGCACGCCACCTATGAGCTGAAGCGGGCCCTCGCCCGGGGCGCCACCCGCGCGCTGGTGCGCATGAAGGGCGTGGCCGCCGCGCGCAGGGCTCTGCTCGACGAGTCGAAGACCCTGCTCGCGGGCGCCGAGCGCGAGATCGACGCGCTGTCCGACCCGACGGCCCTCACGCTTGGCCAGCGACTTGCCATGCCCATGGCGCTGGGGTGGTACGTGTACTCCCGGGCGGTGCTGACGTCGT
>JAFMJQ010000073.1 GCA_017853415.1 Thermoleophilia bacterium | reverse complement strand
TGACGGGGCGCGTGGTGCACTCGGTGCACACCGGCATGGACGACTTCGACGCCGCCGGGGAGCTCGAGCGCGCCACCGGGCTCCCGGTGTTCCTCGACAACGACGCCAACCTCGCCGCCCTCGCGGAGCACCGCCTCGGCGCCGGGCAGGGCCACGACAACATGGTGCTGCTCACCCTCGGCACCGGGGTGGGCGGCGGCATCATCATCGACGGCCAGGTGTTCCGGGGCGGGCGCGGTCACGGAGCCGAGCTCGGCCACATCTCGGTGGATGGCAACGGGCCGCCCTGCCAGGGCGGGTGCCCCAACCGGGGCTGCATCGAGACCATGGCCAGCGGCACGGCGCTCACCCGGGAGTTCCGCGCGTTCGCCGAGCGCAACCCCGCCACGGCGCTCGGGCAGCTGCATGCGGCCGGCCACCTCGACAGCCGGGCGGGGCTCGCGCTGGCGCGCGACGGCGACCCCGACGCCCTGGCCATCGTCACGACCGCGGGCGAGTGGCTCGGCGTGGCCGTCACCTCGATCGCGAACACCTTCGATCCCGACATCATCCTCATCGGGGGCGGGCTGTCGGCGGCGGGCGAGCTGCTGCTCGGGCCCGCGCGCGAGATCTACCAGCAGCGGGCGCTGCCGCCCACCCGCCGGGCGCCGTTGCAGGTGGCAGCCCTCGGGCCGGACGCCGGAATGGTGGGCGCGGGGGTGCTGGCGCACGAGGGCATCGGCGCGTGAGCGGGTCGCTCGCCGTGGTGGCCACGCCCATCGGTGCGCTCGACGATCTCTCGCCCCGTGCGGCGCAGGCCCTGCGTGATGCCGACGTGGTGGCCTGCGAGGACACCCGGCGCACGGCCGTGCTGCTGCGGCATGCGGGTTCCGATGCGCCCATGGTGCCGGCCCACCAGCACAACGAGGCCCGCCGCGCCGCCGACCTCGTGCGCCGCATGCAGGATGGCGCCCAGGTGGTGCTGGTGAGCGATGCCGGCATGCCCGCGGTGAGCGACCCGGGCGCCCGGGTGGTGGCCGCGGCGGTGGAGGCGGGCGTGCCGGTCACGGTGATCCCCGGCCCCGGTGCGGTGGAGACCGCGCTGGTGGCGTCCGGGCTGGCATCGGGCACCGGGTATGCATTCGCCGGGTTCGCCCCGCGCAAGGCGGCCGAGTTGCGGGCCTTCGTGGAGCGCCTCGATGGCTGGGCGCAGCCGGTGGTGGTGTTCGAGGGGCCCCGTCGCGTGGGCGCGCTGCTCGCCGCAATCGCGGCGCACGATCCCGCGCGCCCCGTGGCGGTGTGCCGCGAGCTCACCAAGGTGCACGAGGAGGTCCTGCGCGGCACGGCGTCCGAGCTCGCCGCGCGCATCACCGCGCCGCTCAGGGGGGAGGTGGCCGTGGTGGTGGCCCCGCCGGCCGCGCCTCCCGCACCCGACGAGGACGCCCTGGCGGCGGCGATCGTGCCCATGCTCGATGCCGGCATGAGCCCTGCCCGTGCGGCCGACGTGGTGGCGGCCCTCGGCGCAGCCCCGCGAAATGCGGCCTATCGCGCCGCGCTCGCCGCCTCGGCCATGCGCGACTCGGCGTAGGCCAGCGCGGCCGCGCGCGCGGTGGGGTCGGCGGGCAGGGCCTCCTCGGCCCTCGTGCGCCGCTGGGTATCGCCCGCCACCACCGCGCGCGCCAGCGCCTCGCCGTCGGGCAGCAGGGGCACCGCCGGCCACGGCGCGCCGCCATCGGGGCGGGTGGAGCGGGCTCGGCGCGTCGGCGGCTGCGGGCCCGTGAGGTGCCCACCCGGGCCGGTGACGGCCAGCCCGCCCGAGAGGTCCACCGCCACGCCGGCGATGTGCCCCTGCGACCTCAGCGACCTCCAGCCGCCGCCCTCGGCAAGCGCGGGCGCGGGCAGCCCCAGCACACCGGCTGCCCGGGCGGTGTCGTCCTCGCGCACCTCCACGTCCACGTCGCGCGGGCGCGCCGCGTCGCCGCGCAGCAGGCGGGCGGCGCCCCCCGCGAGCCACCAGTCCACCCCGGCCGCATCCAGGCGCAGCGCAACCGCGCGCACCACCGCCAGAACCCGCGAGGGGGCTGGCGCCGCCGCCGCTATGCTGCCTCCTCCGTGCCCGGCCGCTTCTTCATCACCACGCCGATCTACTACGTGAACGCCGACCCGCATGTGGGTCATGCCTACACGACGATCATGGCCGACGTCATCGCCCGCCACCACCGGCAGCGGGGCGAGCAGGTGTTCTTCCTCACCGGCACCGACGAGCACGGCGCCAAGATCGCCCGCGCCGCCGAGGATTCCGGGCGCACCCCCAAGGAGCACGCCGACGCGCTGTCGGGGCGCTTCCGCGAGATGGGGCGCGTGCTGGGCGCGAGCAACGACTTCTTCATCCGCACCACCGACGAGCAGCACAAGGCGGTGGTGCAGGACCTCATCGTGCGCATGCACGAGAAGGGCGACATCTACAAGGGGTCGTACGGCGGCTGGTACTGCACGTCGTGCGAGGCCTTCTACAACGAGGGCGACCTCGCCGAGGGGCGCACCTGCCCCACCCACCAGCGCGAGGTGGAGTGGATCGAGGAGGAGAACTGGTTCTTCCGGCTCTCGGCGTACCAGGACCGCCTGCTGGCCCACTACGACGCCGTGCCCGCCTTCGTGCGCCCGAAGTCGCGCATGAACGAGGCCCGCAGCATGGTGGAGATGGGGCTTGACGACCTCTCGATGAGCCGCGCCCAGGTGGAGTGGGGCGTCACCGTGCCGTGGGACCCCTCGCACACGGTGTACGTGTGGGTGGACGCCCTCTTCAACTACTACACGGCGCTCACCTACGCCGATCCCGACGCCGACCTGGTGGACCGCCTCTGGCCGCCCACGCTGCAGTTGATGGCCAAGGACATCCTGAAGTTCCACGCGGTCATCTGGCCGTCGCTGCTCATGAGCGCCGACCTGCCGCTGCCCGAGCGCCTGTTCGTGCACGGCTACGTGCTGAAGGGCGGCGAGCGGCTGTCGAAGACCACCGGCAACATCGTCGACCCGTTCCCGTACATCGAGCGCTACGGGCTCGACGCGCTGCGCTACTACCTGTGCCGCGAGATCCGCTTCGGCGACGACGGCACCTTCACCGACGAGGGGTTCCACCAGCGCTACACCACCGAGCTGGCCAACGACTTCGGCAACCTGCTGTCGCGCAGCACCAAGATGATCGAGCGCTACCGGGGTGGCGTGGTGCCGGCCGACCCCGGGGGCGACGCCGATTTGGCCGACGAGGCGCTGGCGGCGCGCGAGCAGGTGCTGGCGCACTTCGATCGCGACGACGTCACCGGCGGCGTGGAGGCCGCGTGGGCCTGGGTGCGGCGGCTCAACCGCCTGGTGGAGGAGCGCGAGCCATGGGCGCTTGCCAAGGACGACGCCCGTGCCGGCGAGCTCGACCAGGCGCTGTTCAGCGTGGCCAACGGGCTGCGCATCGCGGCGATCCTGCTCTGGCCGGTCATCCCCGACTCATGCGAAGCCGTGCTGGCCGCCCTCGGCGAGCCGGTGGACGGCGTGCTGCTGGCCGGTGCGGCGTGGGATGCCGCAACCCCGGGCGCGGTGGTCACCCCGCCCGAGCCGCTCTTCCCGCGCATCGAGGTGGATGAGGTGACCGCGTAGTCGACTCCCACTGTCACCTGCCGTCGTGCGACGACCCCGTGCCCGACCTCATCGCGGCTGCGGCCGCGGCGGGGGTGGAGCGCCTGGTCACGATCGGCTGCGGGCGCGAGCAGAGCGAACAGGCGGTGGCCCTGGCCGAGGCGCACCCCGAGGTGTTCGCCGCAGTGGGGGTGCACCCCGTGGATGCCGGCCGCGGCGGGTGGCGCGACTCCGATGTCGACTGGCTGCGCGACCTGGCCGCCCACGAGAAGGTGGTGGCCATCGGCGAGGCCGGCCTCGACTACTTCCACGAGCGCACCACGCCCCACGACCAGCCCCGCGCCTTCCGCGCCCAGGGCGAGCTCGCGGCCGACCTGGGCATGCCGTTGGTCATCCACACGCGCGACGCCGCCGACGACACCATGGGGATCCTCCGCGACCTCGGCCTGCGCGACGTGGTGCTGCACTGCTTCTCGATTCCCGAGTACCTCGACGAGGCGCTCGAGCGCGGGTGGACCATCAGCCTCGCGGGCCCGGTGACATTCCCGAAGAACACCGCGCTGCGCGACGTCGTGCCGCGCATCCCGGCCGACCGCCTGCTGGTGGAGACCGACGCGCCCTACCTGGCGCCGGTTCCCATGCGCGGCAAGCGCAACCAGCCGGCATACGTGGCGCACACCCTCGCCTGCGTCGCGGACCTGCGCGGCGATGCGGTGGCCGACCTCGACCGCGCCACGTCGGCCACGGCCGCCCGCGTGTTCGGATGGTGAGCCCGCCGCCCGAGCGCGTGGGCACCCAGCGGCTCATGGAGCGCCATGGGATAAGGCCGGACACCGACCTGGGCCAGCACTTCCTGCTCGATGAGAACCTCGCCGACCTCGCGGTGCGCATGGCCGAGGTGGGGCCCGACGACGTGGTGCTCGAGATCGGCGCGGGGCTCGGCACCCTCACCGCGGCCCTCGGCCGCACCGCCCGGGCGGTGCACGCCCTCGAGGTGGATCCCCGCATGCGGGCGCCGCTCGAGGAGGCTACGGCGGGCATGGACGGCGTGCGGGTGCACTGGGGCGACTGCATGAAGGCCGACCTCGAGGCACTCGACCCGGCCCCGACCCGCGTGGTGAGCAACCTGCCCTACCACGTGGCCACGCCGATCGTCATCGACACCATCTGTCGCCTGCCGCTGGTCACGCACTGGGCGCTGATGACCCAGCGCGAGGTGGCCGACCGCTGGCTGGCCGACCCCGGGTCGCGCCTGTACGGCGGGCCCTCGGTGGTGATCCAGCTGGCCTGCGAGTCGACGGGGCGTCGCTCGGTGGGTCGTGAGGTGTTCTCGCCCCGCCCGCGGGTGGACTCCGCGCTGGTGGGCCTTGGGCGCGTGGCGCCCGCGCCCGACGCCGCCACCCGGTCGCTGGTGCGCGCCGCATTTGCCGTGCGACGGAAGACGCTGGTGAACGCCCTGGGCCAGGCGGGGGCCGACCGCCACGCCGTGCGCGCCGCGCTCGAGGGGCTGGGCCTCGACGCCGCGGTGCGTCCCGAGCAGGTGGCCCCGGCCGACTACCCGCGGCTGGCCGATGCGCTCGGCTGGACCTCCGCCGCATGACCGCCCCGGCATCCGTCACGGTGGCCGCGCCGCCGAAGGTGAACCTGCGGCTGCTGGTGGGGCCGGTGCGACCCGACGGCTACCACCCCCTGCAGTCGCTGATGGTGGCGCTCGACGGCCCGGCCGATCGGGTGACCGTCACGCGCGGGGAGCGGCGATGGGTGTCGTGCCCGGGCATCGATGGCCCGGCCAACCTCGCGTGGGCCGCGCTCGATGCGCTGCAGGCCGAGGCGGGCGAGGCACTGCCCCCGCTGGCGGTGGACATCGAGAAGGTGCTCCCCGCGCAGGCGGGCATCGGCGGCGGGTCGAGCGACGCGGCGGCCACCCTGCTGGCGGCCGACCGCCTGCTGGGCCTCGGGTTGGGGCCGGATCGCCTCGAGCGCGCCGCCGCCGCGGTGGGATCGGACGTGCCGTTCTTCATCCGCGGGGGCGCCCAGTGGGCCACGGGCAGGGGAGAGGTGCTTCGACCGGCGACCGCGCCGGCGTTCGCGTGCGTCATCGTGGCCCCGGGGTCGGGGCTCTCGACGGCCGCGGTGTATGGCGCCTTCGACGCCCTGCCCGCACCGCCACCGCCGGATTCCGCCCCCGTGCCGGCCACGGCGGCCGGCCTCGTGGCCTGGTGCCGCAACGACCTCTGGCCTGCGGCACGGCACCTCGACCCGTCGCTCGATCGCCTGCACGCCGCCATGGAGGCCGCGGGGGCAGCACCTGCGCTGCTGTGCGGCAGCGGTTCGGCAATCTGCGGCATCACCGGGGATCCTGCCGCCGCGGACGCCCTGGCCGACCGCATGGCCCTTGAGGCACCCGGCGCGCAGGTGCTGCGCGCGGCCTTCGCCGGGGCCTAGGGGCTAGCGGAAGCCCACGCCCGACCCCGCGCGGCGCTTGACGGCCGCGAGGTCGGGAGGGTTCAGCGCCAGCAGCTCGGGCACGGTGACGGCCGTGTAGCCCTTCTTCTTGATCCACGGCAGCAGGCGGTTGACCGCCCAGTAGGTCTGTCCGCGGTTCTCGTGCAGCAGGATGATCGCCCCGGGCTTGACCCCGGCCTTGCCCAGCCGCAGGATCTCCTCGCGGTTCGCGCCCAGGGAGTCGCGGGTGTCGGCCGACCAGAGCACGCCGAGCATGCCCCTCGACTTCAGCCATGCGTTGAGCTGCGTGGTGGTGGACCCATAGGGCGGGCGGAACAGCTGCACGCGGTCCCCCGTGATGCTGCTCGAGGCCGTCATGCTGCGGGACACCTCGGAGAGCTGCGTGGCCACGGGCTGGTTCGGCAGGTAGTGATGCGACCACGTGTGGTCGCCCACCGAAGCCTCGCGCCCCGTGCGCCGCAGGGTGTCCGTCCAGCTCGAGAAGTTCTTGCCGTTGACGAAGAACGTGGCGCGGAATCCGTACTTCTTCAGTTCGTCGAGCACCTTGCCGGTGTTGGGACCGGGCCCGTCATCGAAGGTGAGGGCCACGTACTTGCCCTGCGTGCCGGCCTCGTAGATGGGCACGCCCAGCGCGGCCACGCGGGCCACGGCCTCCTGCTGCTCTGCCTCGGTGGGCATGGCGCCCTTCCCGAGCAGGGCGGCAGGAGCTGCGAGCAGGGCTGCGAACGCGGCGATGACGACGACGATGCGACGCATGCGGGTAGTGAAGCACGGCGCGCCGCCGTCACTGTCCCGGCGCGCCCGGTGGCGACCGTGGCCGTGGGGTTCGCTGTTACCCTCGACGCGGTGTCGGAAATGCAGATCGTGATCGATGAGGAACCCCCCGCACAGGGCGCGCGGTGGCACCGTGCGCTCGTGGGTCGGCGCCTCGTCCTGGCGGTGCTGCTCGCGGCGGCCGAGGCCGTGCTCCTGCTCTTCTGGGGGCCGTCGTTCCTGTGGGTGCTGCTGGGCGCCGTGGTGGTGCTGGCGCTGTCGGTGGGCCTGCTCAGCCGCGTGCCCGCCGGGCTCGGCCGCGACGCCCTCATCATCATCGGCGGCGCGCAGGCGATCGTCGTGGGAATCCCGCTGCTGCTGGGGCTCGGCGTGATCGTGGCGGTGCTCATCGGAATCCTGCTCATCGCAGGCCTGGTGTTCGTCGCGGTGGCGAAGCGCCGGTGATGGCCGTGCACGCCACCCCGCCGCCGGCCATCGTGGCGCCGGTGCGCGCCCGCGCGTCGGCACGGGAGTCGCAGTTCGTATTCGACCAGGACGTCCAGGCGCTCACCGGCCAGGCGTGGCTGCGCGCGATCCGGTGGACCCCCGCGGGCACCATCTACAACAAGCCCCCGCTCGTGGCGGTGCTCGACACCGGCGTGGCGCCCCAGGCGGCGGGCCTCGCCAACCGCGTCGACACCCAGGGCGCCAGGTCGTTCGCCTTCGGCGGCGGGGACCCGCTGTCCGACGTGCAGGGGCATGGCACCACGGTGGCCAGCATCATCGCCACCGTGGCGTCGGGCAGTGAGTCCACGCCAGGGGTGAGCATCCTGCCCGTGCAGATCGCCGGCCCCACCGGCCAGACCTCGGCGCAGGCCGTGGCCGACGGCATCTACTACGCCATCAGCCGCCGGGCGCGCGTGATCAACCTGAGCCTGCAGGGCTCATCGCGCTCGAAGGTGGAGCAGGACGCCATCAATGCCGCGGTGCGCGCGGGAATCCTGGTGGTGGCCGCCAGCGGCAACAGCGGCAAGGACACCTGCGGCGTGGTGGGGATCACGCAGTGCGAGTACCCGGGTGCCTACCGGCACGTGCTGGCCGTGGGGGCCACCGATGAGGGCGGCAACGCACTCCCCGAGAGCACGCGCGGCATGCACGTGGCGGTGGCCGCGCCCGGCCGCGACATCACCGCCGCCAGCGCGCGCGGGCCCGAGGGCGGGCCCCGGTTCGAGACGCGCACGGGCACCTCGATGGCGGCCGCGGTGGTGACGGGCGTCGCCGCGCGCGCCCTGGCCGCGCGCCCATCGCTCACGGCCGACCAGCTGACCGAGATCATCATGTCCACGGCCCGGGGAACCCCCGGTGGCATCGATCGCGCCCGCGGATCGGGAGTGGTGGACCTTGCGCGCGTGCTGGCCGCCAAGCCGCCCACGCTCGACTCCGCCGAGCCCGACGACGATGCCCCCGGCGCCCGCGGCCTCACGCCACTCGTGCCCCGCGGCTACTCGTACGGCCAGCGCAAGGGGCGGCTGCGCACATGGGCCGACCTGCGCGACTACTCGGTGGTGTACCTGGGGAAGGGCCAGGCGTTGCGCGCCGAGGCCACGGTGCAGTCGGGCAGTGACGTCGACCTCTACCTGTGGCGTCCGGGCACCCCGCTCTATCGCCAGGGGGCGAAGTTCGCGCGCCAGTGGCTGCTGGCCGGCGCGGTGAACAAGGGGTATGCGGAGGCGCTCACCTTCCGGGCGCAGGAGGAGGGCGAGTACCTGCTCGAGGTGCGGCTCGCCGGAGCGCAGCGCCTGGTGCGCCCGCGCTACCTGGTGACGGCCACCGTCACCCGGCCCGCGGTGGTCGGCAGCGGGGACGCGGCATCCACGCGGGGCAGCGGGTCGACGCCCGCCGCAGATCCGGGGCGCGCCACGGGGTGACGCGCGGCCGCGTTTCGCGGATGTTGCGAAATCGACGCCCGGGCTGGAAGCGCAGGGAAAAAAGGGCTTTCATGCGCCGATGGCCACCGTCGGCACGACCTCGCGCGATCTCTCGGACCCCGCGCTCTATGTGAACCGCGAGTTCTCGTGGCTCGACTTCAACGCGCGCGTGCTGGCCCTCGCGGCCGACCCCTCGCAGCCGCTGCTCGAGCGCTGCAAGTTCCTCGCGATCTTCTCGAGCAACCTCGACG
>JAFMJQ010000072.1 GCA_017853415.1 Thermoleophilia bacterium | reverse complement strand
GAGGCCCTGCAGCGCTCGGGGGTGCCCGCCGACCGGGTGGACGACGTGCTCATGGGGTGCATCCTGCAGGCCGGCCTCGGGCAGGGTCCCGCGCGGCAGAGCGCCATCGCGGCGGGGATCCCCGACACCGTGCCCGCCACGACCATCAACCAGCTGTGCGGGTCGGGGCTGCGCGCCGTGGGCCTGGCCGCGCAGGCGATCCGCGCCGGCGATGCCGACGTGGTGGTGGCGGGCGGCATGGAGAGCATGAGCCGCGCGCCGCACGTGGCGTACCTGCGGGATGGCCAGCGCATGGGTGACGTCCCCATGCGCGACACGCTCATCGGCGACGGCCTGTGGTGCGCGCTCACCGACCAGCACATGGGGGGCACCGCCGAGGTGGTGGCCGAGCGCCACGGCGTGAGCCGCGACGACCAGGACGCCTTTGCCACTGAGAGCCAGCGCCTCGCCGCGCTGGCCCTCGAGCGCGATCACTTCCGCGAGCAGATCGTCCCGGTGCCCGTGCCGCAGCGGCGCGGCGAGCCCGTGCTGGTGGAACGGGACGAGCACCCCCGGCCGGGCACCACCGCCGATGACCTGGCGGGCCTGCGCCCGGCCTTCCGCGAGGGTGGCACGGTGACGGCCGGCAATTCATCGGGCATCAACGACGGCGCCGCCGCCATGGTGGTGCTCTCTGACGATCGCGCCGCGGCGCTGGGCGTGCAGCCGATGGCGCGCATCCTGGGCTACGCCTGGACGGGCATCGCCCCCGAGGTCATGGGCTTCGCCCCGGTGGATGCCGTGCGTGCGGCCCTCGACCGGGCCGGCATCGGCATCGATCGCGTGGAGCTCTTCGAGGTGAACGAGGCCTTCGCGGCGCAGGCCGTGGCGGTGCAGCGCGAGCTCGGCATCGGCCGGGAGGTGCTGAACGTCAACGGCGGCGCCATCGCGCTGGGGCATCCGGTGGGTGCGTCGGGCGCGCGCATCCTCGTCACGCTGCTCCATGAGATGCGCCATCGCGAGGCGCGCGTGGGCGTGGCCGCCCTCTGCGTGGGGGGCGGGCAGGGCGTGGCGATGGTCGTGGAGTCGCTCGCCTGACGATGCCGCGGGCGCCGCGCCACGCCGACGTGTGGGCGCCGCTCCACCGGGCCGGGCGCGCGGGCATCACCGCCTGGGCCAGGGCCTTCAACGGCCTCGAGGTGGCCGGGCGCGAGAACATCCCCGCCCAGCGGGGCTGCCTCGTGGTGTGCAATCACCTGGCCGACCCCGACGGCATGTATGTGGGTGCGTGCCTGCCCGGCACGCCGCGCGTGGTGAACCACCTGGTGACCGCCCGCCACCACGACTCCTCGGCGCTGGCACGGGAGGTGCTGCTGCGCGTGGGGCTGGAGCCCGTGCGCACCGACGGCACCGAGATCGGGGCGCTGCGCCATGCGCGCGCACTGCTGCGCGATGGGGGGATCGTGGTGATCTACCCGGAGGGGTTCCCGGGCTACTCGGCCCGGGTGCAGCCGTTCGCCGCGGGTGCGGGGTGGCTGGCCATCACCCCGGGAATCGACGTGGTGCCGGCTGCGATCTGGGGCACGCAGCACGTGATGCGCGCGGGGCTGCCCATCGCCCGGGGCCCCGTGCGCGTGGCATTCGGGCCGGCCCTCCCGATGGATGGCATCGGCGGGTCGCGCGCGCAGCGGGTGCACGCCGCCACGACGCGCACGCGGGCGGCGGTGCAGCGCATGGTGACGGCCCTCGCCGCGCTCCCTGCTTGACGCCTGTCGTGAGATACCCGAATATCGGCGCACGCGACACGGGATCCCCTGCGACGCTTCACGCACCAATGCCCTGGACACGCGCATGAGCACCGCCCCATCGGGTAATCCGGCCGATTCCTACCGCCGCCGCGCGATGCTGGTGGAGGACGACGCCTTCACGCGGGCCCTCCTGGCCGAGGTCATCACCGGGGCGGGCTTCGAGGTGAGGGAGTGCACGTCTGCGCGCGAGGCATCGCGCGCGTTCGACGAGTTCGACCCCGACGTGCTCGTGGTGGACATCCAGCTCGAGCAGCCCCCCAACGGCGCGCAACTGGCGCAGGCCCTGCATGCGCGCGCGCCCTACCTGGGCATCGTGGTGGTGTCGCAGTACCCGAGCCCCGAGGCGGCGCGCATCACGAGCGGCCTGCCCCCGGGGGCGGCCTTCGTGCACAAGGGCGAGGTCGACTCGTCCAAGGTGGTGCTCCGCGCGATCGAATCGGTGCTGTCGGACGACCTCGCGCCCGTGCGCCAGACGGCGTCGACCGAGCCCGGGGCCATCGCGCGATGCTCCGCGAACCAGGTGGACCTGCTGCGCATGATCGCCCTGGGCTATTCGAACGAGCGCATCGCCCACGAGCGCGGCACGGGCGTGCGGGCCGTGGAGCAACTCATCCACCGCACCTACGCGCGCCTCGGGCTGCCGGGCGACGCCGGTGCCAACGCGCGCGTGCTGGCGGTGCGGGAATACGTGGCAGCGTTCGGCATGCCCACCCCGGAGACGTGAGCACCCTCCGCCGCATCGGCGGGCCCAACGCGATCACATCGTGGAGCTTCGGCCTCACGTTCGTGGTGTTCGTCGCGGTGAGCCTCATCCCGAGTGCGCGCGATCAGTTCATCGGGACCCCGCCGCAGCGCCTGCTGCTGGCATCGGTGGGCACCCTCGCCGGGTTCGTGGTGCTCGGCCTCGCCGCCGTCACGGTGCTGCGCCCGGGCATCCGCCCGAGTCGCCCTGCCGCGGCGATCACCGTGTTCGCCCTCGCGGGCGTGGCGCAGGCCCTGGTGATCGTGGGGGTGCGCGCCGCGAGCGGCCTTGCGCCGGTCGACTCGGTCACCCTGGTCGTCACCCGCGCTGTTGCCGGGATCATCTGGCTGTCGGTGATCGCGATCATCGTCGACCTGGTGCGATCGCACATCCGGCGCGTGGCCGAGTTGCGGTCGCGCATCGATGCCATGGAGACGGCGGCGGCCCGGGAGCAGGACGCCCTGCGCGACGAGGTGGACCTCATGCGCGAGGAGACCCTTGCGCCGGTGCGCGCCGCGCTCGATGAGATCGCGGCGCGCGTGGGGCGCATGGCGGGAGGGGAGAGGGCGCAGGACGAGGCCGTGGCGCTGCGGGCCCTCGTGGACGACGAGGTGCGCCCGCTCTCGCACGCGCTCCTGGGCGAGTTCGCGCTCGCCGAGGAGGCCGAGCCCGTGGCGCCGCTGCCGAGCAGGCGCGAGCGCGCGGCCACCGTGCTGCGACTGGCCGTCACGGGAGTGGCCGCGCCCACCTGGGTTGCCGTGCTGCTGCCCATGGCCCTGGTGCTGCTGTTCGCGGTGCAGGAGATCGGCGTCCTCTACCTGCTGGCCGCCTGCGGCACGTACATCGTGGTGATCGGCGGGCTATTCCTGCTGGCGCGCGCGGTGCTCGGCCCGGTGCTGCCCCGGCTGCCCACCGCGCTTGCCGCGCTGTGCGTGATCGTGGTCTATGAGGCCCTGGCCGCGGTCGCCGTGGTCAACGCGTGGGCGTGGGGCGACCTCTCGCAGATCGGCCGGTGGGTGGAGTGGACGGCGCTCATCACGCTGCCGGTGGTGTGGCTCGCGCTCTCCATCGTCGGTGCCCTGAGGCGCGAGGGCGAGGCCGTGGAGGAGCAGCTCGAACAGGTGCTGGGCGCGCTCACGCTGATGTCGGCCCGCCGCCGCCAGCGCCTGCGTCACGAGCGCCAGGTGCTGGGGCGGCTGCTGCACGGCAGCACGCAGGCGACCCTGCTCTCGATCGCCGCGCGATTGGCCCAGGCCGCGGACGACGTCGATCCGGGCCCGAGCGTGGAGATCGTGGCGGCCGACCTGCATGCCCTGCGCGAGAGGTTGAGCGAGCCGGTGGCGGAGTCGTGGGAGGCGCAGGATGCCCTGGAGGACATCATCGGCATGTGGGAGGGGGTGCTGCGGGTCGACCTGCAGGTGCCGGATGAGGCGCTGGCCGTGCTCGATGCGGCACCCGCCACCCGCACGGGGGTGCTCGACGTGGTGGCGGAGGGGCTCACGAACGCCGTGCGCCACGGCGGTGCCCGCACGGCGGCCGTGACCATCGGCCTCGAGGAGGACGGCACGGTCGCGGTGGTGGTGGCCGACGACGGCCGGGCGACGGGCCCCGTGATCCCGGGGATGGGCAGCGACATGCTGGATGATGTGACCTGCGGGTGGAGCCGTACCACCGGCCCGGCGGGGTCGGTGCTCAGGGCATCGGTGGCGGTGGACGTCGGGGTGCTGGCGGCTCCGGCCCGGTGACGGGGCCTATCGCCGCCCCTGCGCGAAGTTCTGCGCGGCGGGCACGGCATGGCGCACCCGGGCGTCGTCGGGCTGCTCGAGGGGGATGGGATCGCGTGCGGGCAGGCGCGCGGCCTCGATGTGCCGGGCCAGCACATTCACCACGCGCTCGCGGCGTTCGAGGCGGCCGGTGATGATCAGCAGGGGGTCGGCCCGCACCAGGGCCCGCTGGCTCTCGTAGAGATCGGGGCGCACGATCACGTTCACCGGGCCGGTTTCGTCCTCGAGCAGCAGGAACACGATGCCCCCGGCCGTGGCCGGACGCTGGCGGGCCACCACCATTCCCGCCACGGTCACCTCGCGGCCGTGGCGCGCCTCGCGCAGCGCGGCGGCCGTGAGGGTGCCTGCGGGCAGCGCCGGACGCACGAGGGTCATGAGGTGCCAGCCGGTGGAGACTCCGGTGGCCTCGTACTCGGCGATGACGCGGTCGATGCGGTCGGGCTCGGGCAGGGGCGGGGCGGCGGCCGGGTCGATGGGCAGGGGCAACTGCTCGCCCGCCCCCCCGGCCACCTTCCGCGGACGGGCGAGGGTGCCCGCCTGCCAGAGGATCTCGCGCTCAGGCACCCCGAAATCATCCAGTGCGCCGGCGCGTGCCATCCATGCCACCTGCTCGGGACGGAGCCCGGTGCGGGCCACGAGGTCGGCCGGGCCGGCGAAGTGGCCACGGGCCTCGCGCTCGGCCACCACCCGTGCGGCGCCGTCGGCGCCCAGGCCGCGCACCATGCCGAGCCCGAGCCGCACGCGGCCGTCCTCCACCGCGCAGGCCACCCCCGACCTCCGGATGCACGCGCGCACCGTGCGCACCCCCCGCCTGCCGGCGTCGCGCACGAGGCTGGCCGGCGGGTAGAAGCCCATGGGCTGGGCGTTGATGAGCGCGGCCAGGAACTCGGCGGGGTAGTGGCGCCTGAGCCAGGCGCTCTGGTAGGCCAGCACGGCGAAGGCGGCCGAGTGGGCCTTGGGGAAGCCGAAGTTCGAGAACCCGATGAGCTTGGTGAACACGGTGCGGGTGACGTCATCGGGCACGCCGCGCTCGCGCGCGCCGGCCAGGAATCGCTGCCACATGCGCAGCATGGCGTCGCGGCTGCGCTTGCGGCTCATGGCACGGCGCAGGTCCTCGGCCTCGCCCGCGCTGAACCCCGCGAGGGCCATGGACACCTCGAGCACCTGCTCCTGGAACACCACCACGCCGAGGGTCTCCTCGAGCGCCGGCTCGAGCAGCGGGTGGTCGTAGGGCGGCCGGAACGACGGATCGCGCCGCCGGGCGCGGCGGTGCCGCACGTAGGGGTGCACCGCACCGCCGCTCACCGGCCCCGGTCGGATGAGCGCCACCTGCACCGTGAGGTCGTCGAGGTTCTCGGGCCGGGTCTGCAGCAGGCTCTGCATCTGCGCCCGGCTCTCGATCTGGAACACCCCCACGGTGTCGGCGTCCTGGATCTCGGCGTACACCGCGGGGTCGTCGAACCCGATGCGCGAGAGGTCGGGGGCGCTCCCGTGCCCGCGCGCGATGAGGTCGAGGCAGTCCTCCACCGCCGAGAGCATGCCGAGCCCCAGCAGGTCGATCTTCACGAATCCGGCGTCGGCGCAGGAGTCCTTGTCCCACTGGCAGATCTGCCGGCCGGCGAATGCCGCGGGCACCACGGGCACCAGCTCCACCAGCGGGGCGGCGCTCACGATCATGCCGCCCGAGTGCTGGGAGAGATGGCGCGGCAGGCCCGCGGCCTCCCTGGCCAGCATGGCGAGGGCCCGCCAGCGGCGTGAGCGCAGGCGGTCGTCGCCGCCGGGCATGCGGCGTATCTCGTCGTCCACCGCCTCGGCCGACGACCAGCCGTCCGACAGCCGCGCGAGCCGCTCGATGTCGGCGGGGGGCAGCGCCAGCGCCGCGCCGATCTCGCGGATGGCCATGCGGGCCCGGAAGGTGGGGAAGGCCGCCACCAGCGCGGCGTGCTCCGGGCCGTAGCGGCGGATGATCTCCTCGATGAGCCGCTCGCGAACGTCACGCGGGAAGTCCAGGTCGATGTCCGGCACCGACCGGATGTCGCGGTTGAGGAACCTTCCGAGGAAGAGCCCGCTCGCCACCGGGTCGATGTGCGAGAGGCCGGTGAGGTAGCAGACGATCGATCCCACCGATGACCCGCGACCGCGGCCCGGGGGCAGCGCGCGGCGGGCCGACCCCTCGGGGCGCACCTCCAGCGCCACCTCGCGGGCGATCTCGAGGATGTCCCGGTGCAGCAGGAAGAACCCACCCAGGCCGTGGTGGCGGATGAGGCCGAGTTCCTCGTCGAGCCGGGCCAGGGCCTCATCGCGCTGCGGGCCGTCGGGATACCGCCGACGGGCCTCATCGCCGCAGATGCGCGCGAGGGCGCTGTCGGCGTCCTCGCCGGGGTGGCCCGACGCGAAGTCGGGGAAGCGGTATCCCAGGTCGCGGGTGAGGTCGAAGTCGATCATCTCGGCCAGGCGAAGGGTCTCGGCCACGGCCGCGGGGTGCTCGCGCAGGCGGCCGGCCATCTCATCCGGCGACACCAGCACGGCCTGGCGGTTGCCGCGGCGCACCTCCTCGGACGCGTCGAGGGCGAGCCGGTGGCGCACCGCCACCAGGGCGTCCTGCAGGAACGCCCGCCGCGGGGAATGCGAGTGGACATCACCGGTGGCCACCACGGGCAGGCCGACGTGCTCGGCCAGCTGCTCGAGGGCCCGGGCGAGCGCGCGGTCGCCGCGGAGACCCGGGCGCTGGATCTCCACCCATGTGCGGCCGGGGCCGAAGATGCGCATGAGTTCGCGAAGCGCCTGCTCGGCCTCGCGGCGACGCCCCATTGCCAGGGGTGCCGCCACCAGCCCGTGCCGGGCGCACCCCGACAGGCATGCGAGCCCCTCGTGATGCAGGGCGAGCGCATCGAGCGGCAGCAGGGGATCCCCCGCGCGCCGGTCGGGCGAGTCGCGCGTGTGCGCGTGGGCCATGGTGATGAGCCGGCAGAGGTTGGAATACCCCCGCGCATCCATGGCCAGCAGCGTCACATGCCGCATCCGGGAGCCCCGGTGACCGTCATCGATCGTGAGCTCGGCACCCGTGATCGGGCGCACCCCGGCGGCCGCGGCCGCGTGGGCGAACTCCAGCGACCCGCTCAGGCCGTCGTGGTCGGTCAGCGCCAGGGCCCGGTGGCCCAGTTCGGCGGCGCGTTCGGCCATCTCGGCCGGCAGTGACGCGCCGTCGAGGAAGCTGAACGCCGAGTGGGCGTGCAACTCCACGTACGGCGGGCTAGCCATGGATGAACCAGTCGCCCGACGCCTCGCGGTACACCAGCACGGGGCGTCCCGGCTCGATGACCACGTCGAAGTAGGAACGGTCAACCGGGTCATCGGTCCACCAGCGGTCCTGCACGCGCCAGGAGTCACGCACGGCAACCACCAGGCGCCGCCTGCCATCGGTGATGACGGCATGCGGAGCACCCCCGGGCGAGGCGATCACGCGCGCCGGCTCCGGGCCGCCTAGGCCTCGTATGGACCGAGTGCCCATCGGCGCTCCGGGAGCCTGCTCCACGGCTCGATCTCCACCAGCCGCATCACCGTGGCATCACCCGCCGCCGCGCGCACCTGGTCGAGCGCCGCGGCCGCGCGACGTCGTCGTTCGTCGTCGGGTCGCGCCACCAGCGTCATCTGGCCGGCGCCGGCGGGGCCGCCGGCATCCACCTCGATCGCCAGGTGCGCCACCGGCGCGCCGATGCCCGAGAGACGCGGGATGCACGCCACCCCGATGCGCGCCGCGTCGGCCGTGGCCTCGCGCAGCGCGACGGCGCTGGTCCACGAGCCGCCGTCCTCCAGCCGGGCGCGCAGCACCACCGATCGCACCGACCGCCCGCGTGCGATGACGCGGTCGCACACGCGCGCGATGAGCATGCGCATGGCCGCCTCGAGCGCGGGCAGCGCGCCCACCGAGTCGGGGAAGTCCAGGCATTCGCCCAGGGGCTCCGGCGGCACGCGCGGGCTGAGGCGTGCGTCGTCGTCTCCGCGCGCCATCTGCCATGCACGCTCGCCGTCGCGGCCCAGCACGTCGAGCACCGACGCGTGTGGCAGTGCCGCCACCTGCCCGATGGTGCGAAGCCCCAGCGACGACAGCAGCCGATGCGCGCGTGGCGACAGCGGCAGGCGCGATGCGGGGAGGGGGGAGAGGAACCCCGCCACCTCATCGGCATGCACCACCACGCCGTGCCGCGCGGCCTCGCATGACGCGAATGGCGTGGGGGCCGCTCCCACGCGCCCATCGCAGCCCACGGGCAGCGCGGATCGCGCGCGGCGCATGAGGGGATCCATGCCGCCGTGCAGGCGCATGAGGCCATCGGCCGCGAACGCCCACATGCCGCCCTCCATCGGCTGCACGGCCGCGCCCAGGTCCTCGAGCCGTGCGCTCACCCGGTCGGCGGCCGTGCGCACGGCGTCGGGGTGGGGCACCACCAGGTCGAGCCCCGGGCAGCGCGCCATGGCCTCGCCCACGCGCAGGCCGGGGCGCACGCCCTCGGCCCACGCGGCGGGCGTGCACTCGCCGATCACCTGCGCATCGCCGGGCGCAGGGCCCAGCGCGATGGGGTCGCCCCATGCCACGCGCGCCTCGAGCACCGCGATGCGGAGGGGGAACAGCGGGATGAATGCCGTGACGATCATGCGAACATATGTTCGCATGTCGTGACGACGCGCATCAAGGGGCCCGCGCGCGGTGCGCGGGCCCCGATGCGTCAAATGCTTAGAGCATGGGAAGC
>JAFMJQ010000006.1 GCA_017853415.1 Thermoleophilia bacterium | reverse complement strand
CCTTGTCCTTCTTGCCCACGGCCTTGCGCAGGTCGTCCGCGCGGGCGGGCGAGAACGCGGCGATCTGCCGCGAGATCGCCATGAGGTTCTCCTGGTACACGCAGTTGTGGACGATGATGCCGTCGGCAACGAAGTTGTGGATCCCCTCAACCTCGAGGTCGTACACGTGCTCCTCGCCGGCGGGCTCGATGGAGGCGATGGCCTGCCAGTTGACGGCCATGTCGCGAAGGGCCGCGGGCAGCGGGATGTCCTGCGCCGCGCGCCTGAGCGCCCCCACGGCGATGCGCGGGCGGGCGCGTGCCGACGTACGGAAGTGCTGGGGGTCGAACCCGTGGTCCCGTCCCAGCCGCGAGCGGCTGTGGGGCCAGATGGCGTCCGCCTCGGCCAGCACGCGATCGCGACCGAGGGTGCGCCGTGCCACGGCGGAGCAGCGAACATCCGCCTTGGCCGTGACCATGAACGGCTGCAGCTCCTCGGCCAGGCGGGCGGTGTCGAACACCAGCACGCGGTGCGCCGTGCGTCGGCCGCGCACGCTGTCGTACTGGTCGCGGTGCACCACGGACGGGATGCCCAGCCGGTGCAGCAGGGCCTGCACGTCACGGGCCAGGTCGGCCGAGATGGTGACGTACGTGCAGCACGACGACTGCATGCGGCCATCGCCGTCCCAGAGGGACGCCAGGAAATACGCGATGTCGTCGGGGCCCAGCTCGAACACGAAGGACGGCACCGACTTGGCGTCGCTGCGCACTCCTCCCTGCCGGCCCGGCGGGTTCTTCATCCCCAACTCGCGCAGCCAGGTGAGCAGCGCATTCGGCTCGTGGTAGCGCTCCTTGCGGGCCACGCAGGGATCCACCTGCATCACGCCGCCCGGCCGTGCCGTCACGCGCACGCCCAATCCCTCGAAGCCCTCCGCAAGGCAGCGCCGGTACTCGTCGACCATGTCGTGGGACGCGCTGACGAACGTGCAGCCTGATGACGTGAGCGCGCCCTCGGCGATGAGGTAGGCCAGCACCCGCAGGCGCGCACGACGGCCGGAGTCCGCCGGCGGCGACGCCGCGGGACCCATGAGCACGTGGGGCGTGCCCACGTGGTCGCCCGGCGCGAGGTCGCGAATGGGGCGCCAGCCATCCTCGGTGAGGAACTCGTGGTCCTCGGTGACCGTGATCTCGGCGGCGCCGTGCAGCCGCACGCGCACCACCGGCCGCACCCCGTTGTCGATCCATCGCGACACGCGCGCCGCCGCCGGCTGCAGGTTCTCGTCCACGCCCTGTATGAGCATGTCCGGCACATCCCCCACGTCGCGCAGGCGCATGCGACGCCCGGTTCGGGCGTCCTGCACCCAGGCATCCCCGCTCACGCACACGCCGTTGGTCTCCTTGAGGATCGGCTCGAGGCGGGGGTCGGCGTACCGCACGCGACTGGGATCGCGCTTGTTCTGCGCATACGTGGAGATGAACGCCATGGGCCCCGGCCGGTAGAGGGCCACCAGCGCCACCAGGTCGGCGAACTCGGTGGGGCGCACCTCGCGGAGCGCGTCGCGCATGCCCGACGACTCGAACTGGAACACGCCCAGGGCATCGCCCTTGGCGAGCATGCGGTAGGTGGGCGCGTCATCCATGGGGATGGCCTCGATGTCGAGGTCGTCCCCCGTGGTGGCCTTCACCAGCCGCAGGGCGTCCTGGATGATGTCGAGGTTGCGCAGGCCCAGGAAGTCCATCTTCAGCAGGCCGAGCGCCTCGACGTCGTGGTCGGGCACCTGGGTGACCACGGCGCCCTGGTCGTCCACGCGCACCGGCAGGTAGTCGGTGACGGCCCCGGGGGCGATCACCACTCCGGCGGCGTGCACGCCCTCGTTGCGCACCAGCCCCTCGAGCGGGCGCGCCACCTCGACGATGCGCTTGGCGCCCTCGTCGGCATCCATCGCTGCGGCGAGCTCGCTGCCGGGGGCGGCGGCCTCCTCGAGCTTGATGCCCAGCTTCTCGGGCACGAGCTTGGCGATGCGGTCCACCTGCCCGTACGAGAATCCCAGCACGCGGCCGGAGTCGCGCACCACCGCGCGGGCGAGCAGCTTGCCGAACGTGCCGATGCGGGCCACGGCGTCGCTGCCGTACTTCTCGGTGACGTAGGCCACCACGCGGTCGCGCCCGCCCACCGAGAAGTCGGTGTCGATGTCCGGCATCGACTTGCGGCCCGGGTTGAGGAAGCGCTCGAACAGCAGCCCGTGCTCGAGGGGGTCGAGGTCGGTGATGCGCAGCGAGAACGCCACGAGCGATCCCGCCGCCGACCCGCGCCCGGGACCCACCGCCACGCCGTTGTCACGCGCCCACTTGATGTAGTCCCACACGATGAGGAAGTACGACGAGAACCCCATCTCCTGGATCGTGCTGAGCTCGAACCTCAGGCGGTCGTCGGCCTCGGCCGGCCAGGCGCCCTCCCCGTAGCGGCGGTCGAGGCCCTCGCGGCACAGCCGCTCGAGGTAGACGTCGTCGCTCTCGCCGGTGGGCACGGGGAACACCGGCAGCTTGATGTCCCCCAGCGGGAGGTCGAGGCCGGAGCAGCGGTCGGCCACCTCCATGGTGGCCGGGATCGCCTCGGGGTAGTCGGGCAGCGCGGCGAGCATCTCGTCGGCGCTCTTGATGAAGAACTCCTGCGTGTCGAACTTGAAGCGGTTCGGGTTCGACAGCACGTCGCGCGTCTGGATGGCCAGCAGGGCCTCGTGGCTCTCGGCGTCCTGGTGGCACACGTAGTGCACGTCGCCGGTGGCCACCATGGTCAGGCCCGTCTCGCCCGCCAGCGTGGCCAGGTGCTGGTTGATGCGCTTCTGCGAGGCGATCCCCGAGTCCTGCAGCTCGAGGTAGACGTCCTCGGGCCCGAAGATCTGGCACAGGGTGTCGAGTTCCTCGCGCGCGCCGGTGAGGTCGTCATCGGCCAGGCGCGAGCAGATGGTTCCCGACAGGCACCCCGACAGCACGATGATGCCGTCGGCGTACCGGCTCATGAGCTCGTGGTCGATGCGCGGACGGCGCAGGTAGCCCTCGAGGTATCCCGCCGAGCAGAGGCGGATGAGGTTGTAGTAGCCCTCGGTGGTCTCGGCGAGCAGCGTGAGGTGGTTGCGGCGCTCGCGCCCGGGTCGCTCGCGGTGGTCGGGCACCACGTAGGCCTCGAGGCCCACGATGGGCGTGATGCCGCGCTTGCCGGCCTCGCGATAGAGCTCCACGGCGCCGCTCATCACGCCGTGATCGGTGAGCGCCACGGCCGTCTGGCCGAGCTCCTCCACCCTGTCGAGCAGCCGCGGGATCTTGCACGCGCCATCGAGGATCGAGTAATCGGAGTGCACGTGCAGGTGCGCGAATGGTGTGCTGCCGCTCACCCGTCGAAACCTACCGTGCCCGCCCGACGCCCCGACCCCGGCGCCATGCCCGTCATCGGGCCTAGCCCAGGTCGCGCGCCTCTTCGATCTGGTGGGCCATGCGGCTCTGCAGGCTGAAGAGCTCGATGAACCCCGGTGAGGCGTTCTGCGAGAAGCTCGGGTCGGCGTCGAAGGTGGCCAGCGTGCGGTCGTACAGGGCCAGCGGCGAGTCGCGGGTGATCACCGTGGCCGACCCCTTGTAGAGGCGCACGGTCACGGTGCCGTCCACCTTGCGGTTCACGTGGTCCATGAACGCGTTGAGGTCCTTCATGAGGGGCTCGTACCACAGGCCCTCGTAGGCCAACTGCGCCCACAGCAGGTCGAGGTTGGGCTTGAGGGCGTTCTGGCGCCCGGTGCACACGAGCTTCTCGAGTTCCTTGTGGGCCTCCAGGATCACCGTGGCCGCCGGAACCTCGTAGACGTCGCGCACCTTCAGCCCCACCACGCGGTCCTCGATGTGGTCCATGATCCCCACGCCGTTGCGGCAGGCATGCTCGGCGATGGCCGGGATGATCTCGTGCAGCGGCATCTCGACCCCCTCGAGGCTCACGGGGAGCCCGTCGCGGAAGCCGATGGTGATGTCCTCGGGCCGGTCGGGCGCCTTGGTGGGCGGCGTGACCAACTGGAAGACATCGTCGGGGATCGCCTGGGTGAGGTCCTCGATGATGCCGCCCTCGCTCGAGCGCCCCCAGAGGTTGTCGTCGATCGAGTACGGGCGCTCGACGCTGGATGACACCGGGATGCCGTGCTCCTGCGCGTAGGCGATCTCCTCGTCGCGGCCCATCTGCCATTCGCGCACCGGCGCGATGATCTTGAGCTCGGGCGCGAGCGTGGCGATGGTGGCCTCGATGCGCACCTGGTCGTTGCCCTTGCCCGTGCAGCCGTGCGCGATGGTGTCGCAGTTGTGCCGGCGGGCCTCCTGCACGGCGAGCTTCGCGATGAGCGGGCGGCCGAGCGAGGTGAACAGCGGGTAGCCACCCTGGTAGCGGGCGTTGGCCTTGATCGCCGGCGCCACGTAGTCGCGGGCGAACTCCTCGCGGGCATCGATGACCAGGCTCTCCACCGCGCCCAGGTTCACCGCCTTCTCGAGGATCTCCGTGAAGTCATCCTCGGGCTGGCCCAGGTTGATGCACAGCGCCACCACCTCGGCGTCGTACTCGTCCTGGATCCACTTGAGCATCACCGAGGTGTCGAGGCCGCCCGAGTAGAGGAGCACCACGCGGTGCACCTCGTGGGGCTCGGCCAGGTACTGGGCGGTCTTGGGAGCGGGCTGCATCTGGGACAACGCGCGATTTCCTTGCTGGTGTGGGTCGCGAACGGCCCGGAGTGTAGACAGGCCCCGCCGCCCGGTCACAGGGGCGGCGCGCCGTGATGGGCTGCAGGCGGCCCGGCCTAGAGGTACGGCAACGGGTCGCGCGCCGCGCCGCTGACGCGCACCTCGAAGTGCAGGTGCGGACCCGTGGAGTGCCCCGTGCTGCCCACGTACCCGATGAGGCCACCCTGGGTGACGGGATCACCCACGCTCACGGCGATGCGGCTCTGATGACCGTAGGCCGTCGACAGGCCGCCGCCGTGGTCGATCACCACGAGGTTGCCGTATCCGCCCGACGGGCCGGCCACGATCACCTTGCCCGACTTGGCCGCGGTGATCGGGCGGCCCGTGGGCGCGGCGATGTCGAGCCCCTCGTGCATGCGTCCCCAGCGCGGGCCGAATCCCGAGGTGATCTGCCCGGATGTGGGCCACGTGAACCCCGCCGCCGACGGGGTGACGTCGGATGGCTCGGCGTACGGCACGCCCTGGATCTCGGCGATGCGCTTCGCGAGCGCGAACGACTGCTCGCGCAGGCCCTTGGTGTCGTCCTCGATGTGATCGCGATCCACGCGGATGCTGGCCAGCATGCGCGCCCGCACGCGCTTTGTGCGGCGCAGCACGCGCTGTTCCACGTCGAGGTCGTGCGCGGCCTCCTTCGCCGCGGCGGCGCGCTCGGCGGCGCGGTCCTCCGCGGCGGCGGCACGATCCTGAAGCACGGCGATGCGCGCCGCCGTGGCGCGCGTGAGGTTCCGGTAGCGGGCCACCGCGGTGATCATGTCGCGGTCGCGATCGGTGGCACGCTCGATGCCGGTGGTCGCACCGGCCAGCTCGGCCAGGCTGCCGCCCTGCAGCAGTCCGAGGAGGGGGTCGTCATCGCCGGTGCGGTAGATCTCGCGGATGCGCTCCACCAGCGCCTGGCGCTGCAGGCGCAGGCGCCCCGTGGCAATGCCCAGCTGGCGCCGCTGGAATGACAGGTCGCGGTTCACCTGGGTGAGCGTGCCCACGGCCATGCGGTGGGCATCCACCGCTGCGTCCCGGCGCGCGGCCAGCGGACGTAGCCTGCGGTTCACGTCGCGCAGCCGCGCATTGATGGTGGCGAGGTCCGAGGTGAGCACCGCCTGGCGGTCGATCACCGCGCGCAGCCGTGCCTCGGCGCTGTAGAGCCGCTGGTCGACGGCCTGCTTGCGCTCGGTGATGCCGGTACCGCCGAGGGGCCCCGGCAACGCCACCGCGCCGGCCGCCAGCATCGCCACCACCGCCGCCCGTGTGGGAATCCGCGTCACGGGGATGCGGATTCGACAGCCAGGGGCGCAGTCCTACGGTGCGCGCCCCCCGGGGCGTTGCGAATGCGTTACTTGCGCTTGGGGTCGACCGCGCGCAGGTCGGTGAAGGGGTTGATGGACCCCCCGCCGTTGGGCCGGATCTCGAAGTGCAGGTGCGGAACCGTGCCGCGGGCATCGCCGGTCATTCCCATGGTGCCCACGGTCTGGCCGGCGGTCACCTTCGACCCGGCCTTGAGCTCGGGCGAGATCGACGCCATGTGCGCGTAGTAGTACTCGTTGCCCTGGCCGTCGACGATCCAGATCCAGATTCCGCCGAGCCCGGTCTCCTCGCGCGTGAGGCGCGAGATGGTGCCATCGACGCAGCTCACGAGCTGCATGCCCATGGTGCCGATGATGTCGTTGCCCTGGTGTGCACCCTGGCCGCGCGGGTCGCCGAAGTCGTCCTCGTACGAGTAGTCGCCGACCACCGGGAACACCTTGAGGTATCGCGCCGTGGCGGGGGCCGAGAGCGTGGCGGGGTTGCTCGCCACCGCGCGGATCTTCAGCCCCAGCTTCGCGAGCAGGGCGGCGTCGGCCACGCCGGTGGCCTTCAGCTTCAGCTTGCGCTGCAGTATCCGCACGCCGGCGCGGGTGCGCGCGCCGTAATTGCCATCGACGGGCACCTTGATGCCGCGCACCCGCAGCTTGCGCTGCAGGGCCTTGACATCGCCACCGCTGGCGCCCGGCCTGAGGCCGTCGGTGGCCGGGGTGACCGGCGCGGCAGGCGTGGCGGCGGGCACCGGCGCAGGAGCGGCGGCCACCGGCTGGCCGGGCAGGCCCGATCCCGCCGGCGCGGCACTCGGGCCGCTGCCCGGCAGCTGCTCGGGCATCGGCGATGCACCCAGCGTCGGGGCGATCACGCCCAGCGAGAGGAGGGCGACGATTGCGGCCGCCGTGCGAAGCGGGCGCGTGAGGTCGCGCGGGGAACTGCCGGTGCGGTCGATGATCCTGGCTCCCTTTCCGCCACGGCCCCGTGATCGGGGGTGTTCCGTGGCTGTAGGTCGCATCCGGGTCCGGCACCGGGCCGGTGGACACGCCCCTCGGAGGTCATTGGCCGTGGACGAACTTAGCGGGGGGTCCGGCGGAGTCAACCCCTTCCGGTATGCAGACTTTCATTTTTTGCGAGCTTTGCCGGGACATTGCAACCAATTGTTGCAGTACGACCGAGGAAGCATCACGCAGGCGGGACAGCCACCACATCGACGCGATTTCTTGGCGTTATGCAGGGATTTTCAGTCATCGCTCGGCGTTTCCCCGCGCCTCTTCCGGCTTCGGCGTGAAACCGCGCGCAGCGCGAACACGATGCCCAGGAACAGGATCGCCGCGCCCAGGATGATGCCGTTCACCACGCGGCCGTCCTCGGACCCGGCCGAGGAGATCTCCATGCGCTGGCACGACCCATACGGCATGGCCCACGAGGCCACGTAGCGGTCGCCCGACAGGCGCCCGCCCGTGGAATAGAGCGAGATTCGCGCCGGCATGGCCCACGTGTAGCCGAACCGCAGGCCGTCCTGCAGGGCGCGGTCGGCACGGGTGAAGTCGGTGCGCCTGCTCGCGGCGTTGCAGGGCGGGTCGAGGACATCCCCCACCCCGCCGCGCGACGCGATGGAGAACGTGGGCAGCAGCACGCGCCCACGGTCGGTGCGCTTCGGGGTGAACTCATCCACGAGCAACGTCTGCAGCGGAACCCGGGCGGGCAGGCCGGTGATGCCGGCCTGGGCCGAGCCACCGGGGGCGGTGCCCGTGCGGGGCGAGTCGCCCGAGCCACTGCGGTTGGGGGCATTGGCGGGGTTTGGGGCCGCCCAGAAGCGCCCCGTGGCCGCGAGGATGGGCCCGAGCGGCCGCTCCACGCCCAGCGCGCTCTCCAGGTCGTCCAACTGCGACGTGCCGGCCTTGAGCGTGCGCACCGACCGCAGCACCACGGTGCCGTTGGCCTCGGTGCGCTGCTGGAACGCCAGCGCGCCATTGCCGGGGGCACGCCAGCGCTCGTTGCGAACGTCGAGGAACCGCTCGAAGGTGCCCTCCTGCAGCTGGCGCGGAAGGTCGATGGCCTGCTGCGCGGCGGGATCGAGCCGCAACTCGAGCGACAGGGTGCCGCCGCCCTCGGGTCCGACGTCGATGAACTGCGACAGGCGCGCGCTGCACCCCGAGAGCACCGGCACGGCCACGGCCACCACCGCGACGGCCGCGATCAGCCGGCGGCGCATCAGGCCTCGCCCCCCGATGCCAGGGTGTCGCGCCGGCGCATGAGGCCCACGGCACGGGCACGCTCGTCGCGGTCGAGCGCCTCGAAGTCCTCGTCCGACAGGTTGCCCGCGCGGTGGTCCATCTCGATCTCCCGAATGGCATCAAGCGACCGCTGCAGCTCCTCCTCCACCGCGCGCAGGTCGTCGCCCTGCGCGGCGGTCTCGTCGGCGGGCGCGCCACGGAGCAGGGGCCATGCGATCAGCGCGACGAGCAGGACGCTGATGACGGCGATGAGGACGTAGGCCATCGCCGCGCGAGGCTACTCGCGCACGCGGCCGTCAGCCCCCGCCGCCGCGGGGGCCACGGCCTCGCGTCGCCGCCGCGAGGGCCACACGGCGATGAGCGACCCGAGCACCATCACGATGCCCCCGACCCAGATCCACATCATCATCGGGTTGATGAACACGCTGATGCGCGCCAGGCCGTCCGGCGTGAGCCCCACGAGCACCACGTAGACGTCGCGGAACGGCGAGGTGTCCACCGCGACCTCGCTCGAGCGCTGCATCTGCGCGGTGAAGACGTCCACGCCCGGGTTGAGGGTGGCGAAGCGGTTGCCGCCCTCCGACACCCCGAGCGCCACGCCCACGCTCATCTTGTGGTCGTCGCGCGAGCGCGTGCCGCCCTCGTTGGTGAACTGGTATCCCGCAACCTCGCCGGTCTGGCCGGTGCGAAGCGCGAGGTCGCCCTGCGTGGAGAAGGCCCCCTGGCAGGCGATGGCCACGATGATCGACACCACGCCGAGGTGCACGATGTACCCGCCGTAGCGGCGCCGGTTGCGCGTGAGCAGCTGGCCCAGGGCGCCCGGCCACGAGATGCCGCCCAGCTGGTGGCGCACCTTCATGCCCCGCCAGAACTCGCCGATGATGCAGGCGATCGTGAAGGCGCCGAGCACGATTGCCGCCGCCGCCCACCAGTGGGCGCCCTCCTGGGCGAAGTAGAGCGCGGGGATCACCGCGATCGCGGCGATCACCAGCGGCCACGCGAAGCGGCGGCGGAGCTCGCGCGGGGACGCCTTGCGCCAGGGGATCAGCGGCCCCACGCCGGTGAAGAAGAGCAGTGCGAGTCCGATGGGCGCCGCCACCTGGTTGAAGAACCCCTGCCCCACCGTGATCTTCTGTCCCTGCACGGCCTCCGACAGCACCGGGAACATCGTGCCCCAGAACACCGCGAAGGCCAGCCCCACCAGCAACAGGTTGTTGTAGAGGAAGATCGCCTCGCGGCTGATGTAGCTCTCGAGCGAGTTCTCGCTGCGCAGCGCCGACAGGCGGCTGATGAGCAGCGCGAACGATCCGGCAAGCACCACCACGATGAGCGCCAGGAAGTACGGCCCGAGCGTGCTCTCGCCGAACGCGTGCACCGACGAGAGGATCCCCGAGCGCGTGAGGAACGTCCCGAACAGGGCCAGGGTGAAGGTGAGGATCACCAGCACCATGTTCCAGATGCGCAGCATCCCCCGGCGCTCCTGCACCATCACCGAGTGCAGGAAGGCGGTGGCCACGAGCCACGGCATGAGCGCGGCGTTCTCCACCGGGTCCCACGCCCAGTAGCCACCCCAGCCGAGTTCCTCGTACGCCCAGCGCGACCCGAGGATGATCCCGATCGTCAGGAACATCCACGAGAGGATCGTCCAGCGCCGTATCGAGGTGATCCACGTCGAGTCGAGGCGCCGGGTCACCAGCGCCGCGATGGCGAACGCGAAGGGGATCGACAGGCCCACGTAGCCCACGTAGAGCAGCGGGGGGTGGCTCTCCATGTAGGGGTTCTGCAGCAGCGGGTTGAGCCCGCGCCCGTCGGCCGGCACCGGCGACACCGTCTCGAACGGGCTCGTGATGAACGACAGCACGCTGGTGAAGAACACGGCGATGCCCATGAGCACCGCCACCACCACCGGCATGAGGGCGCGGTTGCGCTTGCGGTTGGTGATGACCACGAGCACGGCCGCGATGGACAGGAACCACATCCACAGCAGCAGCGAGCCGGCCTGGCTGCCCCAGAGCGCGGTGATCTTGTAGCGCCAGCCCAGCGTGCGGTTGGAGTAGCCCGCGACGTCGGCCACGTCGAAGCGGTCGGACAGCAGCAGCGTCCACATGACCACGACCGACGTGGTGGTGGCCGCGAACACCGCCCACACGCCGCGCTCGGCCGACGCCAGGAACTCCCGCCGGCCCTTGCGTCGCGACCAGAGCGCTGCGCCCACCGCATAGAGGGCGGCCGCGAACGCCAGCAGGAGCGCTGCGCGACCGACGAGCGTCACGTGCCCGTGGAATCCTTCGGAACGCCGCCCGGCATCTGCTTGCCCTGCTCCGCCGCCTCCTGCATGAACTTCGACGGGCACAGGGTGATGAGCGTTCCGCGCTCGGCCTGGAACACGCCGTTCTCCATGTGGCCGGTCACCACGATCTCGCGGCCGTCCTTGAAGGCGTCGGGCACGCTTCCGCGGTACACCACCGGCACGGTCACCGACGGGCGCTCCTTGTCGCGCACCACGAACCTCAGGCCGGCTGCGGTCTGGGCCCGCTCGGCGGCGTCGGCGGGGCTGCCCGGGGCCACCTTGCCGTTGAGGCGGTAGGTCGTGCCGTCGGACTTCACCAGGCCCGCGGGGCTGGTGTAGGTCTCCATGCTGCCGCCGATGCTCGTCCAGATGAGCCATCCGCCCAGCGCGACGGCCAGGGTCAGGGCGATTGCGAAACGGGAGCGTGACTTCACGACATCCGACGGTAGCACCGGATGGCGGGCCGACTGCCCCTATCATCACGGGTCCACCGGCCCCCGCGCGAATCGGAGGATTTTGTGGCACGCACACCGGGACCCGACGACGACCAGTACCGCGCCAAGCTCAGTGACATGCAGTACCACGTCACCCGCGAGGCCGGCACCGAGCCGGCGTTCACCGGCATCTACTGGGATCACCACGACGACGGCATCTACCGCTGCATCTGCTGCGAGGCGCCGCTCTTCGACTCGTCCCACAAGTTCGACTCCGGCACGGGCTGGCCGAGCTACGTCACCCCCATCTCGCCCGACGCCATCACCGAGGTGGAGGACCGCTCGTTCGGCATGCGCCGCATCGAGGTGCGCTGCGCTGCCTGCGACGCCCACCTGGGCCACGTGTTCCCCGACGGCCCGGGCCCCACGGGCATGCGCTACTGCATCAACTCGGCATCGCTCGACTTCGACGGCCGCGACGCGCCGGGGGAGTCCTAGAGGCTCAGCCGGGGCTCGGGGGTGGTGGGAAGCGCCGCGTTGTACGGGCGGCTGATCACCATCTGCAGGTCGCCGAGCGCCCGCGTGCGGAATCCCGCCTCGCAGAAGGCCAGGTAGAACTCCCACGTGCGGATGAACTCATCCGTGAATCCCAGCTCGCGCACGCGGTCGGCATTGCCCATGAACCGCTCGCGCCACAGGCGCAGCGTGTCGGCGTAGTGGATGCCGATGTTCTCGATGCCCTCCACCTGCAGCTCGGATGACGTGCGCATGGCATCCACCATCGACGCCAGCGGCGGGCAGAAGGCGCCCGGGAAGATGTACTCGCGAATCCAGTCGGTGCCCCTGCGATAGCGCTCGAGCCGCTGGTCGGGCACCGTGATGGCCTGGATGCCGATGACCCCGCCGGGTGCCAGCAGGCGGTCGAGGTTGGCGAAGTACGTGGTGAGCCCGTCGTATCCCACGGCCTCGATCATCTCGATCGAGACGATGCGGTCGTAGGCGCCCTGCATCTGCCGGTAGTCGCAGATGACGATGTCGATGCGGTCCGACAGGCCGGCCTCGTCCACGCGGCGGCGGGCCTCGGCCGCCTGCTCGGTGGACAGCGTGATGCCGGTCACGCGGCAGCCGCGCTCGCGGGCGGCGTGCATGGCGAACCCGCCCCAGCCGCATCCGACCTCCAGCACGTGGTGGTCGGGCCCGATGCGCAGCTTCTCGCAGAGGCGCCGGTACTTGGCCTGCTGGGCGTCCTCGAGCGACTGGCCCTCGTGCTCGAAGTACGCGCACGAGTAGGTCATGGATGGGTCGAGGAACGCCTCGTAGAGGTCGTTGCCGAGGTCGTAGTGGTACCGCACGTCGCGCCGGGCGCGCACCAGGTCGGCCGGGTTGGGCAGGCGCGGGCGCTTGGCGATGGCCGCGGGAACGAGCGATGCGGGCGGGCGGCGGCGGACGTCCTCGGCGGTGAGCGCGAGGATCTCCAGGAACGCCGGCAGGTCGTCCGCCGTCCAGTCGCCGGCCTGGTAGGCCTCGCCGAACCCCACGCGACCGCGACGGGCGATGCGCCGGAAGAAGTCCTTGCCGGTCACCGTGACCCGCGCGAACCGCGGGCCGTTGGCCGGCGAGCCCATGCGATGCACCGAGCCGTCGGGCATCGCGAGCTCGAACCACCCGCCCGAGGGGTTGCGCAGGCCGCGCATGGCCAGCGCCTTCGCCACCGGGGTGAAGGGCGAGCGGCCGGCCTCGGGAATGGGTCGCAGTCCGCGGTCGCGGGCCACGCCGCCGGCGCCGGCGGCATCGGGGGCCGTGGTGACCGAGCCCTCGGAGGGCACGAACTTCGGCTTCCTGTGGAACGGCACGCGCTTCCTCCAGAGGCGGAGCGCCTCGACGTGGATCAACGAGATCACCTGCAGGGGCATCAGCGGATACCGCGCCAGGGCGCGGGCCAGCGCCCGGTCGTCCAGATGCTGCCGCGTGCCGGTGAGCTGCGCCCAGAAGGGCCGCTCGCCGTCCTGCAGCACGTCCATGCGGATGTCCAGCGTCTCGCCCGGCTCCCCCATGCGGAAGATGTATTCCTGGTCCATCGGGAAGAACGGCGACACGTGCATGCGCTTGTCGTGGCGGAAGGCGTGCTCGCCATTGAGCGGTTCGATGCGCTCGGCGTCGGTGAGCAGGTACGGCAGCCGCTCGCCGAAGGTGTTGCTGACCTCGGCGAGGATGCATCGCAGCTCGCCACCGGGCCCGTGCACGTAGAAGAAGGTGACCGGGTTGAACACGTACCCCGCCACGCGCAGGTTGGTGAGCATGGTGATGCGGGCATCGGCCGCGGCGATTCCGCGCTCCTCGAGGTGCGCGCGGATGTTCTCGGCCACCGGGCGCTCGGGGTCGCCCAGGTGGTCGGAATCGCGCAGGGTCACGACGCCCGGCTTGTTGTACGAGAAGAGCCTCAGTCGCCGGTCGAGCTCCGGGATCTCGTCGAGGTCGATCGCGTAGAAGCACACCGGGTAGCGGAACACGTGCTCGGCCGGCGTGCGCCGTGCGTGGATGAGCGTGCCGGTGTAGATGGCCGACCTCACCACTGCACCCCCAGGCCGCGCGCCACCGACACCGCGGCCCGCATGCCGTCCTCATGGAAGCCGTAGCCCATCCACGCCCCGCTGAACCACGTGCGCCGCACGCCCTGGATCCCGCCCATCGCGCCCTGGGCCTCGAGCGCGGAGAATCCGTACACCGGATGCGCGTAGCGGGTGCGCATGACCACGCGCGCCGGGTGCACCTCGTCGTCGCGGTTCAGCGACACGCACCACTCGGCCCGCGAGCGCAGGTTCTCGAGCCTGTTGAGCGAGTAGGTCATGGCCGGGGCCGGGTACGGGGCGTGGCAGTCATCCACGTGATGATTCCACGCCGCGCGCGACCGGCGTCGGCGCGGCAGCAGCGAGGAATCCGCGTGCAGGGTGACGTCGCTCTCGGTGGTGCGGAACGCCGAGAGGATGCGCCGCTCATCGTCGCTCGGGTCGGCGAGCATGGCCAGCGACTGGCCGGCGTGGGCGGCCATCACCACGTGGTCGAACCGCCGCACCTGCCCGTCGTCGGTGCGCACGTCCACGCCGTCGGGGTGGCGGCGCACCTCGGTCACGCCCATCCCGGCGTGCACCCGGCCGGGCAGGCCGCGCACGATGGCGCGCACGTAGGTGTCGCTGCCGCCCACGATCGTGCGCCACTGCAACCGCCGGAATCCCAGGATTCCGTGATTGCGCCAGAACGCCACGGCATACGACGCCGGGAACTCGCGCGCATCATCGAGCCCCGCCGACCAGATGGCCGAGGTGAGCGGCACGAGGTAGTGGTCGGTGAATGCCTGCGAGTAGCCCTCGGCGGCGGCGAACTCGCGCAACGAAAGGTCGGCGAATTCGGGCAGCAGCGCCCGGTCACCGGTGCGCTGGAACCGGATGGCATCGGGCACCATGCGCAGGAAGGCCGGGTTCAGGAAGGCCTCGGGCTGGGTCCACAGCCGCACCCCCGAGAACTCCAGGCCGCACGACCGGCAGGTGACCGCGAAGCCCATGCGCGAGGGCTGCGTGGCCACGCCGAGCTCGCCCAGCATGCGCACGAGCAGCGGGTAGGTGACCTCGTTGTGCACGATGAACCCGGAGTCGAGCGCGAGGTTCTCGCCGTCGGGCCCGATCACCCGCGTGGTGTGGGTGTGCCCGCCGATGCGCGTATCGCGCTCGAATACCTGCACGTCGTGGGCGCGCGAGAGCAACCAGGCGGCGCCGAGCCCGCCGATGCCGCTGCCGATGATCGCGATGCGGGCCATCTGACCCCACGGTACCGATGTGGTGGCGGCGCGCCTGCGGCTGCGGCTAGCCTGCGATGCGAATGAGCACCGCGGATCCCGCCAATCGCCGCCAGCCCCTTGTCGCGACGGTCCGCGACAAGCCCCTCACATCGGCCCGCATCATCACGCTCATCGCCATCGTGGTGCCTCCGCTGGCGCTGCTGTCGGTCACCGGGCTGCTCTGGGGCGTGGCGGTGGGCCCGATCGACCTCATCATGTTCGCGGTCATGTACGTGCTCTGCGGCCTGGGCATCACCATCGGATTCCACCGACTGTTCTCGCACCGCGCCTTCAAGACCACGCGGTTCATGACGGCCGTGTGGGCGATCCTCGGTTCGATGGCCTGCCAGGGGCCCGTGACGCAGTGGGTGACCGACCACCGCAAGCACCACGCGCTCTCCGACAAGGAGGGCGACCCCCACTCGCCCCACCACGGGCAGGGCCCGGGCTGGAAGGGCGTGGTCAAGGGGCTGTGGCATGCGCAGGTGGGCTGGCTCCTCACCACCAAGGGGCTCGAGCGCGGCGAGCGCTACGGCAAGGATCTCTACGCCGACCCGCTCATCCGCCGCATCGACCGGCTGTACCTGCTGTGGCTCGGGCTGTCGCTGGGAATCCCCGCGCTCGTCGGGTTCGCCTGGAGCGGCGGCTCGGTGTGGATGGCCTTCCAGTGCTTCGTGTGGGCGGGCCTGCTGCGGGTGTTCGTGTTCGACCACCTCACGTGGTCGGTCAACTCCATCTGCCACATGTACGGCCGCCGCGACTACGCCACCGACGACGAGAGCCGCAACTTCTGGCCGCTGGCCATCCCGGTGTTCGGCGAGGCCTGGCACAACAATCACCACGCCTTCCCCGGCTCGGCGCGCCACGGCCTGCACTGGAAGCAGATCGACCTCTCGTGGGCGCTGATCTACGGCATGCAGAAGGTCGGGCTGGTGTGGGACGTCAAGGTGCCCACCGACGAGCGGCAGGAGATCCGCCGCGCGAAGTCGGCACCCGGGAATGGCGGCGGCGGCCCGGCCCCCACGGCCGACACCCGGCCCTAGCGACCTAGAGCCCGGCGCGCTCCAGCGCCTGCTCCACGTCGCGCAGCCACGTTCCCGCGCGCGGCAGCGGCACCAGCCTGTCGCCCCGGCGAATTGCCACGCCGTGCACCGCCCCGGGGATTCGCCGGTAGGTCACGTCGGCCCCGGCGGCGCGCAGGCGGTCGGCGCCGCGCAGGGAGTGCGATGGCCGCACGCCGGGCACGCCGGGGATCACCCCGTCGATGCTTCCGTGGATGATCGTCACGCGATCGCCGGCGAGCGCCGCCAGCGAGAGCTCCTCGGGAATCCACGGCGCCAGCGCCACGAGGTCGGTCACGCGCGCGTCGGCCGAGCAGGCGATGCTCACGGCCCCGCCCATCGAGAACCCGAGCATCACCACGCGCTCGGCGTCTGGCACGGCCGCCAGTGCGGCGGCGCCATCCGCGATGCACGAGGGCAGCATCTTCCACGAGCGCACGCGGTACTTCACCTCGGCGAATGCGGCGTCGGGGTACCGCGGCGCCAGGCGATCGACGAGCCACTCGATGGTGGGGCTCCAGTTGCCCGGCCGGGCGGTGGCGCCCCCGCCGTTCACGCACATCACCACGGTTCCCGCACCGGGGCGTGCAAGGCGCATCTGCGCCCCGGTGGCAAGGGAAATCTCCTGCATATGAGGAGGGTAGCCGCGTAAGGGTCCTGTAATGCACGCAACGGGAGATGCGTGCCGTGGCCCCCGGCTGTCCTAGCATCGCCCCCCGTGCGGTACCCCATCCTCATCGCGGCAGCCATGTCGCTCGCCATCCCGGCGGGCCTGGCCGCCCAGACGCAGGCTCCGCAGCCCCAGGCACCCGCCCCGCCGGGTGGCACGGCCCCGGCGCCATCCACGGGCACCACGCCCACCGGCACCACGCCGCTCACGTCGGTGACGCCGGTGATGGGGCAGTCGCGCCTCACCGGCGACCAGATCGCCTCGTGGTTCGCGAAGCAGAAGATCACCCCGGCCATCACGATCCCCATCGCGGACCTGGCGCGCATCTTCGTGGACGAGGGCAACGCCCAGAACATCCGCGGCGACATCGCGTTCGCGCAGTCGATCCTCGAGACCGGCTGGTTCCGGTACGAGGGCTCCATGGTGAAGCCCACCGACAACAACTTCTCGGGCCTCGGCGCCTGCGACACCTGCAGTCGCGGCAACATCTTCGCCACCCCCGAGGAGGGCGTGCGCGCGCAGATCCAGCACCTCTGGGCCTATGCCGACCCGAACGCCGACCCGCTCAAGGTGGCCCGGCCGCTGGCCGACAAGCGGTTCGCCATGGTGCGCCCGTATGGCCGCGCCCCCACGTGGGAGGCCATGGGCAACGGCAACTGGGCCACGGGCGGTGGATACACCGAGAAGATCCTCGGCCTCTACGCATCGATGCTGCGCCACAACGGCCTGGAGCCCCAGACCACCACGCTGCGCTCGGTGGCGTCGGGCGCGCCCACCGGACCGCTGTCGGTGCTCGTCACCCGCAAGGGCGCGGTGCGCATGGGCACCCTGGCCGGGCGCATGGGCACCCTGGCCGCCGCCGAGAAGGCCTATGGCACCGGCGCCAAGCGGGCGACGTACGGCAACTGCCGCGTCACCTGGTCGAGCCTCGGGGCCATCATGACCTTCGCGCCCGCCCCGGGATCAGAGCCCTGCGGCAGCGAGTCCCGGGTGCGCGCCGCCGTGCTCACCGGGCAGCAGTGGCTCACCGCCAAGGGCCTCAAGCCCGGAGACCCGCTGTCGAAGGTGCGCAGGCTCTACGGGAAGAAGGCCGCGAAGGGCAGCACGAGCGTGCTGGTGTCGTCGAAGTCCGGCGCGCGCCTGACCGCCCGCTTCGGCGAGGGCGTGGTCAAGTCGTTCCTGGTGGCCGTCCCGCGCACGTAGCGGATACCCGCCTCCCCGGGGGGCGCGGGGGTGCTCGATCATCGTGCGGCCTCGTGAAGCGGGCGACCGGGCTCGAACCGGCGACCCTCAGCTTGGGAAGCTGATGCTCTACCAACTGAGCTACACCCGCGGGTCGCGAAAAGGCTAGCGCACGGCTACATGCGGTCGGGGGCTTCCACCCCGATGAGGCCGAGGCCCGTGGCGATGACCGACCGCGTGGCGCGCAGGAGGTCGATGCGGAAGGCCACGACCTCGGGGGCCTCCCCCACCACCCGGCAGCGGTGGTAGAAGCCGTGGAAGTCGCGGGCCAGGTCCATGAGGTATGCGGCCACGCGGTGGGGCGATCGCCGGCGCTCGGCCTCGCGCACGACCTCCGGCCACAGGGCCAGCTGCAGCAGCAGGGCGCGCTCGGCCGGGTCGAGCTCGGCCGGCGGCCCGGCGTCGGCGGGCGCCTCGGGCTGCTGGGCCAGGATCCCCGCGATGCGCGCGTGGGCGTACTGCACGTAGTAGACGGGGTTCTCGTTGCCCTCGGCGCGGGCGACGTCGAGGTCGAGGTCGAAGGCCGTCTCGTGGCTGCGCTGCACGAGGAAGAAGCGCGCGGCGTCCACCCCGATGTCGTCGATGAGCTCGCCGAGGGTCACCAGCGTGCCGGCGCGCTTGCTCATGCGCTTCGCCTCGCCGCCCTCGGTGAGCGACACCAGCTGCACGATGGGCACCTCGAGCATGTCGGGGTCGTGCCCACCGGCGGCGATCACGGCCCGGAGGCGCGCGATGTAGCCGTGGTGGTCGGCGCCGAGGACGTCCAGGAGGCGGTCGTCGCCGCGGGATGCCTTGTGCAGGTGGTACGCGACGTCTGCGGCGAGGTAGGTGGTGGAACCGTCCGACCTGCGGAGCACGCGGTCCTTCTCGTCGCCGTACGACGTGGTGCGGAACCACAGGGCGCCGTCGTGCTCGTAGGCGTCGCCGGACGCCACGAGCGCCTCGAGGCCGCGTTCCACGGCGCCGCCCTCGTGCAGGGTCGTCTCGCTGAAGAAGTCGTCGAACCGCACGCGGAAACGCTCGAGCTCGTCGGTCATGGTCGCGAGCATCAGCTCCTTGCCGCGCATCGCGAACAGGGCCAGCACCTCGGGGTCGGCCGGGTCGAGGCGGTCGGCGTAGCCATCGCCCAGCTCATCGCGCAGCCGCTCGGCGATGGCGACGATGTAGTCGCCCTGGTAGCCGTCCTCCGGCACCTCGGTGGCGCGGCCCAGCAGCTGCCCGTAGCGGGCCGCCACCGACGCGCCGAAGAGCTCCATCTGCCGGCCCCAGTCGTTCACGTAGAACTCACGTGTCACGGCGTGGCCGGCGTACTCGAGGATGCGCGCCACGCCGTCGCCGTAGGCCGCCTGGCGCGCGTGCCCCACGTGCGGCGGCCCGGTGGGGTTGGCCGACACGAACTCGATGAGGATGCGCTCCGCGGGGTCGGCCTGGCCGCGGCCGTAGTCATCACCGGCGTCGGCGATTGCGCGGGCGGCCTCGGCGAACCACCTCGGGCTCAGGGTGAGGTTGATGAACCCGGGCCCGGCGACCTCGGCCGACTCCACGTAGCCCGCGAGCCCCTCGGCCGACCCGATGCGGGCCACCAGGTCGTCCGCGATCTCGCGGGGGGTGCGCTTGGCCTGCTTGGCGAGCGTCATCGCCACGTTGGTGGCGAGGTCGCCGAACTCCGCGTTGGCGGGCGGCTCGAGCGCCGCCACGGCGTCGGCACCGCCCGCGACCTGCGAGGCCTCGCGCCCGAGAGCGCGCGCGAGCGGTGTGATGGGGCTATCCGTCGGCACGGCGCGCGATGCTAGCGAGCGCCGCCCGCGCGGGGGTACGGGTGCCCCGCGAGGTCGGCGAGCGCCCGGTACACCTGCTCGGCCAGCACCACGCGCGCGAGCTGGTGCGGCAGGGTGAGCGGCCCCAGCGACATCACCTCGTCGGCCTCGCGTGACAGCGCCGGGTCGAGCCCGATCGCACCGCCGATGAGGAAGCACGTGGGCCGGGTGTCCTCGAGCCGGCGCCCCATCCACTGCGCGAGCGCCTCGCTGCTCTTCGGTGCCTTCCCGCGCGAGTCCATGGCCACCAGGTACGCGCCCTGCGGCACCTTCGCCCGCATGCGCTCGCCCTCGCGGCGGAACACCTGGTCGTCGCCGTGCTGCACGGGCTCCGCGGCCACCTCGTCCACGCGCAGGTCGGCCATTCGGGCGATGCGCGCCTCGAACTCCGCCCCGGCGTCGGCGAGCGGCGCACGCAGTCGCCCGACGACCACGAACTGGATGAGGCGGCTCACGCCATTACTGTAGGCCGCGGTGAGCGACCGCATCGCCATCATCAGCGACATCCACGGCAACCGCCACGCGCTCGAGGCCGTCCGCCGCGCCATCCGCCAGGCGTCCGTTTCGCGCACCTGGTGCCTCGGCGACATGGTGGGCTACGGAGCGCACCCGGCGGAATGCCTGCGCGTGTGCGTCACCGAGTCGGAGCGCTGCATCGCGGGCAACCACGACCTGGCCGCGGCCGGCCGGGTGCGCGCCGAGCAGTTCACCCCGCATGCACGCGCCGCCATCGAGTGGACGCGCACGCGGCTCGACCGCAACTCGCTGGACCGCCTCATGGCCCTCGAGCCCGAGGACCCCGATGGTGAGGTGGCGATGTTCCACGCGAGCCCGCGCGACCCCATCTGGGAATACGTGATCAACGGCGACCAGGCGCGCGCGGCCTTCGACGCGCACCCCGCGCGCATCATGCTGATCGGCCACACCCACCTGGCGGGCGCGTGGCGCCTGGGCGAGGACGGCCGCCTCGACGGCGGGCTCGTGCGCGGCGAGGAGACGATCTCGATCGAGTCCGGCAGGTGGCTCATCAACCCCGGCTCGGTGGGCCAGCCGCGCGACCTCGACCCGCGTGCCTCGTGGGCGATCCTCGACCTCGAGGCCCTCACCCTCAGGTTCAGGCGCACCCCCTACGACGTGCCCGGGGCGCAGAACGCCATCCAGGTGGCGGGCCTGCCCGCCGAACTCGGCGCGCGCCTGGCGGAGGGCCGGTGACGGCCTACCTCGACCACGCCTCGGCCTGGCCGCTCTCCGATGCGGTACGCGCCGAGATGGAGCGCTGGACCGGGCACGTGGGAAGTCCCATGGCGCTGCACGAGGCCGCGCGCGGGCCGGCGGACGCCATCGCAACGGCGCGCGAGGAGCTGGCGGCCGTCACGGGGTGGCCCGCCGAGTGCGTGATCTTCACGGCGGGCGCCACCGAGGCCCGCAACCTGGCAATCAAGGGCGCGCTGGCCGCGACCGGGGGCAGCGCGCCCGTGATCGTCACCGACCCCCTCGCGCACGCGTCGTCGCTGGCCGTCGCACGCACGCTCACCCGCCGCGGTGGCCACCTGCACCTCGTGCCGGTTGATGGCCTTGGCCGGGTCTCCCCCGCCGACCTCGGGGGGGCCACCGGCGACCTGGTGCTGATCACCCACGGACAGCCCGAGGTGGGCACCGTCCAGGATGTCCCCGCGCTGGTGGCCGCAGCGCGCAGTGCGGCGCCCGAGGCCGTGATCGTGCTGGACGCCGAGGAGACCGCCGGCCTGATGGCCCTGGACGACGCCCTGGGCGCGGACCTGCTGGTGATCGGCGGGCGCACGCTCGGCGCCCCGCCGTGGACCGGGGCCCTGCTGGTGCGTCCCGGCACGCGGCTGCACCCGGTGATCGAGGGCGGGCTCGAGGAGGGCGGCAAGCGCGGCGGGCCCCACGACGTGCCGGGCATCGCCGCCCTCGGCGCGGCCGCGCGCGAGGCCCGCGCCGAGGGCACTGCGCGTGCCGCCCACATGCGCCGCCAGGCCGCCGCGCTGGCACATGGCCTGCTGGCCGTGCCGGGCACCCGCCTGAACGGACCGCCGGTGGACGACCGCCTGCCGGGCCACGTGCAGGTATGCGCCGAGGGCGTGGAGGGCGAGGCCGTGGCGCTCGCGATGGCGGCGCGTGGCGTGGCGGTGTCGCCGGGATCCGCGTGCACGTTCGGCGCGGGCAAGGCGTCGCCCGTGCTCCAGGCCATGGGGCTCGACGAGGATTCCGCCCGTTCGGCCGTGCTGCTGACGGCGGGGCCCGCGACCACCGATGCCGAGGTCGCGGAGGCGGTCGCCGCCTTCGGCGACGCCGTGCGGGCCCTGCGCGGGATGGCCCCCGCATGAGCACCCCGCCCGCCAGGTCGGTGGACGCCCTGGGCACCTGGTGCCCGGTGCCGGTCACCATGGCGCGCGACGCCATCGCCGCCATGGCACCCGGCGAGGTGCTCGAGGTGCTGGCCGACGACCCGATGGTGTTCCTCGACCTTCCCGCCTGGTGTCACGACGCCGGGCACGAGGTGCTCTCGATGGAGCAGCGACGCGATGTCATCACGTCGCTCATACGCGTGGGCTGAGGGGCCCTCGTGCCGCGAGGGCCCGCGTGCCCGTCGCCTCACTCCCCGGTGCTGACGGCCTCCGCGATCATCATCCGGTTCCAGGTGTTGATGCCGGCGATGGTGATGACCAGCTGCACCAGCTCGTCACCGGGGAACGCCTCGGCGGCGGTGTCCCACACGGGCGCGGCCGCCGGGTGCTCGGCACGCGAGAGGTCGTCGGTGCGGGTGAGCAGGTCGGCCAGGGCCAGCGCGGCACGCTCGCGGTCGTCGAAGAGCTCCGATGCCTGCCAGTCGGCCGTTGCCGCGATGCGCTCGTCCGACACGCCGGCCTTGCGCGCCCCCTCGGTGTGGGAGTCCACGCAGTAGCGGCAGTTGTTGATGCGCGACGCACGCAGCTTGACGATCTCGGCAAGCGCGTGGTCGGGGTGCCCGGCGCGCGTGAGCCCGGCGAGGGCGCGATAGCCATCGGGCGATCCCCCCTTGAGGCTGATGCGCCCCGAGACCGCGCCCACTACGCGAACCGGTAGGCGATGAGCGCGATGCCGATGACCAGCCCGGCGATGCCGAGGCCAAGGCCCCACCACGCCATGTTGCGGCCCGCGATGTCCTTGCGGTCGCCGATGTCGCGCAGGGCAAGCGCCCCGAAGATGATCGCCAGCGTCGAGCACACCACGGGGAACACCAGCACCCCGACGATGCCCAGCACCAGCGAGGCCGTGGCGCGCCCCGAGCGCTCGCGCGGGGCCCCGGGCTCGGATCCGCGCGGGGGCGGCGGCGGGTTGCCCTGCTCGCCCTCGGGGTCGGTGGACGCCTCACCCGCATCGCTCACGTGCTCGGTCCAGCGCGTGCCGTCCCACCAGCGCAGCTCGTGGCGGCCGGAGGGATCGGGAAGCCATTCCTGTGGGCGGGTGCTCATCGGAGCGGCATCCTACTTGGCCGGGTCCAGCAGGACGTCCCCGGTCATCGCCGCGGGGGCGTCCCAGCCCATGAGCGCGCATGCGGTGGGCGCGACGTCCCCGAGGCGGCCCTCGCGCAGCGGCAGGCCGGGGCGGTCGATCCACAGCGGCACGGGGTTCGTGGTGTGCGCGGTGTTGGGGCTGCCATCCGGCTCGATCATGGCCTCGGAGTTCCCGTGATCGGCGGTCACCACCAGCAGCCCGCCGGCCGCGGCCACCGCGGTGCGGATGTCGGCCATGCAGCGGTCCACGGCCTCGATGCCGCGCACGGCAGCCGGCACCACGCCGGTGTGCCCCACCATGTCGGCGTTCGCGAAGTTGACGACGATGAACTCGCGGCCGCCCTCGCCGAGCGCACCCACCACGGCGTCGCGAACCCCCTCGGCGCTCATCTCGGGGGCCTCGTCGTAGGTGGCCACGTGCTGCGGGCTCTGCACGAGCACGCGATCCTCGCCGCCGAACGGATCCTCGCGGCCGCCGTTGAAGAAGTAGGTCACGTGGGCGTACTTCTCGGTCTCGGCCACGTGCAACTGGCGGCGCCCGGCGTCGCTCACAGACTCCGCAAGGCCCTGGCGCACGTCCTCGGCCTCGAACGCCACGGGGTAACCCCATTCGCGCCGCAGGCGGGTCATGGTGGTGATGGCGGGCAGCGGCGGCGCCGAGCCGCGGTCGAAGCCCTCGAATGCCGGGGCGCCCAGGGCCTCGGTGACCTGCCGCGCGCGATCCGGGCGGAAGTTCCACACGATCACCTGGTCACCGGGGCGAATGCGCCCCTCGGCGGCATCGCCGATCACCCAGGGCTCGATGAACTCATCGGTCACCCCGGCGTCGTACGAGCGCTGCACGGCCTCCGCCGCGGTGGCGGCGCCCTCGCCCCTGCCGTGCACCATGGCGTCGTAGGCGCGCTGGGTGCGGTCCCAGCGGTGGTCGCGATCCATGGCCCAGTAGCGGCCGACGACCGTGCCCACCACCGCGCCCTGTTCCTCGAGCGCGCGGATGGCGGGCAGCGCCGAATCGGGGCGCGAGTCGCGACCATCGGTGATCGCATGCACCACCACGCGCTGCACGCCCTCGGCGCGCGCCGCATCGAGCAGGGCCACGAGATGGCGCTGGCTGGCATGAACGCCGCCATCGCCCACCAGGCCCACGAGGTGCAGGGTGCACCCGCGCGCGGCAGCGAGCGCCGCGCCGAGGGCGGGCACCGCCGCGAGGCCGCCGGGGGCGGACACCGCCTCATCGATGCGCACGAGCATCTGGGGCACGCGGCGCCCCGCGCCCAGGTTGAGGTGCCCCACCTCGCTGTTGCCCATCTGGCCGTCGGGAAGCCCCACGGGAAGGCCGCTGGCCTGCAGGAGCGTGGCCGACCCCTCGGCCGCCAGCGCATCGAGGGCCGGGGTGCGTGCGAGCGCCACGGCGTTGCCGGGGCCGGAGGGTGCGATGCCGAAGCCGTCGATGACGACCAGCACGAGCGGACCGCTCACGAGGCGGCCGCCACGATGGCGGCGAACGACTCCGGGTCGAGGCTGGCCCCGCCCACGAGCGCGCCGTCCACGTCGGGGCACGCCATGAGCTCCGCGGCGTTTGCGGGGTTCACGCTGCCGCCGTAGAGCACGCGCAGGGCCTGGCCGTCCACCACCTCACCCGCCACCGCGCGCACGATGGCGCAGGCCTCCTGGGCCTGCTCGGGGGTGGCCGTCTCGCCGGTTCCGATGGCCCAGATGGGCTCGTATGCGATGACCAGGCGGTCGACGTCGGCCGCGGTGGCCTGCGACAGCCCCGCGCGCACCTGGCGGGTCACCCACGCCTGCGTATCCCCCGCGCGCCGGGTGTCGAGCGACTCACCGCAGCACATGACGATGAGCAGGCCGGCATCGATTCCCGCCCGCACCCGGGCCGCCACCTGGTCGTCGGTGTCGCCCGCCGCGCGGCGCTCGGAGTGCCCCACCAGCGCGCCAGCGGCGCCGGCATCCCGCAGCATGGCCGCGGAGATCTCACCGGTGTGCGCACCCTGGTCGGCCTCGTGCACGTTCTGCGCGTACACCGCGATGGGCGAGCCCGCGAGGGCCTCGGACGCCGCCTGCAGCGCCGTGAAGGGCGGGCACACGGCCACGTCGATCCCCGGGGCGCCGCCCACCAGCGCCGCGAGGGCCGCGCAGGCATCGCGCGCCTCGCCGGCGGTCTTGTGCATCTTCCAGTTGCCCGCCACCAGCGGGCGCCGTGGGGCGCTCATGCGGTGGGAAGGGCCGCGACGCCGGGCAGGCTGCGCCCCTCCATGAGCTCGAGGGCCGCGCCGCCGCCGGTGGACACCCACGTGAGCTGGTCGGCCAGGCCCATGTCGCCGAGGGCCGCGCCGGAGTCGCCGCCGCCGGCCACGGTGGCAGCCGACGAGGCCGCCATGGCCTCGGCCACCGCACGGGTGCCCTCGGCGAAGGGAGCGATCTCGAAGGCCCCCATCGGGCCGTTCCAGAACACCGTCCCGGCCCCCATGATGACCTCGCGGTAGGCCTCCGCCGTGCGCGGGCCGATATCCACGCCCATCCAGCCGTCGGGGATCTCGTCGCTGGGAACCACCTGCAGCTCGGCACCGGCGTCGAAGCGGTCGGCCACGAGGATGTCCGTGGGCAGCTGCAGCGTGCAGTTCACCTTGCCCGCGCGGTCGAGCAGTCGCAGGGCCAGTGCCTGGGCCTGCTCGTCCTCGTGCAGCGATGTGCCCACCGGGTCGCCGAGGGCCTTGAGGAACGTGAAGCACATCGCGCCGCCGATGAGGATGCGATCGGCCCGGTCGAGCAGGTTCTCGATGAGCGGCAGCTTGTCGCTCACCTTCGAGCCGCCGAGCACCGCGACGAACGGCGGTGCGGGGCTCTCGAGCAGCCCGCCCAGCACCTCGACCTCGCGCGCCAGCAGCAGCCCGGCACAGGGGTCGAGCCGGCGCGCCACGGCCTCGGTGGATGCGTGCGCCCGGTGCGCGGCCCCGAAGGCGTCGTCCACGTACCTGGTGAAGCCGGCGGCCAGGCGGTCGGCGAACGCGGCGTCGTTGGCCTCCTCCCCAGGGTGGAACCGGAGGTTCTCGAGCATCACGATCTCGCCCGGCTTGAGGGCGCGGATGCGGGCCTCCACCTGCGACCCCACGCAGTCGGGCAGCAGCTCGACCGGCTGGCCCAGCAGTTCCGAGAGCCGGGCGGCGCACGGCGCGAGCGAGAGATCCGGCGAGGCGTTCCCCTTGGGCCGCCCGAGGTGCGAGCACACGGCCACCGCGGCCCCGTTGTCGAGCAGGTACCGCAGGGTGGCCACCGATGCGCGTATGCGGGCGTCGTCGGCCACGCGCGGCACGCCGCCCGGGCCCTCCTCGAGCGGCGCGTTGAGGTCGGCGCGCACCAGCACCCGCTCCTCTGCCCAGGACTGGCCCGGGGAGTCCACCTGGACCAGCGGCGCCATTACGGCAGCAGCTTCTGGGCGAGGTCGACCACCCGGCACGAGTAGCCCCACTCGTTGTCGTACCAGGAGATCACCTTGGCCTGGTTGCCCATGGTCATGGTGAGTTCGGTGTCCACCAGCGACGAGTGCGAATCGCCGATGACGTCGCGCGACACCATCGGGTCCTCGCAGCAGCCGAGGATGCCCTTCATGGGACCGTTCGCGGCCTCGCGCAGGGCCTCGTTGATGTCGTCCTTCGACGGCGCGTCACGCAGGGTGGCGACGAGGTCCACCACCGAGCCGTCGGGCGTGGGCACGCGCAGGGCCATGCCGTCGAGCTTGCCCTTGAGGTGCGGCAGCACCTCGCCGATGGCGCGGGCGGCGCCCGTGGAGGTGGGGATGATCGACAGCGCGGCGGCGCGCGCACGGCGCAGGTCGGAGTGCGGCAGGTCGAGGATGCGCTGGTCGTTGGTGTACGCGTGGCAGGTGGTCATGAAGCCCTGCTCGAGCCCGAAGGCGTCGTCGAGCACCTTGGCCACCGGGGCCAGGCAGTTGGTGGTGCACGAGGCGTTGGAGACCACGTCATCCTTCGCGGGGTCGTACTGGTCGTCGTTCACGCCCAGCACGATCGTGAGGTCGGGCTCGGTGGCGGGCGCCGAGATGATGACCTTCTTCGCGCCGCCCTCGAGGTGCTTGGCGGCGTCGGCGCGCTTGGTGAAGAAGCCGGTGCTCTCGACCACCACGTCCACGCCCATGTCGCCCCAGGCGAGGTTGCCCGGGTCGCGCTCGGCCAGCACCCGGATGGGGGTGCCGTCGACGATGATGGCGTCGCCCTCGTGCTCCACGGTGCCGGGGTAGCGCCCGAACACCGAGTCGTACGCCAGCAGATAGGCCAGGGTCTTGGCGTCGGTCAGGTCGTTGACCGCCACGATCTCGACCTCTCCCTGCGCACGGCTCGCCGCCGCCCGGAAGACGTTGCGCCCGATGCGCCCGAAGCCGTTGATGCCCACGCGTACCGCCATCACCATCTCCTTGTAGGAAAACGGGCGCGAGCATAACCGCTGGGAGGCCCCGGGGCGCGCACGGGGCCGGGATGGCCGCGCACCGGGGGACGAACGCCCCCGGTGCGCCTGCCGATCGCTACATGCGCTCCTTCATGCCCCGGATGTCACCGTGCACGACCAGCCCATAGATGATGAGCACGTCGATGACGATGATGACCACGCTCCAGAACGGCGCGAACTGCACCGTCGATGCGTGGATGAACAGGCTCGCGGCCGCCACGATGATCGCGAAGACCTCGGCCACCTGGTTGCCCTGGAAGACGAACCACGACGTGCTGAGCAGCGTGACGCCCACGATGAGGTGGGCCCAGCCCCACGAGCCCATGTTCCAGTAGAGGAGCTTGTTGACGATGTAACCGGATTCGGCGAAGACCGCCGCTCCGTAGATGATCTGGAAGAAGCCGGCGATGGCGAGCATGACGCCGGCGAAGTCCACCCAGCTCTGATTGCGCTGGCTTGTGGCATTGGTTCCCATTGGTACCCCCGGGTGGGATCGACTCCCCGATGATTCCGCGCGGGGGCCGCGATCTCCTTCACGCGGGCCCGGGGTCGCCGTGCCCGAACGGCCCCGGAAACGACTCCGGGGGGCCCGAAGGCCCCCCGGAGGTGAAGCAAAGGATGTCCAGGCGCTGGGCCTAGGCCTCCTTGGGCTTCGGGGTAAGCAGAGCCGCGAGCTTGCCCGAGACGATGCCGAGAATGACACCGACGATCAGGGTCACCAGCGAGTCGAACCACACCCAGGCCCACGGGGTCGAGATAAGACCACCGAAAGCACCCAGACCCGGCACGGCAGCACCCTCAGCGGCGGGGGTGTCAGCACCCACCGGCGCCCAGCCGTCCATACCGGTGGCAACCCACCAGAGGAAGACCGCTGCGAAGCACGGGAACGTACCGGCGACGTAGTACCAGTCACCGGCGATCAGGATCATCACGAGGATGAAGGCGAAGACGCCGACCCAGAGGGCGATGCCCCAGAAGTCGGGGAATGCAGCCGTCTTGTAGGCCAGCGGAATCGTGATCAGTGCAGCGACGGTGCCGAAGACGGCAGCCAGGAAGATCTTGCCGAAGGCGGCGTTGTCACCACCAGCAGCGAAGAACAGGCCCCACGTGATGAATGCCGTGGGGAGGATGAAGTGGAAGTTCTGCGGCACACCGACGGCGCCCGGCGTGTCCGTGCCGGCGACGGTGACCCAGTGGAACGTGAAGTTCAGCGAGAACTCGGTCCACAGGAACGACAGAACTCCGATGACAAGCGCGAGCGGAAAAATCGCCTTAGCGCGAGCACCCATTTGAGCTCCTTTGGATAGGACAGGGATCCCCGCTAACCCGAATGAGATGAGGTGGGTTTCGCGGTTGCACGCAGCACTGCTGTCGTGCTGACAGCACTCTACGGGCGTCCCGCTTTTCGTCACAAGTGCTACATACCCTTCCCGCAACACGGAACATGCGCAATTTCCCCGCTACGAGCGGGCGGTTTACGCAGTCGTAATGTTCACGCGGGGTGCGCGGAACCCGACGCCGCGCGGCGGTCGGCACCCTCCCGCGCGAGGGGCATGAGCACGTCGGCCAGCGCCTCCGGCGCATGGCGCACCACCTGGTCGTCCTCGGCGATGTCCGCGGCCACCACGCGCACGCCCCGCGACTCCAGGGCGGCCACGTCCACGGGCACCGGCTCCTGCCCCTGCGCGGCGTACTGCGCCAGCGCGGCCGGCTCGAGCGCGCCGGCATGCACCACCACCACGTCCACGCCGCCGGGGGCCATCTCGAGCACGCGGTCGAGGTGGGTGACGGCGTCCATGCCGTCGGTCTCACCCGGCTGGGTCATGATGTTGCACACGTAGGCCCGCAGCCCCCGCGACTGCACCACGGCATCGGCGATCTCCCCCACGGCCAGGTGCGGCAGCACGCTCGTGAACAGCGATCCGGGGCCCAGCAGGATCAGGTCGGCATCGGCCACGGCGGCGATGGCGTCCGGGTGGGCCGCGGGCTCCGGGTCGAGCCACACGCGCCGGCAGGCCCCGACGCCCGAGGCGATGAGGGTCTCGCCGCAGGCCTCCGAGCCATCCTCGCGCTCGGCCCACAGCCGCACGTGCTCGAGGGCCCCGGGAATGACCCGCCCGTTCACCTTGAGCACCCGCGAGGCCTCGCGCACGGCCTCGTCGAACGAGCCGGTCACCTCGGTGAGGGCGGCGAGGATCAGGTTGCCGAACGGGTGCCCCGACAGGTCGCCGTCGGCAAACCGGTGCTGGAACAGCCGGCCCATCAGCGACTCGTCATCGGCCAGGGCCACCAGCACGTTGCGGATGTCGCCCGGGGGCAGCATGCCGAGCTCGCGGCGCAGGCGGCCGGACGATCCCCCGTCGTCCGACACGCCCACGACGGCCGAGATGTCGAGGTCGCGGCGCTTGAGGCCGCGAAGCAGCGACGAGAGGCCCGTGCCGCCGCCCAGGGCCACCACGTGCGGCGTGTTCACGCCGACCTCACCTCGGCCGGGCGGCCCGAGTCGCGGTGGGCCAGCGTCACGTCGAGCGACTGCGCATAGCGCGCGGCCAGGGCCTCGGCCACCGTGACGCTGCGATGACGGCCGCCCGTGCAGCCGATGGCCACCACCAGGTGCCGCTTGCCCTCGGCCGCGTAGAGCGGCAGCACGTAGTCGAGCAGGGCGACGAGGCGATCCATGAATCCCTCGTATCCCGGGTCCTCGGCCACATACCCGGCCACGGCGGCGTCCTCGCCCGTGAGCGCGGTGAGCTCCGGCACGTAGTGCGGATTGCGCAGGAACCTCACGTCGAACATCAGGTCGGCCTCGCGCGGCACGCCGTGCTTGAAGCCGAACGACGCGAAGGTCACCCGCATGTGGGGGCGGTCGGCCGGCTGCATCTCCTGCGCCACGGCCTCGCGCAGTTGCCAGGTGTTCATCGCGCTGGTGTCGATCACCACGTCCGCGCGGTCGCGCAGGTCCTGCAGCAGCGCGCGCTCCTTCTCGATGCCGCGCAGCACCTCTCCCCCCTCGGCCAGCGGGTGCCGACGGCGCGTCTCGCGGAACCGCGCCAGCAGCACGTCGTCGGACGCCTCGAGGAACAGCACGCTCAGGTTGATGTCGGGCATCTGCGCGATGCGGTCGAGCTCGCGGGCGAGCTCGTCGAACCACACGCCGCCGCGCACGTCGAACACCAGCGCGGCGCGCTCGACGCTGCTGCCCTCGAGCCCGAAGAGGTCGACGAGCGACGGCAGCAGTTGCGGCGGGAGGTTGTCGATGCAGAAGAAGTCGGCATCCTCGAACGCGCCCATCGCCCCGGACTTCCCGGCCCCCGAGAGGCCGGTGATGATCGTCAGCTCCACCCGTTGCCCGATCCCGCGAGGGTCTCGACCTGGTCGGGACCGCCCGTCTTGTTGAGGTGCTCGTAGATGTCGCGTGCCACCTTCGGCGGCAGCCCCGGCACGGCCTCCATCTCCTCGCGCGATGCGGCGAGGAAGCGCTCCGGCGATCCGAAGTGTCGCAGGATCGCCCGGCGGCGGGCCGGGCCGATGCCGGGGAGGGAGTCCATCGCGCTGGCGGTCATCCCCCGGCCGCGACGCGAGCGGTGGTGGCGCAGGGCGAAGCGGTGGGCCTCGTCGCGCACCTGCTGCAGCAGCGTGAGGCCGGGAGAGCCCTCGGGCAGCAGGATCGGCTCCGATCGGCCCGGCACGAACACCTCCTCCTGCTGCTTGGCGAGGCCGACCATCGGCACATCCACGCCGGCCTCGCGCATCGCGCGCTGCGCGGCACCCAGCTGGCCCTTGCCCCCGTCGATCACCACCAGCGACGGCGCGGCCCCGAGGCTGGCGTCGGCGTCGCCCGATGCCAGGCGGGCCATGCGGCGCCCGATGGCCTCCTCCATGCGCGCGAAGTCGTCGGGTCCGCCGTCGTACCGCATGGTGAACGACCGGTAGTGCTTGCGGTCGGGCGCCCCGCCGTTCATCACCGTCATCGACGCCACGGCGTAGGTGGACCCCAGGTTCGAGATGTCGAAGCACTCGATGCGCATGGGCGGGGCGTCCAGGCCCAGCGCGCGCTGCAGGTCGCCCAGCGCCGCGGTGCGCCGCTCGCGCGTGCGGGCCGCCCGGGCGCGATCCTGGTCGAGGGCCAGCTGGGCATTGCGCTCGGCGAGCTCCTGCATGCGGCGCTTCTCGCCGCGCTCCGATGCCCGCACCTCCACGCCGGCCTGCCGGCGCTCGGCCAGCAGGGCCTCCACGCCACGGGTGTCCATGCCCAGCGGCACCACCACCAGCGGCGGAATCGCCATGCCCAACGCGTAGTACTCCATCACGAACTGCTCGAGGATCGTCGCCTCATCGCGCGACCCCGCGGCATCGACGAAGAACGACTGCCGGTCGCCCAGCACGCCGTCGCGCACCTGCAGCACCTGCACGTTGGCCGCCTCGCCGTCGTCGTCCACCGCCACGCCCAGCACGTCGAGCGACTCCATCGAGTCGCTGCTCATCAGCTGCCGCTCCATCAGGTGCCGCACGGCGTTGAGGCGATTGCGGAACACCGCGGCCTCCTCGAACCTCTGGGCGGCCGCGGCCGCGGCCATCTGCTGCTCGAGCTCCTGCTCCAGGCCCCGGTAGCGCCCCGAGAGGAACGCGATGATCTGGTCGATGAGGTGTCGGTAGTCCTGCAGGCTGATGTAGTCGACGCACGGCGCCATGCAGCGCTTGATGTGGTAATCGAGGCACGGGATGCCCGATGGGCGCCCGGGCTCCGAGCCCTCGCATGGCCTGCTCGGGAAGATCTTGCCGATCAGCGACAGCGTCTCGCGCACCTTCGATGCGCTCGAGAACGGACCGAAGTACACCCGGTCGCGGCGGTGACGCTCGCGGGTGAAGTACACGCGCGGGTAGGCCTCGTCGAGGCTGATGCCGATGTAGGGGTAGCTCTTGTCGTCGCGCAGCTTCACGTTGAAGGGCGGCCGGTGGGTGGTGATGAGGTTGCCCTCGAGGATCAGGGCCTCCTGCTCGCTGTTCACCACCAGGGCCTCCACGCGCCCGGCGCGCGAGACCATCTCGGAGATGCGCGGGTGCAGCCCGGCCTTGGGCCCCGGGCGCCCCTCGCCCGATCCGTCCTGGCCGCGCACCGGTGCCTCGAAGTACGAGAACACCCGCTTGCGCAGCGACTTCGCCTTGCCCACGTACATCACGCGGTCGTCCGCATCGCGGAACAGGTAAACGCCCGGCGCGTCGGGCAGCGCGGCGAGCTGATCGCGAAGCGGCTCCGTGCCCATGGCCCGAGTATATGAGCGCACCGGGGCGCCGGGCGATCGCTCGGGCGGCGGCACGTCCCGGCGCGATCATGCGAGCAACTCGCCCGCGCGCACCAGCACCA
>JAFMJQ010000071.1 GCA_017853415.1 Thermoleophilia bacterium | reverse complement strand
GGGGCCGGTGCAGCGGGCAGATGCCGCGGCCTGCGACCTCACCTACTCACAGAGCGGCGCCGGCGCGCCGGCGGCCGTCACGGGGTGGGATACGCCATGCGCGGCCACCCTCACGGGCACGAGTGGCGGGTCGCAGGCCAGCGTGCGCGTGGTGACCCTGCCGCGCATGCCGGTCCGCCCCGCCGTCACCGGCTGATTGGCTCCACGGCGCCGTAGCCCCCGGGGCGCCCGCGGCAGGCACGGGACGCGGGACGATCGCCATGCCCCGGTTCCTATGATCGCCCCATGAACGACGCCGAGATGGACCGCCTCAAGGCCCTGCTGGCGATTCCCAGCATCAGCGCAGACCCCGGGCATGCGGGCGACATGCTGCGCGCCGCGCAGATGGTGGCCGACGAGGTGCGCGTGGCAGGTGGCACGGCCGAGCTGGTGATCACCTCCGGGCACCCGCTGGTGGTGGGCGAGGTACCGCCCAGCGACGACCGCGCGGATGCGCCGGTGGTCACCATCTACGGGCACTACGACGTGCAGCCGCCGGGCGACCTGGCGCTGTGGACCAGCCCGCCGTTCCAGCCGGAGGTGCGCGACGGGTGCATCTATGCCCGCGGTGCCACGGATGACAAGGGCAACCTGTTCATGCTGCTGGTTGCACTGCAGCGCATGCGGGCCGCGGGAACGCTGGGCGTGCGCGCCCGCATCCTGATCGACGGCGAGGAGGAGAGCGGCGGCCACTCCGCGGTGGACTGGGTGCTCGACGAGGCCGACCCTCCGCGCGCGGCCATCATCTTCGACTCACCCATGGTGGGGCCGGGACGCCCCGCCGTGTGCACGGGCCTGCGGGGGCTTGCGTACTTCCGGGTGACGGTGCGCGGAGGCGAGGCCGACCTGCACTCGGGCATGTACGGGGGCGCGGCCATGAACAGCATCCATGCGCTGATGCAGGTGCTGTCCGCGGTGGTGCCGCGCCACGGGCGCGTGCCGGATGCCCTGATGGAGGGCACCATCACGCCGTCGGATGCGGAGGTCCAGGCGCTGGGCACGCTTCCCGAGGGGGCGGGGTTCATGGCGGATGCCGGGGCGCGCCCGGCCGACGGCGCCGCGGCGGAGGAGTTCCACCTGCGCACCACCATGCTGCCGAGCCTCGATGTGAACGGCATCCGCGCGGGCGATCCCGGCCTGGTGGCCACGGTGATCCCCGCGGTGGCCGAGGCCACGCTCTCGTGTCGCGTGCCCCCGGGGGCGGACGCCGAGCGGCTGGCACAGGTGGTGCGAGGCATGCTGGAGGACGCCTGCCCGCCCGGCGCCACCCTCGAGGTGCAGGGGCTGGGCGTGGCCGGGTCGAGCCGCCTCGACCCCGCCGACCCGGTGATCGCCGCGGCCATTGCCGGCATCGAGGACGCAACGGGCCTGCCGGTGACGCCCAAGGGAATCGGCGGCAGCATCCCCGTGGTGGCGGCCATGGCGTCGCGGGGAACCTCGGTGGTGCTCACGGGCTTCGGGCTGCCCGACGACGGCCTGCACTCGCCGGACGAGCGCATGCGGCTCGAGAACCTCGACCTCGGCGTGAAGGGCGCCGTGGGCATCCTCGGCGCTCTCGGCGACCTCCCCTGACAGGCGGCCCAACCGGGTCGCACGCGCCCCGACCGGCACCTGATCGCCTGTAGCCTGCGGCGGCCAAGGATTCGAACAGGGAGCACCAATGGCAAAGCTGTGGGGTGGGGAGACCGACAAGGCGGTCGACAACTTCCCGATCTCGGGGGAGCCGGTTCCCGCGCCGGTCATCCACTGGCTCGGCCGCATCAAGGCCGGTGCCGCTCGTGCCAACGCGCAGCTGGGGCTGCTCGACAAGGGCGTGGCCACGGCCATCGCCGAGGCGGGAATGGGCGTGGCGCGCGGTGAGTTCGACGATCAGTTCCCGGTCGATGTCTTCCAGACCGGTTCGGGGACGTCGAGCAACATGAACGCGAACGAGGTCATCGCCAAGGTCGCCTCGCGCGAGATCCGGGGCGTCACCGTGCACGCCAACGACCACGTGAACATGGGGCAGAGCTCCAACGACGTCTTCCCGTCGGCCGTGCACCTGGCGGCGCTTGACGAGATCACCCACAAGCTGCTGCCGGCGCTCGAGGCGCTCGAGAAGTCGTTCGCGGCGAAGGCGAAGGAGTTCGGGGGGCTGGTGAAGGCCGGCCGCACGCACCTGATGGACGCCGTGCCCGTGACCCTGGGCCAGGAGTTCGCCGGCTACGCCGCGCAGGTGCGCCTGGGCACGCAGCGGGTGAAGGCCACGCTGCCGCGCCTCGGGATGATCCCGCTCGGCGGCACCGCCACGGGTACCGGCCTCAACACGCACCCGAAGTTCGCGAAGATGGTGCGCGACATCATGGCCAAGGAGACCAACCTCAAGATCTCCGCGCCGGCCGACCCGTTCGAGGCGCAGGCCAATCGTGACGGCCTCGTCGAGGCATCGGCGGCCCTCAAGATGGTGGCCGTGTCGCTCACGAAGATCGCCAACGACCTGGCGTGGATGGGATCCGGCCCGCGCTGCGGCCTCGGCGAGATCTTCCTGCCCGAGCTGCAGAAGGGCTCATCGATCATGCCCGGCAAGGTCAACCCGGTCATCCCCGAGGTGGTCATGCAGGTGGGCGCCCAGGTGATCGGCAACGACACCGCCATCACGGTGGCCGGCACGCAGGGCAACTTCGAGCTCAACGTGCGCATCCCGCTCATGGCGCGCAACCTTCTGCAGTCGGTGGCGCTGCTCACCAGCACCGCCACGGTGTTCCGCACGAAGTGCGTCGACGGCATCACGCCGAACCTCGAGGGGCTGAGCCGCCACGCCGAGGGCACGCTGGCCGCGGCCACCGCGCTGAACCCCTACATCGGGTACGACCTCGCCACCGACATCGTGAAGGAGGCCACCAAGAGCGGCCGGCCGCTGCGCGAGGTCGCCCGCGAGAAGGGCGTGGACGAGGCCACGCTCAACAAGGCGCTCAACCTCAAGAAGATCGCCAAGGGCGGGCTTATCTAGCCACCCCCTGCCGGGCGCCCCACCCGCGCGCATCGCGTGACGCGGGTGGGGTGCCTCGCAGGCGGGTGCGGCTAGGGCTTGGTGCTGCGCGCGACCGGCGGAACGGCCGTGGCGCGCACCTCGGCCGCGAACTCCGCGGCCGCGCCCATGATGATGTCGCGCACGTTCGCGCGCGGGGCCACGAAGGCCGGCGGGTCGGGCAGCAGCCCGATCAGGTCGGTGCTCACCAGCACCTGGCCATCGCAGTCCATTCCGGCGGCGATGCCGATGGTGGGGGCGCCCAGGGCGTCGGTGATGCGCCGCGCGGCGTTGGAGTCCACGCACTCGATGACGACCGCGAAGCAGCCGGCCCGGTCGAGCGCGGTGGCCTCGGCCACCAGGCGGTCGGCGTCCCGGGTGGTCTTCCCCTGCTTGCGGTAGCCACCCTCGGCCGTCTGGGGCAGCAGCCCCACGTGGCCCATCACCGGGATTCCCGCGTCGAGGATGGCCTCCACCTGCGGGATCAGCGCGCCCTCGAGCTTCACCGAGTGCGCGCCGGCGGCCACCAGGGCCATGGCGCTCGCCACGGCCTGCCGGGGGTCGTCGTATGAGCCCGCCGGCATGTCACCCGTGATGTGCGTGCGCGTGGCGCCATTGGCCACCGCCCGCACGTGGTGCTGCATCATCTCCAGCGACACCGCGCGGGTGGAGTCGTATCCCAGCTCCACCTCGCCGAGGCTGTCGCCCACCAGGATGATGTCGAGCCCCACCTGGTCGAGCGCCAGTGCCATGGGGTAGTCGTAGGCGGTGAGCATCGCCAGGCGGCGGCTGCCCTTGAGCGCGCGGATGTCGGCGGCGGCGAGGATGGTTACTCGACCTCCCACATGACCGGCACCATGTCCTCGATGAGCTCGGTCACCTCGTTGCTCTTGTTCAGGTGCACGACGGTGGGCTCATGGCCGCCCACGAGTTCCGACTCGTCGTACTCGGCGTAGGTGAGGATGATGACGAGGTCGCCCGGGTGGGCCAGTCGCGCGGCGGCGCCGTTGAGGCACACGTCCCCGCGGCCGCGCGGTCCGTTGATGGCATAGGTCTCGAACCGCGCGCCGGTGTTGATGTTCAGCACGCTGACCTTCTCGTACTCGTGGATGTCCGCGAGGTCGAGCAGGTCGCGGTCGACGGTGATGGATCCGACGTAGTTGAGGTTCGCGTCGGTCACGGTCGCGCGGTGGATCTTGCTCTTCAGCATCGTGCGTGCTCGGGGCACGGTGGTCCTCCGTGTGGTGGGTACGGGTAGCTCTGCGTTGTCGATCAGCCGTGCGGGACCGACCCGCGCGGCGACGCACAGGAGGGCAGGTGCCTCCAGGCGCTCCAGCCTGGCGAAGGTGTCCGGGTGGACCACCGCCGCGTACTCCGGCTCGCATCGGGGCTCCGCGGCCATCACAGCCATGGCCGCCTCCTCGATGCGCGCCGCATCCTCCTCGCCCTCCTCGGCGAGGGCCGTGGCCGTCGAGATCGCCCGCGACAGCACCACGGCGGCCGCGCGATCATCGGGGCCCAGATAGGCGTTGCGACTGCTCATCGCCAGGCCGTCGTCCTCGCGGACGATGGGCGCGACGATCATCTCGATGTCATCCAGGTGGAGGTCGGCCATGAGCCTGCGGATCACGGCCACCTGCTGGGCGTCCTTCTGCCCGAACACCACCCGGTCGGGGCGCACGGCCGTGAGCAGCTTGGCCACCACGGTGGCAACGCCGGCGAAGTGGTGGGGACGGCTCGCGCCCTCCAGCACCTCCGCAGGGCCGCCGATGGTGATCTCCATCGCGTAGCCGCCGGGGTAGACGTCCTCCACCGCCGGCGCCCACACCAGGTCGGCGCCCGCCCCCGCGGCAAGCGCGAGATCGCGGTCCTCGTCACGGGGGTACGCCGCGAGGTCCTCGGTGGGGGCGAACTGCGTGGGGTTCACGAACAGCGACACCACCACGGCGCTTCCGTCCTCGCGGGCGCGGCGCATGAGCGAGAGGTGCCCCTCGTGGAACGCGCCCATGGTGGGCACGAGCGTCACCGAGCCGTGCGCGGCGCGCAGCGCATCGACGGCGGCGCGCAGTTCGGGCACCGTGCGGACCACGTCGGGGCGTGTCCGGGAATCGTGGGATGGCGACGGGATGTGGGTCATCTGCGACTGGCGCAGCGCGACGCGCCCGCGCGAAATTGCGGGCAACGCCGAACCGGACTCGCTCCAGTCCCCGAGGCGGGGTACCGGGCTTGGCGCCGAATTCGGATGGGGCAATCTAGCCCGTGCGGCACCCGTGTAACAAGGGCCTGTGGAGACCAATCCGGGCGTCCGGGCCCGCTTATAGCGTGGGCCATTGATGAGTGACGCCGCAGTCCGCGCCCAGGCGCTGGAGAGGCTGTCCGAGCACCTGCGTGGGTGCACGCGATGTCCCCTGTCCGAGGGGCGCACCACGGTGGTGGTGGGCGCGGGCGACCCCGACGCCGACCTGCTCTTCGTGGGCGAGGCGCCGGGGGCGAACGAGGACCGCACCGGACTGCCGTTCGTGGGCCAGGCGGGCAAGCTGCTCGACGAACTGCTCGCGGGCATCGGGATGTCGCGCGATCAGGTGTTCATCGCCAACGTGCTCAAGTGCCGGCCCCCGGGGAATCGCGATCCGCGGCCCGACGAGATCGACTCCTGCCGGGGGTACCTCGAGGAGCAGGTGGCGCTCATCCGGCCCCGCGTGGTGTGCACCCTCGGCAACTTCGCCACCAAGCTGCTCTCGGGCCGCCCGGAGGGCATCAGCAAGGTGCACGGGCAGCCGATTCCGGTGGAGGTCGCGGGCGTGCCGGTCACGCTCTACCCGGTGTACCACCCGGCCGCGGCCCTCTACACCCGCGCGATGCTCGGCAGCCTGCAGGACGACTTCGCCCGGCTCCCGGCGCTCGTGGCCGGCGGCGATGCCGAGGCGTCGGCCCCCGATGCGCCGCACGCCCACGCCGCGAGGGCCGCCACGGCCCCCGGGGCGGACCCCACCCAGCAGCTCGGGCTCTTCTGATGACCGCCGAGTTCGTGAGCGGCGGCCCCGAGCACACCGAGCAGGTCGGTGCAGGCATCGCGGCGCTGCTGCAGCCCGGCGACGTGGTGGTGCTGCGCGGCGACCTCGGCGCGGGAAAGACCACCCTGGTGCGCGCGGCGGCGCACGCGCTCGGGGTGGAGGGGCCCGTCACCAGTCCCACCTTCGCCATCGCGAACTCCTACGCGGGGCGCATGCCGGTGGCGCACCTCGACGCCTGGCGCCTGGGTGATCCTGACGACGAGGAACTCGGGCTCGCGCTGGAATCGGTCGGGCCCGACGCCGTGGCGTTCGTGGAGTGGCCGGACGCCGTGCTGCACGGCCTGCCGCAGCCGCGCGTGCGGGTGGACATCGCCCACGGGGGTGGCGATACGCGGGTGTTACGGTTGGACGGCGCCGATCCCGGCACCGATGCATCGCTCGAGGCCCTTTGTGACGACCTTCGCGCTCGACACCGCAACGCCTGACCCGGCCCTGGCGATCGTCGATGGCGACGACGTCCTCGCCGAGGCCTCGCTCGCCCGGATTCCGGGCGGCGGGCGCCGGGTGCTCGAGGCCGCCCATGACCTGTTCACCCAGGCGGCGGTGGCGCCCGCCGACATCGACGACATCGTCGTGGGGGTGGGCCCGGGCGGGTTCACGGGCATTCGCATCGGAATCGCCACGGCCCTGGGGCTGGGGCAGGCACTGGGCATCCCGGTGCAGGGCGCATCCACGCTCGAGGCCCTTGCGCTGGGCATCGCCGGCGAAGAGGCCCGCAGCGGCGCGCAGGGCGAGCCGGTGCTGGTGGCGCCGGTCATCGACGCCCGTCGTGGGCAGGTGTTCGCGGCGGCCTACCTCGTCGGCCCATCGGGCGGGGTGGAGGTGGTCATCGCGCCGGCGGCGTGGGACCCGGCCGACTTCGCCACCGCCCTGGCCGCAGCCGGCCCCTGCGTGGTGGCCGGTGACGGCGCCGACCTGGTGGATCTCCCGGCGTCCGCCCGCCGCGCCCCGGCCGGGGCGGCCGACCGCGTTCCGGCCGTGCGGCTTGTGCAGCGCGTGCGCGCCGGGGGGGCCCGGCCCGTGGCCCCGGAGTACCTGCGCCTGCCCGACGCCGAGGAGAACCGCCTGCGCCGCCTGCGCGAGGAGGCCCCGGCATGAGCCGCCCGCAGGCGGGTGCCAGGGGCGGGCGCGTGGCCAGGCAGCGTCCGCCGGTGGTGCGGCGGGCACGGCCCGACGACATCACCGAGATCCTCGCGATCGAGAACCGCAGCAACCCCGTCCCGTGGTCGCGCCAGCTCTTCGTGAAGGAACTCCAGCGCGCCGAGGGCGCCACCCTGGTGGCCGTCGACGGGGGCAACGTGGTGGGGTTCATCGCCTGCGCGGGCCAGGGCGACTCGTGGCACATCCTCAACGTCACGGTCGATCCCGGGCACCGGAGGCGCGGAATCGGCGGAATGCTCGTGGATGGCGTCATCGCGGCCCTCGACGGCAGGCCCTACGACCGTTACACCCTCGAGGTGCGGGTCTCCAACGACGCCGCAATACGCTTGTATCGGGCGCGCGGGTTCGTCGACTGCGGCGTGCGGCCGCGCTACTACTCCGACAACCAGGAGGACGCGCTGATCATGTGGCGGGATCCCCAGGAGGACGCCGGCTGATGGGCGACGTGGTGCTCGCCATCGAGACCTCCTGCGACGAGACCGCCGCCGCCGTGGTGCACGGCCGGCGCATCGTGTCGAACGTCGTGGCATCGCAGGCAGAGCTCCACTCGGTGTATGGCGGGGTGGTGCCGGAGGTCGCGGCGCGACACCACCTCACCACGGTCAACGCCGTGGTGGACCGCGCGCTGGACGACGCGGGCATGGGCCTTGGCGATGTCGACCGCATCGCGGTCACGCGCCGCCCCGGGCTCATCGGCGCCCTGCTGGTGGGGGTGGCCACCGCCAAGGCCCTGGCCTACGCGGCCCGCAAGCCGCTGGTGATGGTGGATCACCTGCACGGCCACGTGGCCGCCTGCTGGCTCGAGCCCCTGGCCCTCGATCCGCCGTTCGTGGCGCTCACGGCGTCGGGCGGGCACACCCGGCTGGACCTCGTGCACGACTACGCCGCGCCGCAGCTGCTGGGCCAGACCCTCGACGACGCCGCGGGCGAGGCCATCGACAAGGGCGCGCGGCTGCTGGGAATCCCGTACCCCGGCGGACCGGGCCTCGAGGCGCTCGCGCGCGAGGGAGACGCCACGGCCTTCGACTTCCCGGTGGGGCTGCGTTCGCGCGGCCCCGGTGAGCTCGACTTCTCGTACGCCGGCGTGAAGACCGCCCTGCTCTACGCCACGCGCGATCTCGGCGACCACGGCGTGCAGGCCCGCAGGGCCGATCTGGCGGCCTCGTACCAGGAGGCCATCGTGCGACCGCTGGTCGACCGCCTCATGCTCGCGGCCGACCGCAACGGCGTGCCGGCGGTGTCGATCGGGGGCGGCGTGGCGGCCAATGGCCGACTGCGCGAGCTCGTCGAGGCCGCGGCTGCCGAGCGCGGGCTTCGCGTGGCGATCCCCGATCGCGCGCTCTGCACCGACAACGCCGCGATGATCGCCGCGGCCGCCGCGTTCACCCCCGCAATCGCCTGGCCCGACTTCGTGGGCGAGGACGCCATGGCCACCGCGCCCCCGGGGGGTATCGCCGCATGAGGGGCCTGCACATCGGCATCGCACTCGCCGCCGCCGCGGTGGTGGCCACCCCGGCGTTCGTGGTGGCGCAGGAGGGCGGGCCGGCCGACGGCGCGCTGGTGGCGGCCGCGGGGTGGCGCGACGTGGTGGACGGCCAGCGTGCCCCCCAGGTGCCGCCCGCCGGTGACACCGAGTCGGCCATCGTGCTGCTCGATGGCCCGGGCCTCGTGGACGTGCCCGAAGCCGATCGCGCCGCGGCGCTCGACCGCATGCAGGCCGCCCAGCTCGCGGTGGAGGGCTCGCTGCAGGGCATGGGCGGGGTGGTCACGCATCGCTACCGCACCCTCGTGAACGGCCTCGCCGTGCGCCTGCCCTCCGGGCGCCTGAGCACGGCCGCCGAGGTGCCGGGGATCCAGGCCGTGGTGCCGGTGCTCTTCATGGCTCCCGCCCAGGCGCTGCCCGGTCGGCCGCTGCCGACGGCCGATGGCCCGCAGGGATCGCCGTCCACCACCTCCACGCCGTCGGGCACCCCCGCGGCACCAGCCCGCGAGCCGGCGCCCAGCGCGCCCGAGGCGCCCGACGCCGCCCCGGGAGCCCCAAAGCGTGCGCCCGCCACCACCGCGCCCGATCCGGTCACCACTACGTCCGACCCCGCCGGGTCTGCGCCCGACTCCGCCCCGAAGGCTCCG
>JAFMJQ010000070.1 GCA_017853415.1 Thermoleophilia bacterium | reverse complement strand
CCGACGTTGTCGGCGATCACGGCCGGGTTGCGCGGGTCGTCCTCGGGGATGCCCGCCTCGACCTTGCCCACCAGGTCGGCGCCGACGTCGGCACCCTTGGTGAAGATTCCACCACCCAGTCGGGCGAACACGCTGATGAGCGAGCCACCGAAGGCCAGGCCCACGAGCGGGGCAACGGCCTCCTTGTCGCCGCCGAGGGCCAGGAAGTACCCGGCCACCGCCAGCAGGCCGAGGCCCACCACCAGCAGGCCGGTGACCGACCCGCCCTTGAACGAGATGCTCAGGGCCGGCTTGAGGCCGCCCCGGGCCGCCTCGGCCGTGCGCACGTTGGTGCGCACCGAGACGTTCATGCCGATGAAGCCGGCCGCGGCGGACGCCACGGCACCGATGAGGAACCCGATCGCGGCCTTCCAGCCGAGCAGCGACGACTCCACGGCGCTGCCCAGGAAGCCGATCACGAGGAACAGGACCACGGCGACGACGCCGATGATCAGGTATTGACGGGTGAGGTACGCCTTGGCGCCCTCCTGGATCGCCCCTGCGATCTCGCGCATCCTCTCGTTGCCCGCGGGCTGCTTGAGGATGTATGCCGCGAGACCCAGGCCGTATGCGATGGCGAGGAGCCCGCATACGAGTGCGACCCATGCACTGTTGTCAGCCAGCCAGCCGGCCAAGAACTGCCTCCAGGTCTAGGGATACGGGCCCGGCATGCTGCCGGGCATGCGCAGACGGGGGCCGGGGCCCCCGCACGCGACGCGGTTTTCTACCAGACCGGGCGGCGCAATTGCCCATGGGAGCGGCGATAATGCGGCGCGATGCGAGCACGCCATCTCATCTTCGCCGGGGCGGCAGCGACCGCGCTCGGCGCCGCGCTCGGGCTGGCCCGGGGCGTGCGCCAGCCCGGGCCGCGGCTGCCCGGCGACCGCCTGGTCAAAAGGGCCACGCTCACGCGCACCATGCGGGCGCCGATGCCGGGCGCTCCCGAGGCCGTGTGGCCCTGGCTCGCCCAGCTTGGCGCGGGGCGCGGGGGCTGGTACTCCATCGACCTCATCGACAACGGGGGGCGCCCCAGCGCACGATCGATCGACCCCGACCTGCAGCGCATCGCGCCGGGCGATCGGCTGGAGGCGTCTACGTGGGGCGGTCCGCCATTCGTGGTGACATCGGTCGAGGAGGGTCGGTCGCTCGTGACCGTGCTGCGCGCCCGCCGCGGGTGGCTGCGGGTGTCGTATGCCTACGTGATCGACCCATCAGGGCCGGGCGAGAGCACGCTCACCGCCCGCCTGCGCATGGGCGGGCACCCGGGCATCGTGGCCCTGGCGCTCTCCCCCATGGTGCTGCTGAGCCACGAGGTGGGACAGCGCGTGCAGTTCGCCCGGCTTCGCCGCCGGGTCAGTGGTCGCTGATCACCGCGCCCTCGAGGGCGTTGCCGCAGGAGTCCTGCTGCGCCGGGATTCGCGGGATGACCGAGAAGAGCAGGTCGCGAAGCCTCTCGTTGTTCTTCCCGAAGACCTCGAACACCTCGGCCAGTGACACCGGCTGCACGCCGTGCATGCCCTCGAGCCCGACGTCGTAGTCGGTGACCAGCGAGATGTTGGCGTAACAGATCTCCATCTCGCGGGCGAGGTGGCACTCGGGGTAGGCGGTCATGTTGATGGCGTGCCACCCCATGTGGTTGAACCACTTGCTCTCGGCGCGCGTGGAGAACCGCGGCCCCTGCACCACCACCACCGTGCCGCCATCGTGCACCGGGATGCCCAGCTCCTTGCAACCGTCCACCAGCAGACCGCGCAGCACCGCGCAGTAGGGGTCGGCGGCGCTCACGTGGGTGGCGTGCGGGCCGTCGTAGAAGGTGTCCTTGCGTGCCGACGTGCGATCGACGTACTGGTCGCACACCACGAACTCCCCCAGCCCGATGTCGGGCTGCAGGCTGCCCGACGCGCAGGGCCCGAGCAGGTGCGACACGCCCAGTTCCTTCATGGCCCACACGTTGGCCCGGTAGGGGATCATGTGCGGCGGGTACTGGTGGTGGTGCCCATGGCGCGGCAGGAACGCCACGCGGCGCCCCCCCACCTCGCCGATGACGATGTTGCCGCTGGGCGCCCCGTACGGGGTGTCCATCACCACTTCCTCGGTGTCCTGCAGGAACGAGTAGAAGCCCGACCCCCCGAACACCCCGATCTCCGCGCGCTGGTCGGCCATGGCCCCTACTTGTCGCCCGGGGTCCAGATCTTGCCGCCGCCCTCGGCTCCTCCGGGGGTCCAGAGGTCGCCGCCGGCCTGGCCACCCGCAGGCGGCCGGGTGGGCGGTGCGCCGCCCTCGCCGCCCTCGCCGCCCTCGCCGCCCTCCCTGGCGGCCTTGGCCTGCTCCACCAGTTCGGCGAAGGCCATCTGCAGCTGCGCCAGGGGCTCGGCGAACGGCTTGGCGGCCTCCTCGCCCATGATGGCGTTGGTCACCGCGAGCAGTGCCCGCAGCGACTCGATGGCCAGGCCGGCCTGCGGGAGGTCGAAGTCCTCCTCGCCGCGCGGGCCGAGGCCCATGCGGATGGCCGCCATGTCGGTGAAGGTGGCCATCGTCTGGAAGACGACCTCCTGCACGGGCGTGGTCATGAGGCGTCGCAGCATCTCGGCCGCGACCATCTCCTCCTGGGTGAGCTCGCGCTCCTCCCCGCCGCCCTCGGGCGGTGTCGGCTCGTCAGTGCTCATGCGTTGCTCACCGCTCCCATCATCTTGAGTGCCTCCTCCGCCGATGCGCGCGTGCGCTCGGCGGCCTGTGCATGCATCGCCACGAGGTCCTCACCGGACTCCATGGCGCGGATCTGGCGCTGCGCGCCGTTGCCCTGCTCCAGCATCGTCGGGACCGCCGCGAGGAACGGCCCGATGCCCAGCCGGTCGTGCACCGGGGCGGTGAACTCCAGCAGGGCGCGCACGGCGTCGCCCGTGGAGCGCTCCTCGCCCTTCGCGAAGTCGATCATCTTTCCCGCGAGGCCGTGGCGCTGCGCGCGCCAGAGGTTTTCCTCGAGAAGGCGGCCCGGGTGCGCGGGAAGCGGCTCGCCGGCGTCGTAGGCCTCGGCGAAGCGCGCCACGAGCGCGTACGACAGCGCGAGGATTCCCAGCCCCTCCACGAGGTCGGTCTGGCCGTCGGCGATGCGCACCTCGATGGTGCCGAAGTCGTGGTGCGGCCGGATGCTCCACCAGATCTGCGTGCTCTCGACGATCGACCCGGTGCGCTGCAGCAGCCGCACGAAGTCGGCGTACTCCTGGAAGTCCATGAGGGGATCGGGGATCCCGCACCGCGGGAACGACCGCGTGAACAGCGACGTGCGCGTGGAGTGCAGGTGCGTGAGCCGCCCGAGGTACACCGCGCTGTTGGCGGAGAGGGCGAGGATCTCCGGCAGCACGCTGCGCATGGCGGTGCACACCCGGATGGCGCGGTCGGCGTCGCGCAGGCCCACGTGCAGGTGCTGCGACCACGTGTTGTTGATCCACGCGATGTACCCGAGCTCCCCTGCCACGCGCTCGTAGTGGGGCGTGTCGATGATGCGCTGGTCCTGCCACGGGCTGAAGGGGTGGCACCCGGTGATGGCCGTGGCGATGCCGAGCGACTCCGCGTGCCGGATGACCGCCAGGCGCCCCTCGGCGAGCTCGCGCGCCGCCCCGGCGAACGATGCATGCGGGCTCGTCTTGAACTCGATCTCGCTCGTGATGAGCTCACCGGCCAGGTGCGGGCGCAGGTCGGCCGGCGCGGAATCGAAGACGTCCTCGAACCTCTGCACCAGCGCCATCGACGCCGGATCGAGCAGTTGGTGCTCCTCCTCCAGCCCCACGGTGAAGTCGGTGGAGGCGGCGAACCGCTCGCGGACGCCGTCGAGTATCGAAGGGGCCTCGGGCACGGCCGGTGAGGCTACCAGCGCCCGGGGGGCGTGCTCAGCGCCCGCCGACGATCGCGAACGAGCCGCGATCGTCCACCCGGAGGATCTTCACGGCCACGTCGCGCCGGTCGCCGGTGCGCGGGTTGATCGTGATGATGCCCGTGGCACCGCGAAAGCCCCGGGTGGCCTTGAGCTCGCGCATCACGGGCCGGTAGGCCGTGGTACCCGCGCGGCGCATGGCGGCGAAGAGGATGCGCGCGGAGTCGTAGGTGAAGCTGCCCCACGTGGCGGGCTGCATGCCGAACGCCGCGCGATACCCGCGCACGTAGGCGCGGGCGCTCGGGAAGGCCTGCGGCAGTGGCACGCCCGTGAACAGGCACCGCTGGCTGAGGGCGACCCCGGCGCGCGCGATGAACGACGGATCGCCATTGGCGAAGCCCAGCAGGCACCTCACGGGGCTGCCGCTGGCCACGAGCGCCCGGGTGATGCAGATGCCCTCGTTGATCTTGGTGCTCACGTAGATGGCATCGGGAGACGACGCCAGCGCCTGGGCCACGATCGGCGCGCAGTCGGTGGCCCCGGCCTCGACGGGCAGGCGGGTCACCTGCACGCCGTCCGCCTGGAGGCCGGCCTGCATGCCGTCGGCCGAACCGGCGAGGAACGTGGATGACCCGGCGAGGACCGCCACCCGGGTGGGCTTCCACTCGTCGCGCATGAACGCGACCTCCACCGGTGAGATCTGGCGGGTCTTGGGCTGCACGTTCACGCCCATGCCGCTGGTGGCATCCGTGGACGTCATCTGCACGGGCGCGATGCGCGCCCGCAGGTAGTACGGCAGGTTGATCACGCCCACCGACGAGTTGTAGGGCCCGATCACGGCATCGGCGCGGGCGCGGGCCACGCGCCGGAAGGTGGGCAGGGCGAGGCCGGGCATGCCCTGGTCGTCCGCTCGGATGACCAGCACCCTCCGCCCGAGGATTCCCCCCTCGGCGTTCGCCTGCCGGGCGGCGAGTTCCACCCCGCGCAGCTGGTCGAGGCCGTCCTCCCTGCCCTCGCCGCTCATGGGTGCCTCGACGGCCACCACCACCTTGCGGTCGGGGTTCCAGGGGCGCGCGGTGGATGCCGCGGGCAGGGCGCTGAGCCCGGCGGCCAGTACGACCAGGGGGGTGATCATGCGGGGGATGACGGTGCTCATCTGGGGCCAACAGTATGGGCTGCATCGGGCGAGCGCCCGTCGATGGCATGGGCACCCACCCGGCCCCGGGTGGGCCGCAGCCCCCCGCGCGGGGTGATACCGTCCTTTTCCGACCGCTCGGCACAGGGCCCTGCGGCGCGAGGAAACACCCCGTCTGGACGCAGTTGTTCCCGGTAGATGGTGGATGGTTCCTCACCATCGCGGCGCGTGCCGCAAGGAGAACAACCGAATGCCAGATGTGACCTTCGCCGATCTCGGCGTGAGCGACGCCGTATGCGAGGTGCTCGACGAGAAGGGCTTCGTCGCGCCATTCCCCGTGCAGGAGTCGGTGATCCCCGAGGCCCTCGAGGGACGCGACCTCACGGTGCGCGCGCCCACGGGCTCGGGCAAGACACTTGCCTTCGCGCTGCCCACCGTGGAGTTCCTGCATGAGCCCCACGGCTATCCCGGTGCGCTCGTGCTGGCACCCACGCGCGAGCTCGCCGTGCAGATCACCGAGGAGATCACCCCCCTGGCCGCGGCGCTCGGGCTGAAGACCGCGGTGGCCTACGGCGGGGTGCCGCTCGACCGCCAGGCCAAGAAGGCCGCCGTCGCGGACTTCGTGGTGGCCACGCCCGGCCGCCTGCTCGACCTCATGCGCCAGAAGCTCGTGGACATGTCGAAGATCGAGGTGCTCATCCTCGACGAGGCCGACCGCATGCTCGACATGGGATTCATCCCGCAGGTGGAGGCCATCCTCAAGTTCGTCCCCGCCGAGCGGCAGACCATGCTGTTCTCGGCCACGCTCGACGGCGAGATCGCCCGCCTCGCCAACAAGATGACCAAGAGCCCCGGGCTCATCGAGACCGAGGACGACCCGGGCACCGACGTGGCGCTGTCCGAGCGCCTCGAGCAGACCTTCGTGCTGGTGGAGCCGTCCGAGCGCACCGAGACCCTCATCGACATCGTCAAGGACGAGCAGGACCTCGTGCTGGTCTTCTGCCGCACCAAGCGCGGTGCCGCCAAGCTGACCGAGCGCATCAACAAGATGGGCATGCCGGCCAAGGAGCTCCATGGCGACCTCAGCCAGGCGGTGCGCGAGAAGACGCTCAAGAGCTTCACCGAGGGCAAGACCCGGGTGCTCATCGCCACCGACGTGGCGAGCCGGGGCATCGACCTCGACGACATCGGCCTGGTGGTCAACTTCGACCCGCCGGATGAGCCGGACACCTACACGCACCGCGTGGGCCGCACGGCGCGCGCGGGTCGCACCGGGCGGGCGATCACCATGGTGCTGCCCGACCAGGTGGATGAGGTGGGCCGCATGGCGAAGCGCCTGGGCCAGTACGACGCCTGGAAGGCCGCCGGCCTGCGCGACGCCCTGCCGAAGGTGATGTATGCCTCGCGCGGCAGCCGCGCATTCGGCAAGCCCACCGCCAAGCGCGAATCGGCCCCCGCGGCGGAGAGCCCGCGCGCCGGCAGCCGCGTGAAGAGGGGCACCCGCACCGGCTGACCCCCTCCCACGCCGGGGCGCCGCTGGTCTACTATCCCGCGCGCGCCGCGGCGCCGACCCGCCGAGTTAGCTCAGTTGGTAGAGCACTTCCATGGTAAGGAAGGGGTCATCGGTTCGAGTCCGATACTCGGCTTTCCATTCCGCCCCGTCGGCTTGCCTGCTTACAGGCATATTCGGGGAGCGCCCGACATCCCCGGCCGTCGCGGTGGAAGAAGACCGGCTGACGGCGAGCGGGACCGCCCATGCTGGCTCCCGGCCGGCGCAGCGCAGGCGACTACGCGCAGAGGACCCGGACCGGGCGATGATCCAGCGCTGGGGGGTGTGGGCGTGCGTGCGCCCATGCCCCCCAGCGCACCGGATCAATCAGCTGGCGCCCACCACCTGACATGGGCCCGAGGTGATGTCGCCGACGTCGAGCATGACGACGTTCTTGGAGCTCCGGCAGATGATGCGGTCACCAGGGTTGCCGTCCTGCGCATTGATGTGCGTGACGGCCTTCCCGCCGATGAGCACGTCACGGCCCGGACCGCCGATCACCATGGTGCGGGCCGTGCCCTTCGCGACGATGCGGTCGCGGCCGGGACCTCCGTGGGAGGAGGAATCCTTGCCCTGCACGATGATCCGATCGCTGCCGGGTCCGCCCCAGGTCATGGAACCGGCGCCGGTGAGCGCGACGCGGTCCGGACCCGGCCCCGCGAAGGCCAGCCCGCTCTTCACCCCGGACCGGATGAGATCCGGACCGCGCGTGCCATAGGCCTTGTAGCCCACGATCATCATGCCCATGTTGTCCTGGCGGCAGAAGGCCTGGGCCGACATGCGCGCGCCCACGTTCGAGGCGGGCGAGGTGATCGTGACCTTGCGGCCGCTCGTCGACACTCCAAGGCGCGTCGCCGGGCCGCCGGACGCGCCGTCTGCGTGGAGCACGTACGTGCCCTTCGGGCAGCTCAGCGTTATCGAGCGGGAGCGTGACGTGACCCGGCGCGACGAGCCGATCGACTGCGTGCCGGTCTGCACGCCCACCGTGGTGGTGCGCTTCGCCTTGCCACCGCGGGACTCCCTGCCGCGGCGCGCGGTCTCCGAAGCACCTGCAGCCTCGTGCGACACACGCCGCGGGGTGCGCTCAAGAGCCCCCGGTGGGAAGTACTCGTAGTTGTTGAAGGCCGGCGCCGGGAAGCTCTGCACGCTGCCGTTGGGAATGAAGAGCGCCGTCAGGTTGTACTTGGTGTACATGGGGATGGTGAAGTTGAGGGTGCCGGACCCACCCGAGAGCGTTCCCGTGCCAAACACCTGACCGCTCTTGCCATCGATCATCTGGGTGGTGCCGGACCCCGACCAGCCGGACACCGTGACGGTGGTCTTCATGTTCGCGTTATTGCCGCTGTAGGACACCGCGCTGGGCGCCAGGGAGGTGACGTTGGTCGGACCGCCGGACACCACCTTGATGGATCCGCTCGCGCTGATGCTGGCCGCATTGGCGTTGTCGCCGCTGTAGGTGACATTGGCCGAGTAGGTACCGGGCGAGCTCGGCGGGCACCAGCCCGGCGTGGCCGACCCGTTCGACAGGGTCCTCGACGTGCTGCCCGACCCGGATGCGGTCACGGTGCCGGTGGCCGAAGATGCCGACACGCTGGTGGGCAGCGCCACCGTGGCGCACCCTCCCGTGTATCCCGACTTCGAGCCCACGTAGATCGTGTTGGAACTCGACGGGAACGTGGTCGACGTCGTTGTCGCCTTGGGCGCCGCGTACGTCAGCGCGTACGACTGGCCCGCGGCGATCGGCGGGTTCGACGACGCATTGGCGCCGACGAACGCCATGAGCTTGTAGCTCTTGCCGAGCGTCACCGGGAAGCTGATGGTCGCGTTGCCGCTCGTCGACGTGGTGGAACCGGCGACGAAGCTCGACGTGCTGCCCAGGGTGGTGGGCGGCGACGTGGAGACATCCTTCAGCACCATGGGAACAGACGACGCAATGGGGTTGGGCGCGGTGTTCATGGTCACCGTGGCGGTGGCCAGGCCGGTCGTCGGGCTGTAGGAAACGGTGGGGCTGATCGCCAGCGACGTACCGCCGGACACGTTCACCGTGTAGGCGTCGGTCCTGTTGCCCACCGCCGAGCTCATGCCGGGCCACACCACCTGGATGGTGCGGCTGCCCATGAGCGCCGGGGTCCAGGTGATGGTGGCGTTGCCGTTGCTGTCCATGACGGCGCCACCCACCGTAACGCCGTTGTCCTGCACGGCCGCGTTGTAGCCCGCCGCCTTGTTAGCCGGGTCGACGTGGACGGAGAGCTGGTACGGCTGGCCCGCAACGGAGGCGCCGTTGTTCGGCAGGCCCGATGCCGTGATGGACGAGAGCGTGAGGATGCTCGGCGCGGGCGACCACACCGATGCGCTGTCGTTGCACCCCGCGCTCCACCCGCTCACGCTCGTGGCACCCAGCGTGTACAGGTATCCAGCCCCCCACACATGGCTTCCCGTGCCCCAGTTCGTGGCCGACACCGACCCGCTGCCGAATATCTCGGCGTGGGCATAGGTGAAATCCTTGTCATCGCTGGAGTCCCAGCAGTAGTACATGGGGAAGTAGGCGACGTTGGTGTCCTGGCTGAAGGTCTGGGTCGCGAGCGGGCCGATGCTCCGGTCGCCATCGTGGTACTCCTGCGCGCAGATGTAGCCGTTCGTGCCCTGCGCTGAGGTGGTGGTCATCACGCTCTGCTGGCTCGGGCAGGAGCCCGTGCTCGAACTCACGGTGGTGCTCTGGGCCGCTGCCGCACCAGCGCCGGCGGCGAGCACGGCGAGGGCGGCGGCCCCAGCGAACATGTGGCGTGGAGAGATGATCTTGGCGTCCTTCGTGGGGAGTCAGGTAACGCAAA
>JAFMJQ010000069.1 GCA_017853415.1 Thermoleophilia bacterium | reverse complement strand
GGCGCTACTTGCCCACCGTCACCGTGAAGGTCTCGGTCTTCGATGCCTTGCTCGACCCGGGCGGGTACTCGCTGAAGGTCAGCGTGCCCGATCCCCCGGCCGACGCCTTGTACACCCAGTAGTGGGTGCCGTTGGTGCCGGGCGTGCCGGGGTCGTCGACGCCCACCCAGTCCTGCACCAGCTCCACCACCGTGCCGGGGGCGGTGCCGCCGGTGGCCTTCCACTGGTACCCGGTGCTGGGCGACTGCGCCAGCCCCACGGCGAACGGCTGGCCGAGGGTGGCGGCGATCTCGCCCGAGCCGCCGTTGTAGATGCTCACCGGCCCCTGACCGCTGTTGCCGTAGATGTCGATGGGCTCGGTGGCGCCGTTGGCCAGGGTGACCGTGTAGGTGCCGCCATCGGCGTAGGTGAGGGTGGCGCCGCCATCGGCAGACGTGCTCACGCTGCCCCCGGTGTCGGTGCTTGACGAGCTGCCGCAGCCGGCAAGCGCGCCGGCCGCAAGTGCCGCCGCGCCGGCCACCGCGGCGAGCCTGATTCGCGTGGAGGAGTTCATGCGCCAATTCTGCCAGCCGCGCTTCGGTGAGGTGCCGGGCGCGTCACCGCCGCGCGCATCACCCCCCGCCGGGGCCCCCCACGAGCGGCAGCAGCACAGGCGCGAGCGACGCGTATCGATCGATCTCGCAGCCGTTGGTGCGGGTGAGCGTGGTGTTCACGTTCCGGCCCGCCCACTCGCCGTACACCCGTATCTGCTCCGGCCCCCCGTACTGCTGGCTGCAGGCCTGGTCACCGGGCACGGGGTCGAACGCCCCCGAGAGCGACTCCACCTGCTCGCACGCCGCCATGGCATCGGGGCCGTCACCCGGGCAGATGAGATCCGCCTGCCGCGGCGTGGTGCCCGGCTCGGCGATGTAGGTGATCTGCAGGTTGCCGGTGGCCGGCTGGCCGGACGCCCCGCCCCCGGCGCCGCCGCTGCCGCACCCGGCCATCACCGCCGAGGCCATCGCCAGGCCCGCCAGCCCGGCGATGGCTGTTCTCACGGGCGTGGGCATGTCGTTACCCGCGCGCCCTCTAGCCCACCGGGTAGCCGATCACCTGCACCTGGGCGTCACCCATCGGCATGGTGCAGGGCGGCGGCGGGCTGTTGCCCATGACGCTGTCGTCCACCCGCACCAGCAGGCTCACCGTCTGCGGGCCCGAGTACGGCAGGTAGAAGTCCGTGAGGTCGGGCAGCGTCCCGCTCTGCGGGAAGTCGCCGTTGGCGTCGAGGCCGTCGGGCACCGCGACCCCGTTGAAGGCGACGCGCGACGCCCGGGTCATCGTGCGCATGTTGTTGAGGCTGCCCCCGGGGCACGCGATGATGCCGCTCACCGAGAACCAGGCCTGGGCCCGGTACCGGAAGGCCGCGTTCGGGGTGAAGCTCGCAGACCCCACGTTCACCCACTGGCCGCCCGTGGTGCCCAGGGCGCGGTCCGGGATGTTCAGCAGCACCGGCATGAATGGCGTTCCGGCCCAGGCGGGAGCGGGGCCCGTGGGCCCGGCCGGCCCCGCGGGCCCGGTGGTGTTCCAGCTGATGCGCCGCTCGCCCTTTCGGCACTTGGCCTTCTTGCCCGTGAGCACGCGCACCACGCCGGTTTTCTTGGCCTGGCACGCGCGCACCGTGGTGTCGGCCGTGCGGGTGGCGCCCATGGCGGTTCCGGCCACCGACAGGCCCGCCGCGGGCAGCAGCACCGCGGTGGTGATGAGCAGGGAGCGCGTGAGGGTCACCATGCCTACTTCACCGTCACGTTGAAGGTCTCGGTGTTGCTGGGCTTGGCGCCCCTGCCCGGGGGCATGAGCTCGAACTTCAGCGTGCCCGACCCCGCCGCGGCGGTGTCGTAGGTGAAGTTGCGCACGCCCGACGAACCCGCGAGGTCGGGGTTGTCGGGCACGAAGGCGTCGTCGAACAGGTCGACAATCGTCGCGGCCGCAGTGCCGCCCGCGGGCCTCCACTGGTAGCCCGTCCCGGCGGTCTCGGGCAGGGAGATCACGAACTTCGGCCCGAGCGCCACGTTCACGTCGGTGTCGCCCGATGTGAAGGTCTCCACGCCGTTCGGCGCCGTGCTGGCGGCGTTGTTCACCTGCTCGCCGCCGCAGCCGGCCATCACCAGCCCGCCGGCGCCGAGCACCAGCGCCCCGGTGGCCACCGCCAGCCCCCGGCGCCCCCAGCCGTGTGTCATGAGCTTCATTGGATGTTCACCTCGTAGTCCTGTTCATCGGTGGGATCGTCCGATCCCGCCACCACCTGCTGGAACTCAAGCGTGCCCGACCCCGCACCCGTGGTGGCGAAGGTCCACTGGCCCCCTCCGTTGGCCCGCTGCATGCCCTGCAGCGTGATGCCGCCCACGTTCTCCTGGCCCACCAGCTGCCACCGGGCGCCCGCGGGCGGCTCGGGCAGCACGATCACGAACTTCGGCCCCGACGTGAGGTTCACCACGTTGTGCTGGGCGTCGTACACCGCCAGCCCGGCCTTGGTGGTGCTGGCGGGGGTGCCATCGGCCCCGCCGCAGCCCGCGGCCAGCACGCCCGCGCCCACCAGCGCGGCGGCACCCAGCAGGGGAATGATGTGACGGCGAGCGGGGATCACGCTGCGAAGTCTGGCAGTCGGCACGGCGTCCAGCCGTCTAGCAGGTGGGGCAGAGGGTTGGGGCCGGGGCCAGCCAGCCCAGCGGGATGCGCGCGCCCATCACCGCGTGCCCCGCGGCGTTGGGGTGGTACACGCCCCCGGTGGGCGCCACCACCGACGACGACGCCCACGACGGCCGGATGCGCCACGGCACGAGCGGGTCGGCCATCAGCCGGTCGAAGTCGATCACGTGGTCGAAGCGCGCCTGCCCGCGAATCCAGGCGTTCACCTGCTGGCGCGCCTGCTCGCGCGGGTTCGATGGCTCGAGCCCCATGGGCAGCAGCGTGGCGCCGATCACCTGCATGCCCTGGCTCTTCAGCCGTGCGATCATCGCCTGAATGGCGGCGGTCACCTGCCCGGGCGGCGACGGCTGCGCGAACGGCCCGCCCGCGATGTCGTTGGTGCCCGACAGCAGCACGACCGCCCGCACGCCGGGCAGGGTCGTCACGTCTCGTGCCAAGCGCTGCACGATGGGCTGCCCGCAGCAGCCGTAGGGGTCGGTGGGCGGCTGGTACGGGTTGGTCTGCACCGATGCCGTGTTGCCGGATATCGCGGCGTTCGACACCGCCATGCGCCGGTTGGCCGGAAGCGCCTGCAGGCGTGCGGCAAGCACATCGGTAAACCGCTGCCCCGGGGGCCCGTAGGCACCGTAGCCCTCGGTGATGGAGTCGCCCACCGCCACCACGGTGCCGTGCGCGGGCGAGCGGCCGGCCACGGCATCCACCCACCACGCCTGCCCGGGGTAGTAGCCCGCCGCGGTGATGGGCCGGTACCAGTCCTCCACGATGTTCGAGGTGGGATACGCCGCGCCCGACTCCTCGGCCCCGTGATCGCCCGCGTTGCTCACGTACATGGCGGGCGGAACCGCGGCGTAGGTGAGGAAGGTCTTGCCGCCGGCGGGCTGGCCCGGCGCGTGGACGCTCACCGCCAGCAGCCCCCCGGCGGGCAGCGACAGCGTCACCGGGTCGCTCCAGCGCACCGAGCCCGGGCCGATGCTCACCGTCGTGCGGCCCCCGAAGGCGAGCCGCCGGTTGGTGCCCGGCCGAAGCGCCGCCTGGCCCCCCGCCATCGCCTGCCCCGCCCACGCCGAGCGGATCACCAGGGGCGCCGTGCCGTACTGGTTGCTCAGTCGCACCCGCACGCGGCTCACCGGCGCCGACACCGTCACCACCGTGCGCACCGTGGCATCGGGCGCTGTTCCCCGGCTGCCGGCGATCGATCCCTGCCACACGGTCACGTCCGTAGGCGCCGCCGCCCCGTGGCCCGCCACGGCCATCAGGCTGGCGGCCAGCACGCAGATGGTGGCCAGGGCGCGCCTCATGGGCGCACAGTACGCGGGGCCCGTGCCCCGCGACCTCGTCCCTAGGCGGCGGGCGCCACCCGGGCCACGCCCGCGCGCTGGCTGGCATCGGCCACCGCGGCCGCCACCGCCGGCACCAGCTTCTTGTTGAACACCGACGGCACCACGTAGTCGGCGGCCACCGCGCCCTCCTCGGCCACCACGTTGGCGATCGCGCAGGCGGCGGCCATCACGGCCTGGTCGGTGAGCGCGCTGGCGCGAACGTCCAGCAGCCCGCGCCAGATGCCCGGGAACGCCAGGGTGCTGTTCACCTGGTTGGGAAGGTCGGGGCGCCCGGTGCCGAACACCGCCACGCCCGCGGCGTCGCCGGGGTCGAGGTCGGGCTCGGGCATCGACAGCGCGAACACGATCGGCTCGGCGGCCATGGCGGCGATGTCGTCGGTGCCAAGCGAGCCGGGCGATCCCACGCCCACGTACACATCGGCGCCCTTCACCAGGTCGTGCACGGCCTCATCGGTCTCGGCGGCGCGCACCTCCGATGCCCCCGCGGCGTCCACCAGGCGGCGGAACGCAATGGCGCCGGGCCCGGAGCCCGCCACGCACACGGTGATGTCCTCGATGATGCGCCCGGTCACCTGAAGGCCGTTCAGCACGCCGGCCAGAAGCGCCGCGGCGGTGCCCTCGGCGTCGCCGTGCAGCACGGGGATGTCGAGCGACTCCTTCAGCGCCTCCTCGATCTGGAAGCAGTTCGGCGCCGAGACATCCGCCAGGTGCACGCCGGCGAACACCGACGAGATCTTGGTGACGGTGTCGGCGATCACCGCGGGGTCGTGCGAGTCGATCGGGAGCGGGAAGGCGTCGACATCAGCCAGCTCGCGCATGAACAGCGACAGGCCCTCGAGCACCGGCAGCGCGGCCAGGGGACCCAGGTCGTCGCCCCCCACCAGCTTCGATCCATCGCTCACCACCATCACGCTGTTGCCCTTGATGGTGAGGTCCCAGGCGCGCTCGGGATCGTCGTGGATCGCCATGCACACGCGGGCCACGCCCGGCGTGTAGGCCATGGAGAGGTCGTCGCGGCTTCGCACGGGGGCGCGGGTGCGCATGGTGAGCATGCCGCCCTCGTGCGCGCGGAAGATGCCGTTGGTCACATCGAGCACCTCGATGCCGCTGATGCCGCGAAGCGTCTTGACGATCTCCTCGCACGCCGCATCGTCGGCCCCGTGCACCACGATGTCGCGCGTGATGGTCTCGCGGGTGGAGCGCACGGTGTCCATGCCGCCCACTTCACCACCGGCCATGGTGACGGCGGTCATCGCGCTGCTCAGTACGTCGGCCCCCACGGGGAACTCGGCGCGGACGATGACACTGGCGTTGGATGGCATGAAGAGGACTCCGGGGACTCAGGGCACAGGTCGCGGGAGAGTAGCGGGGAAATCCGCGCATGACTGGGGTTCCGCGCGCAGTGCCGTCGTCTTTCGGTCTTGTGCCTGCGGCCCCACTAGTGACGAGCCCTTGTTCCGGCGCCCGAGAGAGAACTAGCCCGGCTCACCGCAGGACGGGCTGCGGCCGATAGGGTGCCGAACGTGTTCCTCGGACTCCCTCGTCGCTTCGTGCGGGCGACCACGCTCACGCTGCTTATCGCATTTGTGACGGTGCCCTTCATCGGGCTGCCGTACTCCGCCGATGACACCGTCAATCGAAACTGGCCGCAGGCAGGCTGGATTGATGGTGTGAGCGAAGCGTGGCGCCTGCAGCGCACGTGGATGTTCGAGCAGGGACGGTTCTTCCCCGGCGGCTCCGTCTATGCGCTCGTCATGTGGAACGCATTCCAGTCGCGTGCTGCGTACATGACATACCTGGCATTGCTCAGCGTCCTCATCGCCGTGCTCATCGCATACGTGGTCTGGCGCCTCACGCGCTCGGCGATGCTGGGTGCCTTTGCCGCCGTCACGTTCACCGCATGCCTGCAGTTGCGGTTTGGCTATCTGGATGGTGTCGCAAGCTTCGCCGGGCTTGTGGGTTACACACTGGCCCTGACCCTCATTGCCGGTCTCATCGCCGCGCATATCCTGCGTGGAGGTTCACACTGGTGGGTCATCCTCGTGGCAGTCGCATGGTCATTGGCCATCACGGCCTATGAAGTGAGCCTCCTGATGCTTCCGGCCATCCTTCTGTTGTTGTGGGCTACTGGGCCCTCGCTCCGTGATCGCGCCCGTTGGGCGTGGGCGACACTTCCCCTGATTGTCCCAGCGGCTCTTGCACTGGGGGTCACCTTCTACCTGCGGCGGCGCGAACTGCCATTGGCCCCCGCTTACCAGGTCGACCTCAGTGGTCCAGTGGCATCGACGTTCGGCAAGCAGTTCACCGCCGCGTTGCCCTTCAGCCAGCAAGGAATCGCCGGCGCTCCCATCTTCACTGGACTATCGATCCTGCTCGCCCTCGTTCTCGCGGTGCCCGCGTTCCTCGCTTGGAGGCCCTGGGGCAGGGAGCCCCACCTTGTGGGTGGTAGGGTGAACGCATCCTTGCTGGCTGCTGGCGTATGGGCATGGGTCGTTCCGTCGGCGCTGGCCGCAGTCACCGTGCGATGGCAGACGGAATTGATCTGGGGACAGGGATACATCTACCTGCCCTATGAATTCGCGGGCTTCACCCTGGTAATGACGGGGATCGCAGGCGCAGTGCGTGCCCACGTGCCGCGCCCGTGGGCACGCGTGGCTCTGGGTGTGTTTTTCGGCGCCATGGTCATCGCCTGCGCCCTAACTGCAGGCGTGAACATCGTCAACGTTGGCACGATTGTGCCCGGTGCCCAGGGGCCTGGTTAGCACCCGGTCATTCTTGAGCCGCCGAGCGGCTACCCATGGACTGTGGTGTGGTTGACGACCCGACCATAAGAGACGGGGAATCGCGTGTTTCCTCGGGGGAAGACCCCTGCCCTTCGCCAGCAGATACGTTTGTATGTCGCGCACCGGCGTGCTGCGCATGGGCCGTCAGACCGCGCAGCACCTCGCACAGCCTCATTCTTGGTCTGCGCGCGACTTGATTGCGCGCAGACCCCTTGACCGCCAACGTTTGTGCCGATCCCGAGATCGCCTGACGAGATCCACCTACCACGTGACCGTAGGGTCCAGAAGTTGAAGGCGGAGGTTTCGGGGGTCGCTTCCGGCTGCGATACGGCCCCCTGTTGACGACACGGTAACTTCGCTGACACCGGGTGGGGCGGGGATCGCGACAACCATCCGCGCCGAACCGTTGCTGAGCCGACGCGAGAAGAGGGTGCGGTTCCCGGCGGATATGCGTACCGTTGCTCCCTTAGCCGCATTCAGGCCAGCCGACCATCGCACCAGCTGCGTGCGGTCTGATCGGTTTTCGATGCTGAGGGTCGCCGTACGCTGTGCCCAGCGCCAGGTTCGCCCATCTTGCTGCTCCTCACCGTAGAAGCCATCGCCATAGGTGGTTGTGGTTGGAGTAACCACCTGGGCGGCTAGCGCCTGGCGCTCGCGGAGAGTGAAAGATCGCTGCACCTTTCGCTGGAGCGGCCGGAGGTCGATGAACACGAGTCGGCCACCCTCGGACTCCACCGACCGAGTCGGGCCCGTCAGAGCGCGAATGCTGGCGATGGTGGCAACCCCATTGTCCTTGTAGCCCGCGCGGTCTACCCAAGCTCCCGAGAATCCGGCGGCAGCGGCACCGCGCACCAACTGGGGGAGGGGCATGTCCAGCACCGCCAAGCCCCACGCCGTGGGCCTCCCGTTGAGCGCCCCGAAACTCCACCGGAGATCGGTCGAATGCACATACCCAGCGAGTTGGTCGTAGTCGCCCATTTTTTCTACGGGACCACTCTCTGGGAAGCCGTGCAGCGGCAACTGGAGAATCATCGCGTTTGGGGGCATGAGCCGCTCAATGCGCGAGACGAACTCTGCCTCCGAGTTCCATTTCGCCGCGATGGCGCGGTAGTTCGGGATGTTGGTGGGTGATGTCTGGTCGAGCACGGCGGCCAAGGCGATGGCGATTGGCAGGGCGACCCCGAACGCTGGGCCCCAGCGCGCGCGCCGCGGACGCTCTCGCAGCCAGTCGATCGCCAAGGCAAGCACGATGGCGCAGAAGAACGCCAGGAAGGGCGTGATGCGCGTCCAAGCGCGGATCTGCGGGGAGACCAGGTTCGCGATGATTCCTCCGACGCCGCCGAGGGTGCCGATGAGGAACGCGGTAAGTGTGCCCATGATCGCGACCCGGGCGATCGCCGCCCGCTCCGATGCAGGCCAGCGCCCCCGCACGGTGAACGCGATGAGCGCGATGATCATGCCGACGAAAGTTGCCCCCAGGGCGGTACCGAGCGCGGCGTCGCCCTCCCCAATCCAAATGGAGTTCGCCGCATAGGCGTTGCCAATGTCGCTCAGGGTCTGGATGCGGTGGCCGCTGTACGACAACAGCATTCGGCCCAGCGAGAGCGAGTAGTAATCGCTCTCGATGGGAGTGCGAACCGCAAGGGCTGTGTTCGCCCCATTGGCCCACCGATAGGCCAAGCCTGGGAGAATGCTCAGAAACAGGACCGCCCCAACCCCGACGACAGCCAGCCCGCCCGGGACCAGGGAGCGCCACGAGGCAGCCGCTATACCCCGCGCCGCAGTGGCGACGGCGACAAGCATTATCGTGAAGATGGCGTAGTAGAGGCTCGTCCCGCCGGTCACAATCACCGCGGCGGCGGTTCCAGCATTCGTGGTCGTAATGAAGTGTCGCCAGCCCGTTCGGCGGCTGCGGGTGATCAGCGGCATGCCCCGTGCGATGCGCACCACTAGCCAACAGGCGGCCGGCGCGGCTGCGTAGTTCGCCAGCATTAGATGCCCCTCGCCGTGCGCTAGGTGGTACGGCAGCATCGAGAAGATGACGCTGAGCGCGAACGACGAAGGCCGAGACGCGCCCAGGCTGCGCAACACGAGGAATGACGCCGTTGCGATGAACGCGTAGCCGAGCAGGAAGTACAGGTTCATGACCAGGCCCGCATCCCCGATCACCAAGCCCATTGCACCAATGGCCAGCCACTGGAGGACGTCTCCCGAGAAGCCCGCGAAATCGTAGAGCGACTGGCCGAAGGGCGCGCCGAGGTCGGGGTTCGTCAGGTACCACCCGTTGGTGATGAGGCTCTTGATGCTCGCGATGACCGGCAGGGTGTCGCCTCCCGGGCTCAGCGGGATCCTGAGAGCCGCATCCCACAGGCGTAGGGTCCAGATGATTGCGAGCAGCGCCGCGCCGATGGACGCTGCAAGCCACGCTCCCTCGCGTACCCACTCACGCGACCTGCCCGGGCGCGGCGGCACTTCGCCGGTGCCCATCACCCGGTGATGTGCGCCAACGGCGCACCGGCTGTGCGTTGAGGGATCAGTGCGTCCTCGACGCGACGATTGCGTAACTGGTCGAACCCCGGCGCCTCTCCTCGAGCGTGCCGGTGTTGTTCGTAAAGCGCACCCATGCGCGGCCGAACCCCGCCTGCCTGCAGAACACCAGCATGGCCTCGGGGAACAGCGGGTGCTGGTGCGTCGGGTCGAGCCAGAACGCCTTGAGCGACTGCAGGCAGTGCGGGTTGACCGTCTCGGCGATGAACAGTCCGCCCGGGCGCAGGGCCGCATGTGATGCGGCGAGGAA
>JAFMJQ010000068.1 GCA_017853415.1 Thermoleophilia bacterium | reverse complement strand
GCCGAGGACGCTCTCGATGCGCTCGATCTGCTCGGGCGTGAGCTCGGCGGTGACGATGCGCTCGGCCAGTATCTTCGCCTGCTCATCGTCGCGGAGCGACTCCTCCCGCAGGGCCTCGCGATCGGCCTTGGCCGTGTGGTGCCAGCAGAATGTGCTGCTCGCGTAGGGGGTCTGCATGCAGCGCCGGCCGTGGGCGGCGATGGCCTGGCAGCGATTGATGACGAGTCGGGAGTTGTGCATGGTGGCTCCGGAGTGTGCGCGTGGGCGGTGGGAGAACGATGCTTGCGTGCGGTTTCAACGAAGTTACCGTACACCGTAAGGCGATGCAAGGGCGCGGGCGGCGTGCCATGGCCGCGCGGTGCCGACGCCGCTTGCGGCAGGTGCCCCATTTCCCTACCCTTCGCCGTCGTTCACGGGCGGAGCCGCTTCCGCCTGCCCATGCATCGGAGGACCGTGGCCACCGCCCATCTCACCAAGACGACGAAGAGCGCGAAGCCCGGCGACGTTGACCGTCGCTGGTACATCGTCGACGCCGAGGGCCAGAACCTCGGCCGCCTCGCCTCGATCATCGCCGAGACGCTCCGCGGCAAGCGGTCGCCCTTCTACACGCCCCACACCGACTGCGGTGACTTCGTGGTGGTGATCAACGCCGACAAGGTCGCCGTCACGGGCCAGAAGCTCGACAAGAAGCTCTACTGGCGCCACTCGGGCTACCCGGGCGGCATCCGCAAGCGCACGCTGCGCGAGCAGCTCGAGCGCCGCCCCGAGGAGGTCATCCGCATGGCCGTCCGCGGCATGCTCCCCAAGAACTCGCTGGGCCGCAAGCAGCTGCTGAAGATGAAGGTGTACGCCGGTCCGGATCACCCGCATGAGGCGCAGAACCCCGAGCCCCTGAGGCTCGAGAGGAAGGTCACCGCATGAGCACGTCCTCGGTCCGCATCCAGGCCACCGGCAAGCGCAAGACGTCGGTCGCCCGCATCGTCCTCGAGCCCGGCGACGGCACCATCACGTGCAACGGCCGCCCCATCGACGACTTCTTCGGCCGCAAGGTGCTCGTCACCGAGGCGAAGTCGCCGCTCGTGGTCGCGGGCGTGGAGGGCCAGTTCAACGTGAAGGCCCGCCTCACCGGCGGCGGGATCTCCGGCCAGGCCGGCGCGCTGCGCCACGCCGTGGCCCGTGCGCTCGTCGACATGGACGAGAACCTGCGCCCCGAGCTCAAGCGCGAGGGCTTCCTCACGCGTGACGCGCGCGAGAAGGAGCGCAAGAAGGCGGGCCTCAAGGGCGCCCGCAAGCGTCCCCAGTTCTCGAAGCGCTGAGCGGCACGGCGCCCCCGGCCCGGAGGCTCTTCGGGACGGACGGCGTCCGCGGGGTCGCGAACGCCGACCTCACCCCCGAGCTCGCCCTGGCCATCGGCCGGGCCCTCGGGCGCGCGTCGGGCCCTGGCGGCACGGTGCTCGTGGGGCAGGACACCCGCCGCAGCGGGCCCATGCTCGAGGCCGCGCTGGCGGCCGGCATCGCGTCCGCGGGGTGCGACGTGGTGCTGGGGGGAGTGCTCCCGACGCCGGCCGTGGCCGAGCTGGTGGCGGGTGACGGCGCCTTCACCAACGGCGTGGTCATCAGCGCGTCGCACAACCCGTTCCCCGACAACGGCATCAAGGTGTTCGGGCCGGACGGCTTCAAGCTTCCCGACGAGCAGGAGGCCGCACTCGAGGCCCTGATGGATGAGTCGCCGGACTCCGGCGCCGGGCGCCCCACCGGGGCGGCGATCGGGTCGATCACGCGCTGGGATGGCGGGGTGGCCCTCTACCGCGAGCGCATCATCGCGCGCCTGGGCAGGGACCTCTCGGGCACGCGCATCGTCATCGACTGCGCGAACGGCGCCACCGTCACCACGGCGCCCGACGTGCTGGCGGCCCTTGGCGCCGACGTGGTGTGCATCGGCGTGCAGCCCGACGGCGTGAACATCAACGTCGACTGCGGGTCGACCCACCTGGGCGCGCTGCAGGAGGCCGTGGTGGCCGAGGGGGCACACCTGGGCCTGGCGTTCGACGGCGACGGCGACCGCGTGCTGGCCGTCGATGGCGCGGGCGAGGTGGTGGACGGCGACCAGGTGCTGGCGATCCTCGCGCTGTGGCTCAAGGGCCGCGGCGAGCTGCCGGGCCCCGCCGTGGTCACCACCACGATGACCAACCTGGGCTTCCGGCGCGCGATGGCGGGCGAGGGCATCGAGGTGCGCTGGACCGACGTGGGCGACCGCTACGTGCTGGCCGAGATGCGCGAGCACGGCTTCGTGCTGGGCGGCGAGCAGAGCGGCCACCTCATCAACCTGGCCAGCGGCCCCACGGGCGACGGCCTCGCCGGCGGGCTCATGCTGCTGGCGGCGCTGGCCGAGCAGGGCATGCCCCTCGCCGAGGCCGCGGCGGTGATGATCCGCATGCCGCAGAAGCTGGTGAGCGTGCGCGTGCAGCGCAAGGACGACCTCCCGGCCGCCGCAGAGGTGTGGGACATGGTCCGCGCCGAGGAGCAGGCCCTTGGCGACGATGGGCGCATCGTGCTGCGGGCATCGGGCACCGAGCCACTCGTGCGCGTGATGGTGGAGGCACCGACGTCCGAGGAGTGCGACAGGATCGCGGATGCCATCGCCGATGCGGCCGGCCGCGCGTGCGGGCTGGCCGAGGGGGGTCACTGACATGTGCGGCATCATCGGGTTCGTCGGGTCGCGCCCATGCGAGGAACTCATCCTCTCGGGCCTCGAGCGCCTGGAGTACCGCGGGTACGACTCCGCGGGCATCGTGCTGCTGGGCGAGGACGGCTTCACGACCGTGCGTGCCGTGGGCAACCTGGCCGAGCTGCGAAAGGCCGCGCACGCCGCGGGCGCCGATGCCTCCCCGGCCATAATGGGCATGGGCCACACCCGATGGGCCACCCACGGGCGGGTCACCGAGGCCAACGCCCACCCGCACTCCGACGCATCCGGGCGCATCAGCGTGGTGATGAACGGCATCGTCGAGAACTACGCGCGCCTGCGCGCCGAACTGCAGGACCAGGGCGTGGTGTTCCGCAGCGAGACCGACGCCGAGGTGATCCCGCACCTCATCGCCCGCCACTACGAGGGCGACCTCGTCGCGGCCATGCGGGCCGCCGTGGTGCAGCTCGAGGGCCACTTCACCATCGTGGCGGCCAGCGTGGCCGAGCCCGGACGCCTGGTGGCCTACCGGCAGGAGACCCCGCTGGTGGTGGGGGTGGGCGATGGCGAGCGCTTCGTGGCCTCGGCCATCCCGGCGTTCCTGCCCGAGACCCGCGACACGATCCTCGTGGAGTCGGGCGAGATCGTGGTGGTGGAGGCCGACTCGGTCACGATCCACGACGGCGACAAGGTGATCGCCCGTGAGGTCACGCGCGTCGACTGGGACGACGACGCCGCCGAGAAGGGCGGCTACGACACCTTCATGCTCAAGGAGATCCACGAGCAGCCCGGGGCGCTGCGCGACACCATCGGTGACCGCCTGCGTCCGGAGGGCGAGATCGACCTTCCGGGGCTCGGGCTCGACGACGCCGCGCTCGCCCGCGTGGAGCGCGTGCACATCGTGGCCTGCGGCACGTCGTTCCATGCCGGCCTGGTGGGCCGGTACCTCATCGAGGACTGGGCCCAGGTGCCGGTGCACGTGGAGGTGGCCAGCGAGTACCGCTACCGCACCTGCCTCGCCGGCCCCGGCGACCTGGTGATCGGCATCACCCAGAGCGGCGAGACGGCCGACACCCTGGCCGCCATGCGGGTGGCCCGCGAGCGCGGTGCGCACGTGGTGGCGCTCACCAACATCATGGGCTCGCAGGCCGTGCGCGACGCCGATGGCGTCATCTACACCCGCGCCGGGCTCGAGATCGGCGTCGCCGCCACCAAGACCCACACCGCGCAGGTGGTGGCCCTCGCGCTGCTGGCGCTGAAGCTGGGGCGCGCCCGCCACGTGCTGTCGGCGGCCGGTGCCGCCGACCTGGGCGATGAGCTCCACCGCCTCCCGGACCTCGTGCAGGAGTACCTCGACTCGCCCGACGCCGCCCACGCCGTGGAGGTGGGCGAGAAGTACGCCGATCGTGAGTTCTTCCTCTACCTGGGTCGCCACGTGGGCATGCCGGTGTCGTACGAGGGCGCGCTGAAGCTCAAGGAGATCTCGTACGTGCCCACCGAGGCCTACCCGGCGGGCGAGATGAAGCACGGGCCCATCGCCCTGCTCGACGACGGGTCCCCGGTGGTGGTGGTGGCCACCGACGGCCACGTGTTCGACAAGGTCGTCTCGAACATCCAGGAGGTGCGCGCGCGCGGTGCGCAGGTGATCGCCGTGGCCACCAAGGGCAACGAGGAGATCGTCGAGCACGCCGACGACGTCATGTTCGTGCCGCGCACGCCGCCGCTGCTGGCCTCGGTGCTCGCGGTGGTGCCGCTGCAGCTGTTCGCCTACGCGGTGGCGCGCGCCAGGGGGCTCAACGTCGACCAGCCGCGCAACCTCGCGAAGACGGTCACGGTGGAATGACCCCGCCCATGGGCACGGGGATCCTGGGCGTGGGCATCGACCTCATCGAGATCGATCGCATCGAGCAGGCCCTCGAGCGGCACCCCCGGTTCGCCCAGCGGTGCTTCACCCCGGCCGAGGAGGCCTACTGCGCATCGCGCAAGTACCCCCCGCAGCACTTCGCGGCCCGCTTCGCGGCGAAGGAGGCCGTGGGCAAGGCGCTGGGCATCGGCATGACCCGCTGGCACGAGGTGGAGGTCGTGCGCGGGCGCGGTGCGCCCACGGCGATCCTCGCCGGGAGGTGCCTCAGGCGGGCGGGCGACCTGGGCGTGGTCGAGGTGATGCTGTCGCTCACCCACTCGCGCGGGATGGCCGCCGCGGTGGCGATCCTGAGGGGCGCCTAGCCGCGTCAATAGGATGTCGGGCATGCCGAGCCTGCCCGGGATGCGCCCGCTGTTCGATGCCGCCGCCGTACGCGACGCCGACGCGCGCGCGATCGCGGGCGGGATCCCCGGCGAGGTGCTCATGGAGACCGCCGGAACCCTCGCCGCCCGGGAGATCCTCGCGGCGTTCCCGCCCGGCTCCGCTGCCACCGTGCTGGTGGGCCCCGGCAACAACGGCGGCGACGGCATGGTGGTCGCGCGGCACCTCGCGGGCGCGGGCTGGGACGTGCGCGTGCAGGCACCCGGTGCCCGCGAGCCCGGAACCCCGGATGGCGCGCTGATGACGGCGCGGGCGCTGCAGGCCGGCATCGCCGTGGGTGGTGTCGACCTCGCCGACCTGCGCGCCGGCGGTCGCGTGGTGGTGGATGCCCTGCTCGGCACGGGCACCGCGGGCGCGCCGCGCGGCGGCGTGGCAGATGCCGTGGAGGCCGTGGTGGCCTCGGGCGCCCCGGTCGCGGCCCTCGACATGCCCACGGGCGTGGACGGCGACACCGGCGCCGCGCCCGGCCCCGCGGTGCGCGCCGATCTCACCATCACCTTCGCGGCCGAGAAGGTGGGGCTGCGCGTGGCCCCCGGCCGCGAACTCGCGGGCCGCGTGGTGGTGGCCGACATCGGCATTCCGCGCGACATCCGGCCCGATCCCGCCGCATGGCTGGCCACCGAGGGCGTGATCGGCGCGATCCCCCCGCGCGGCGCGGGCGACGACAAGTACCGCGCCGGTGGGGTGCTGGCCGTGGCCGGTGCTCCGGGCATGAGCGGCGCCGCGCGGCTGTGCACCCGGGCGGCCCTGCGGGCCGGGGCGGGAATCGTGGCGGCGTGCGTGCCCCATGGCGTGCGATCGGAGGTGGCGGTGGGCACGCCCGAGGTCATGGTGACGGGGGTCGCCGGCGACGCGGGTGTCTCGGTGCACGCCCTCGACGCCATCATGCGCCAGGCCGCGCGCGTGGGCGCGGTGGTGCTGGGGCCGGGGCTCGGCCGCGACGCGGCCACCGCGCCGCTCGTGCGCGCCGTGCTCGCAGGCGTGGCCCTGCCCGTGGTGCTCGACGCCGATGGCCTCTGGCACCTGGGCGACGATCTCGGGGCACTGCGCGAGCGCCCCGCCCCCACGGTGATCACGCCGCACGCGGGAGAGGCCGCGCGGCTGCTCGGCACCTCACGCGAGCAGGTGGATGCCGGGCGCCTGGCCGCGGCCCGTGATCTCGCCGAGCGCTCGGGCGCCGTGGCGCTGCTGAAGGGCCCCGGCACGATCATCTGCGCGCCGGGGGCCCTGCCCGTGGTGATCGAGGGCGGCACGCCAGCGCTGGCCACCGCGGGGTCGGGCGACGTGCTCTCGGGCATCATCGCCGCCCTGCTCGCGCGCGGCATGCAGGCGGCCGATGCGGCCACCTGCGCCGCCGCGCTGCACGCACGGGCGGGCGTGCTGGCCGGGCGCGGCGACGGCACCATCGCAAGCGACATCATCGAGGCGCTCCCCGGGGCCCTGGTTGCTGTCGATGCGCAGGGCGCGGACGGCGAGGGGTGGGCATGAACGAGGCCCGATCCACCGCGGTCATCGACCTGCCGGCGATCCGCCACAACGCGGCGCGCCTGGCGCGGGCGGCCGGCGGGGCCGAGCTCATGGCCGTGGTGAAGGCCAACGGCTACGGCCACGGCGCCGTGGATTGCGCCTTCGCGGCGCTCGACGGCGGGGCCGGCAGCCTGGCCGTGGCCAGCGTGGAGGAGGCCGAGGAACTTCGCCTGGGCGGGCTCACCGCGCGCATCCTCATCATGAGCCCGCTCGCGGGCGCCGGGTTCGAGCGCGCGCTCGCCGCCGGCTGCGAGGTGGTGGTGGGCGATCGCGATGGGGTGCAGGGAATGCTCGCGGCGGCCACGCCCGACCGCCCGGCACGCGTGCACGTGGAGGTGGACACCGGCATGGGGCGGCTCGGCGTGGCCCCCGATGAGGCCCTGGCCCTGGCCGAGGCCGCGGCGGCCGGAGGCGCCGAAGTGCGGGGCCTCATGACCCACTTCGCCACCGCCGACGAGCGCGAGGGTCCCGAGGCCGGCTTCATGCGCGAGCAGCTCGTGAGGTTCCGCCAGCTCATCCCCGCATTTCGCGAGCGGTTCCCCGACGTGCAGGTGCACGCGGCCAACAGCGCCGCCACGCTGCGCGACGCCGATGCGGCCTTCGACATGGTGCGCTGCGGAATCGCGCTCTACGGCTGCTCGCCCTTCGGCGGCGACCCCAGCGACGATGACCTGGTGCCGGTGATGACCTGGCGATCGCGGCTGGCCACGGTGAAGCCCTTCACGTCGCGCATGAGCGCGGGCTACGGCCGCACCTGGCGCGCGGCCCGGGGCACGTGGGTGGGCATCATCCCGGTTGGCTACGCCGACGGCTTCTCGCGTGATCTCTCGAACAACGACGAGGTGCTCGTGGGTGGTCGTCGCGTGCCGGTGGTGGGCACGGTGTCGATGGACCTCATCGCGGTCGACCTCGGCCCCGAGGCCGGCGAGCGCGGCGGGGAGGAGGTGGTGATCATCGGTCGCCAGGGCACCGATCGCATCACGGCCGAGGAGATCGCCCGGCGCCGCGGGTCGATCTCGTACGAGGTCACGTGCGCCGTGAGCCCGCGCGTGGCGCGGATCACCCAGGGGTGAGCGGCCGCCTCGACGCCGCCGCCCTCACCGCGCCGCTGGCGGCCCTCACGGCCCCGGCGTGGGTGGTGGGGGGTGGGTTGCGCGACGCGCTGCTGGGGCGCCCCGTGGCCGACCTCGACGTCGTCACCCAGGGTGACGCCGCCGCCGAGGCCGCGGCGCTGTCGCGCGCCCACCGCGCCGCGCGATTCCCCCTGTCGCGAGAGTTCGGCGCGTGGCGGGTGAGCGGCGGCGACCTGGGCTGCCAGGTGGACATCATGCCGGTGCTGGGAGAGGGGCTCGACGACGACCTCTCGCGCCGCGACTTCACCATCAACGCGCTTGCGCTCCCCGTGCGGGGGGATGGCCGGGTGATCGACCGCCATGGCGGACTCGCCGACCTCGAGGCCCGCCGCATGGCGCTGGTGTCGCCCTCGGCGCTGGCCGACGACCCCGTGCGCGTGCTGCGGCTGGCGCGCATCGCCGATGCGCTCGGGTTCGACGTCGAACCGGCGGCCGCGGCCGCCGCCCGCAGCGCCGCGCCATCGCTCGCCACGGTGCCGGGCGAGCGCGCGATGGAGGAACTCGCGCGCATCATCACTGCGCCCGACCCGGGTGGGGCTGTGCGCGCGCTCGACGCCCTCGGCGGGCTCGGCGGGCTCATCCCCGAGCTCGACGACTGCCGCGGGGTGGACCAGAGCGAGTACCACCACCTCGACGTGCTCGGCCACACGTTCGAGGTGCTCGACAACGTGGTGGCCATCGAGCGCGACCCCGAGCCGGTCTTCCGCGGCGACGCCGGGCTGGTGGCCGCCACCCTGGCGCAGCCCCTGGCCGACGACCTCACCCGTGGCGAGGCCCTGCGGCTCACCGCGCTGCTGCACGACATGGCGAAGGCCGAGACCCGGGGCGTGATGGACACCGGCCGGGTCACCTTCATTGGCCACGACCGCCGCGGAGCCGACATGGCCGACGCGTGGTTTCGTCGCATGAAGACGTCCAACCGCCTGCGCGAGTTCGTGGCGCACGGGGTGCGCGATCACCTGGTGCTCGGCTTCATGGTGCATCGCCAGCCGCTCACGCTGGTGCAGTACGACCGCTACCTGCGGCGGGTGGCGCCCGATCCCGTGGAGGCCATCGTGCTGTCGGCGGCCGACCGGCTCGCCACCAACGGACCGCGCACCACGCCCATCCAGATCACCCGTCACCTCGCGCTGGCGCGCGACATGCTCGCCGCGCACGCGCGCATCGACGCCATGGAGCCCATTCGCCCGCCGCTCGATGGCGCAGAGCTGGCATCGATGCTGGGGCGGCAGCCCGGGCCGTGGCTTGCCGACCTGCTCATCGCCACGCGCGAGGAGCAGCTGATGGGCCGCGTGCACGATGTCGCCACCGCCGAGCGCTTCGCGCGCGCATGGGTGAGCGACCACCTGCCCCCCGCGTCGCCGGCCCTGCCGTAGGCCGCCCGTGACGGCCGCGGGGCGGTCTATGGTGACGCCCCATGGGAATCAACCTGACCAAGATCTACACGCGGCAGGGCGATCAGGGCGACACCCGCCTCGGGGACATGACGCTGGTGCGCAAGGATCACCTGCGCGTGAACGCCTACGGCGAGGTGGACGAGCTCAACGCCCAGGTGGGGGTGGTGCGCCTGGCCGATCTCCCCGGCGGCTGGGACGAGCGCCTCGGCCAGGTGCAGAACGACCTCTTCGACGTGGGTGCCGACCTCGCGGTGCCGGTTGATCCCGAGGCCGAGGACGGGCGCCTGCGCATCGCCCCCGAGCGCATCGCCTGGCTCGAGGCCTGGTGCGACGAGGTCAACGGCGGCCTCGAGCCCCTCACGAGCTTCGTGCTGCCCGGTGGAACGCCGGCTGCGGCCCAGCTGCACGTGGCCCGCACCGTGTGCCGTCGCGCCGAGCGCGCGGTGGTGATGCTGGCCGACCACGAGCCCACGGGTGCCGTGGGCGAGAACGTCATCGCCTACCTCAACCGGCTCTCCGACCTCTTCTTCATCCTCGCGCGCGGCGCCAACAAGGCCGCGGGCGAGTCGGATGTGCTCTGGGTGCC
>JAFMJQ010000005.1 GCA_017853415.1 Thermoleophilia bacterium | reverse complement strand
CCCCCGGGGTTGACGCCGGGATGTGACGCCGATCCGGCGGGGAGGGGCTAGCCCCCTGCCCGCCGGGCCACGGCGAGAAGGCCGTCGCCCTGGCCCACGAGGCCGAGGCCCCACTCCAGCGGATACGCCAGCAGGCGCACCGGCAGGGCGTCGCTCCACCCGCGCTGCCGGTGGCCGCCGGCCGTTCGGGCGTCGACCGACCCCGGCAGCACGCCCATGAGGGGCGTGGTGCGCAGCGAGGCGACGCGGAAGCCCGCGAGCGCCAGCACCCACCGCAGAGAGTCGCGGTCGTAGTGCACGAGGTGCCGGGGCAACTCGAGTCCGTCCCACGACCCACGCATGGCCCGGGCGGCGAGCGACCGGATGTTGGGGACGCCGATGATGAGGCGCCCGCCGGGGGCGAGCAGGTCGCGGATGCTGCCCAGGGTGGCGAGGGGGTCGGGCACGTGCTCGAGCACCTGCGACATGCGCACGACATCCCAGGGGCCGTCCGGAAGGGCCCCGTCGTGCAGCAGGCCGTCAAGCGATCCGTTCAGTACCCAGCGGTTGCCGCGCGAATGCGCCACCTCCACCGCCCGCGCCGACGGCTCCACGCCCCAGGCCTCGTGACCGGCCTCGCGCAGGGCCATCACGGCCCCGCCCGTGCCCGCGCCGATGTCGAGCACCCGCATGCCCGGGCGCATGGGGCCGCCGGTCTCGGCCTCGGGGATCGCCACGCCCAGCGCGCGCGCCACGCCCGCGCCCGATCGCCCCGCCCGGGCCAGCGCCATGCGCGACGCCCGGGCGGTGGCCGACTCACCCCCGCCGTGCTGGGGGTACTCGTCCGGGTACCAGGCGGCGGGGTCGTCGGGCCACGGATCGGTGCGGCACAGGCGGCACGAGGTGCACTCCACCACGCGGAATTCGCCGGGCATGCCGCGCCGGTGGTCGCGGGCGCGCAGCACCTCGCGACCACCCCGCATGCCGCACACCGGGCACGCGGACGGGTGGGTGGAGAGCGAGTCGGTCATCGCCCGCAGGATACGGCCCGAAACCAGTAGCCTTGCGGGAACGTGACCGATCTCCCGGACCCCAAGGACGTGCTCCCCCACCGGGATCCGTTCCTCTTCATCGACGAGGTGCTGGAACTGGTTCCCGGCGAGTCGGCCCGCGCCCGGTGGACCCTGCGCCCCGACACGCCCTTTCTCGCCGGTCACTTCCCCGGTGAGCCCATCATGCCCGGGGTGATCATCGTCGAGGCCCTGGCGCAGACCGGTGCCCTCGCGGCGCTCTCCACCGACGATGGCAAGGGCAAGCTGGCGCTGTTCGCGGGCGTGGACAAGTGCCGCTTCAAGCGTCCGGTGAGGCCGGGCGACGTGCTCGAGTTCGAGACCCGCGTCACCCGCGTGCGCGGCCCCATCGGCGAGGCCGAGGCCGTCGCGAAGGTGGGCGACGAGGTGGCGTGCCAGGCGATCCTCAAGTTCGCCATCGTCGACCGCGACCAGGTGGGGGCGTCCTGAGCATCGTGGCCGGCGGATCCCGCGCGCGGCCGCGCGCACGCCTCACGGGCGTGGGCGGCTACGTGCCCGAGCGCGTGCTCACCAACGCCGAGCTCGAGGAGATGGTCGACACCAGCGACGAGTGGATCATCTCGCGCACGGGAATCCGCGAGCGCCACATCGCCGCCGACGACCAGGCCACCACCGACCTGGCGGCCGAGGCCGTGCGCGACGTGCTGCGGCGCACCGGCACCGACCCCTCCGAGATCGACCTGCTGGTGGTGGCCACCACCACCCCCGACTACGTGTTCCCGCCCTGCGCCCCATTGGTCGGCACCATGACCGGCATGGACTCCGTGGCGGCCTACGACACCAACGCCGTGTGCACGGGGCTCATGTACGGCATGGCGCAGGCCACCGGGATGGTGGAGAGCGGCATTGCCCGAAAGGCCGTGGTGGTGGGGGCAGAGACGCTCTCGCGCATCATCGACTGGGAGGACCGCGCAACCTGCGTGCTGTTCGCCGACGGCGCGGGCGCGGTGCTGATCGAGGCCGACGACGGCGAGCCCGGCACGGGCGTGGTGGGGGTGGAGCTCGGGTCGGATGGCAGCGGTCGCAACGACCTGTGGGTTCCGGCCGGCGGCACGCGCACGCCGGTCACCGACGACACGCCCCGGGCCGACGGCTGCATCCAGATGAACGGCCGTGAGGTGTTCCGGTTCGCCACGCGCATCCTCGTGGAGAGCTCCCAGCGCCTGCTCGATGAGGCCGGGCTCACCATCGACGATGTCGACCTGCTGGTGGCCCACCAGGCCAACGAGCGCATACTCGAGCATGCATCCGAGCGCATGGGGATTCCCCGGGAGAAGGTGGTGATGAACCTCGATCGCGTGGGCAACACCTCATCGGCCAGCATTCCCCTGGCCATGGCGGACGCCCTCGACACCGGGCAGCTCACTCCCGGCGACCTGGTGATGATGGTGGGGTTCGGCGCCGGCCTCACGTGGGGCAGCGTGCTGGTGCGCTGGGAGCCCCGCGCATGATCGCCCTGCTCTTCCCGGGCCAGGGCGCCCAGCAGGTGGGCATGGGCCGCGAGCTGGCCGAGGCCTTTCCCGCGGCGGCGGACACCTTCGCCGAGGCCAACGACGCCCTGGGCTACGACATCACGAAGATCATCTTCGAGGGCCCGGAAGACGACCTGGTGCGCACCGACGTGTGCCAACCGGCGATCCTGGCGATGAGCGTGGCCTGCCTGCGGGTGGCCCGCGACCACGGCCTGGGGGGCGACCTCGCCATGGGCCACTCGCTGGGCGAGTTCTCGGCCCTCGTGGCCTGTGGGTCGATCGGCTTCGGCGACGCCCTGCGCCTGGTGGGCGAGCGCGGCGCGGCCATGCAGGCGGCGGGCGAGGCCCGCCCCGGCACCATGGCGGCCATCCTCGGGCTGTCCGACGGCGAGGCCGAGTCGCTCTGCGCCGAGGCGGGCGAGGTGTGGCCCGCCAACTACAACTGTCCCGGCCAGGTGGTGGCGTCGGGAAGCGTGGACGGCATCGGGCGGTTGCTCGCGATGGCATCCGAGCGCGGCGTGAAGGCCACCCAGCTGAAGGTGGGCGGGGCGTTCCACAGCCCGCTCATGGAGCCGGCGTCCGAGCGCCTGGCGCCCGCCCTCGAGGCCTGGGATCCCCAGCCGCCGTCGCCCGCGTTCCTGTCCACCACCACGGCGCAGGTGGAGCCCGCCGACCGCATGCGTCCGGTGCTGCTCGACCAGCTCACCTCGCCGGTGCGCTTCGGCCACGCGGTGGAGACGGCCATCGCAATGGGCGCCGACACCTTCGTGGAACTCGGCCCGGGCCGCGTGCTGTCGGGCCTGGTGAAGCGCATCAAGCGCGACGCCACGCTTCACCAGGTGTCGGGCCCCGACGGGCTCGAGGGCATCGCGCAGGTGATGGCATGAGCGTGGCGCTGGTGACCGGCGCGAGCCGGGGAATCGGCGCGGCGTGCGCCGTGGCGCTGGCCGCGGGGGGGCACGACGTGGCCGTGGGCTACGTGAACGACCTGGCCGGCGCCGAGGCCACCGCCGCGGCCGTGGAGGCCGCGGGCACCAAGGCCGCCATCGTGCAGGGCGACATCGCCGACCCCGCCGCGGCCGAGGCCGTGGTGAGCGCCGCCGAGGATGCCCTGGGCCCGCTGGGCGCCCTGGTGCTGAACGCCGGCATCACCCGCGACGGGCTGATGATGCGCATGAGCGACGACGACTGGCGCGCGGTGATCGACACCAACCTGTCGGGATCGTTCTACTGCGCCCGGGCGGCGCTTCGCGGCATGATGAAGCGACGCGAGGGGTCGATCGTGGCGGTGTCGTCGGTGGTGGGCCTCATGGGCAATGCGGGTCAGGTGAATTACGCTGCCGCGAAGGCCGGACTTATCGGCATGACGAAGTCGCTCGCCAAGGAGGCGGGATCCCGCGGGGTGCGGGCCAATGCCATCGCCCCGGGGTACATCAGCACCGACATGACCGACGTGCTGTCGGACGACATCAAGGAGCAGTTGATCGGCCATACCCCTCTGGGTCGCCTGGGAACACCGGAGGATGTCGCGGGCCTCGTGGCATTCCTCTGCTCGGACGCGTCGTCGTTCATCACCGGGACGGTCATCCCGGTGGACGGCGGCCTGGGGATGTAGGCGGGAGTCGCGATGGGTACCACGCTCATAGACGGTAGGGGCCTGCGCCGGGTGGTGATCACGGGCATCGGCCTGGTGTCGCCGCTCGGAATCGGGCGCGACGACGCCTGGGCCGCGGCGAAGGCGGGCACCTCCACGGCGGCGACCATCCGGCAGTTCGATCCCAGCGACTGCGACACGCACTTCGCCTGCGAGGTGCCCGACGCCTTCGACATCGAGCAGTTCCTCGACCGCAAGACCGCCCGCCGCATGGACCGCTTCTCGCACCTGGGCGTGGCCGCCGCGATGCTGGGGTACGAGGAGTCGGGGATCAAGGGAACGGTCACCCCCGACCGCATGGGCGTGATCATCGGATCGGGCATCGGGGGAATCCAGACCTGGCATGAGCAGACCGTGCGCCTGCGCGACCTGGGCCCCACGCGCCTGAGCCCGCTGTTCATCCCCACGATCATCGCCAACATGGGCGCCGCGCAGGCATCGATGGAGATCGGCCTGCAGGGCCCGCTCTCGTGCTCCACCACCGCGTGCGCCTCGGCCAACCACGCGATCGGCGACGCCTTCGACCACATCCGCCTGGGCCGCGCCGACGCCATGATCGCCGGAGGCACCGAGGGCGCGGTGGCGCTGGTGGGCATCGCCGGCTTCAACGCCATGAAGGCGCTCTCCACGCGCAACGACGACCCCGGCACCGCCAGCCGCCCGTTCGACATCGGCCGTGACGGCTTCGTGATGGGCGAGGCGGGCGCCGTGCTGATACTCGAGGAACTCGGCCACGCGCTCGACCGCGGCGCGGACATCATCTGCGAGCTCGCGGGATACGGCCTGTCGGGTGACGCCCACCACATCACCGAGCCCGACCCCACCGCCGTGGGCCCGGCCCTGGCCATGACCATGGCCCTCGCCGACGCCGGCCTCGAGGCATCCGAGGTGGACTACGTGAATGCCCACGGCACCTCCACGCCGGTGGGCGACCCGTCCGAGATCCGCGTCATCCGCCGCGCGCTGGGCGATGAGAAGGCCGCGGCCACCATGGTGAGCAGCACCAAGTCCATGCACGGCCACACCCTGGGCGCCGCGGGCGCGCTGGAGGCCGCGCTCACCGCGCTGGCCGTGCGCGACGGCGTGGTGCCGCCCACGATCAACGTCACCGAGCTCGACCCCGAATGCGCAGGCGTGGACCACGTGCTCGATGAGGCCCGCGAGGCCGATGTGCGCGTGGCGCTCTCGAACGTGTTCGGGTTCGGTGGGCACAACGCCACCCTGGCGTTCCGCCGCATGGAGGACTGATGGCGAAGTCCGGCCATGCGGGCGGACACTTCCCGGGCAGGCTGCGCGTGGCCCTCACCCCCCTCCGCGACGCCTGGTTCCGCCTGGCCACCCTGGTGTACGGCCCCGGCACCCGCACGCGACCGTGGACCTGGATCGGCGATGAGCGCATCGCCATCGGCAGCGTGCCCACGCCCGAGAGCCTGCAGCTCCTCGCGCGCGACGGCGTGACCCACGTGGTGAACTGCCGCGCCCGCCTGCAGACCCACTTCAGCCAGGACCTCTCGGCCGAGCGCCAGGTGTTCGGCGATCGCAACGTGGCCGTGGCGCCCATGTGGGACCACGGCCGCCACCAGCCGCCCGAGAAGTGGGCCCGCGCCGCCGAGATCGCCGCCGGATGGCTGGACGACGACCCCAACGCGCGGGTGCTCATCCACTGCCAGCGCGGCCGCCGCCGGTCGCTGTTCGTGGCCTATGCGGTGCTGCGCCTGCGCGGCCGCTCGCCCGAGGTGGCGGCCCGTGAGCTGCTGGGCCACCGCCACGAGGCCCGCCTCGTGCCCACCTACCGCAAGGCGGTGGAGGACTGGCTGGCCACCGGGGCGAAGCCCATTCACCAATCCGACGCCACCGCCGTGCGATGATGGGTGCGCGATGAGCCGCGTCGGGCACAACATCCACGTCTCGGTCGACCGCCTGCGCCAGTTGGCGCACCGCGACGGCCGCCCGCGGCGCATCAAGGCCGACGCCGGCACCTGCCCCAAGTGCGACAGCCACTACTCGGCCGACGAGATGCGCCGCAACCTGCGGGTGTGCCCCGCGTGCGGGCACCACTTCGCCGTCACGGCCCGCGAGCGCATGGAGCAGCTGGGCGAGCCCGGCGGCTACGTGGAGCTGTGGCCCGAGCTCCGGGCATCGGACCCACTGCAGTTCACCGACCTCAAGCCGTACACCGAGCGCATCGTCGACGCCGAGAAGTCCACGGGCATGGGCGAGGCCATCGTGTGCGCGCAGCTCGAGGTGCGCCACCAGCCCGCCGTGGCGGCCGTGATGGACTTCACGTTCATGGGCGGCAGCATGGGCGCGGTGGTGGGCGAGAAGCTGGCGCGCGCCTGCGACTACGCGGCATCAGAGGGCCTGCCGCTCATCGTGGTGACGGCCTCCGGTGGCGCGCGCATGCAGGAGGGCACCCTGGCGCTGATGCAGATGGCCAAGACCGTCATCGCGCTCGACGCCCTCGCCGACGCCCGCGTGCCGGTGGTCGTGGTGCTCGCGCACCCCACCACGGGCGGGGTGTGGGCATCGTTCGCGTCGCTGGGTGATGTCACCTACGCCGAGCCCGGCGCGCTCATCGCCTTCAGCGGCCCGCGCGTGATCGAGGAGACCACGCGCGAGGTGCTGCCCGACGACTTCGGCCGCGCCGAGGCGCAGCTGCGCAACGGCCAGGTGGACGCCGTGGTGGACCGCCGCGAGCTGGCCGAGCGCATCGGCCGCGTGCTGCACATCCTCAGCCGTCCGCCCGGCGACGACGCCAGCACCGCGGCACCCGCGCTGCAGTGGGCGCAGGGCGGCGCGCAGAAGGTGGGCGAGGCCGTGCAGGCGCTGCCGTCGCTGCCCCGCAAGATGATGGACCGCATCCGTCCGGGCTCCACCGACGGCGAGGATGCGGGGGACACCCCCGCATGACCGACCGCAAGCAGGGCGGGCGCTTCGTGCGGAAGGTCGCCGACAAGGTGCGGCGTGGCCCGGAGCCGCAGGACGAAGACCTCTGGGAGCGCGTGCAGCTGGCGCGCCACGCCGAGCGGCCCTACACGCTCGACTACATCAACCGCCTGTGCAGCGACTTCGAGGAGCTCCACGGCGATCGCTACTACGCCGACGACGCGGCGATGGTCGCGGGATTCGGGCGGTACCACGACCACCCGGTGGCGTTCATCGGCCAGCAGAAGGGCCGCGACACCAACGAGCGCACCTACCGCAACTTCGGCATGGCGGGGCCCGAGGGCTACCGCAAGGCCATGCGCGTGATGGAGGTCGCCAACCGCCTGGGCATGCCGGTGGTCACCCTCATCGATACGCCGGGGGCTTTCCCCGGCGCCAGCGCCGAGGAGCGGGGGCAGGGCGGGGCGATCAGCCGCAGCATCCAGATGATGTGGCGCCTCGACGTGCCCACGGTCGCGGTGGTCATCGGCGAGGGCTCATCGGGCGGCGCGCTGGGCCTGGGCGTGGCCGACCGCGTGCTCATGCTCGAGAACAGCACCTACTCGGTGATCAGCCCCGAGGGCGCCTCGGCGATCCTCTGGCGCGACGCCAGCAAGGCCAAGCTCGCCGCCCAGGCCTTCAAGCCGACGGCGGCCAACTGCTACCGCTGGGGCGTGGTGGACGCCGTGGTGCCCGAGCCCGAGGGCGGGGCGCACACCGATCACGAGCAGGCCGCGGAGATCCTCGACCAGTACCTCTCGCGTGCCCTCGCGGAGCTCGGGGCCATGTCGCCGGCCGACCGCCGCCGTGCCCGCCGCGAGCGCTTCCGCAAGCTCGGCCCGCTGCGCGACCCCGAGGGCGGCATGGGCATGGCCACGGGCCGCGAGACCCCGCCGCCGGGCTGAGCATGCCGCCCGAGGAGGACCCCGCGGACCGCCGCATGGACGCCAGCCGCCTGGCGCCGATCGACGACCCGCTGGCCCTCGCGCGATCGGCCCCCGACGGCGAGCCGTCCGATCCCTGGCCGCAGGTGCGCGACATCCTCGACGACGCCCGTGCGGGGCTTCCCGACACCGAGTTCGAGGCCGTGGTGGGGGCCACGCGACGGGTGATCCACCCGCTCATGCAGGGGCGCCCGCCGGAGTGGCCGCCGGCCGGGCCCTCTGACGGCGGCAGCCTGCCCGCCGGCGCCGCCGCGGCCATGCGCGACCTCCGCGCCACGCTGTGCCTGTCGGCGCGGCACGGGGGGCCGGGCAGCGCCCGGGCGCTCGCCATGCTGGGCCGGCGCATCGACACCCACCTCGACGACCTCGTGGCCGGGCAGGAGATCTAGGCCCCGGGCCGGGAATCCCCTCGCAGCACAAGCAGTCCGCTGGCCGGCCGCACCACGATGCGCCGGTGCCGCCCCAGCGGCTCGCCATCGGCCTGCAGCGCCATGCCGTCGGGTGAGTCCAGCACGATCTCCTCATGGGCCACGCCGTGCGCGATGCGCGGCGAGTCGAGGTGCCATCCGCCGGTGAAGGCGCCGGCAGCGGCGATGGCGGGGCCCGACATGCCCCGGCCCACCGAGCCGAGCCAGCCCAGGGCGCCGTCGTGGCCGGCATCGGGGATGAGGTCGAAGGCGTGGGTGCGGAAGTACGCATAGGGCCGGGTGCAGGCGATGCTCATCGATGCCAGCGGGAAGGGGGTGCCGTGGTCCACGCTCACCCGCATCGGCGCCTTGCGCACGTGGCGTGCGGCGGCCACGAACGTGGCGCCGGCGAACCACAGCTGGCCGATGCGGCGCTTCATGTCCGGGTGGCGCTCCACCATGTCGGCGGCCTCGGCATCGATTCCCACGCCGGCGTTCACGATGAAGGGCCGCTCCTGGCCGTCGGCCTCCACGATGCCGATGGTCACGGGCTCGGCGCGCTGCCCGCGCGCGATGGCGTCGACCAGGCGGTCGATGGCCAGCCGCGGATCCATGGGCCAGCCGATGGTGCGCGAGAACACGTTGGTGCTGCCGGTGGGGATCGGCGCCAGGGCCGCGCCGGTGTTCACCAGCGCCCCGGCGGCCTCGGCGGCCGTGCCGTCGCCACCCAGGGTCACCACGGTGAGGGCGTCATGCTCCTTCATCGCGAGCTTCGCCAGTTCGGCCGCGTGCCCGCGCTGGCGCGTGGTGAGCACGGCCTGCACGCCGAAGGGCTCGAGCCGCTCCCGGGCGTACTCGGTCAGGCCCTCCTGCGCCGCGGTGGAGCGGGGGTTGACGAGGATCGCGATCGGGTGATCCGCAGCGTGCCGCGGTTCGGTCAAGCGTCCTCCGCCATCGACAGCTCGAGCCGGGCGAGGAACGCGGCGATGAGCAGGTCGATCATCTCCGGTCGCTCCAGCTGCGGCACGTGCGCGGTCTCGGCGATGATGGCCAGCGAGGCACCGGGCAGCTCGTCGGCGAGCTCCTCCGAGAGCCAGGTGGGCACCAGCGGGTCGGACTCGCCGCTGATCACCATGGCGGGCACGTCGACCTCGCCGAGCTTGCCGCGCAGGTCGTGGTCGCGCGCCGAGAGGTAGTCGGCGCGCAGCGACTCCGGGCCCATGGAGATGACCGAGTTGGTCCCGCGGCGGATGAGCTCGGGCTCGTGGTGCAGCCACGACTCCTCCACGAACCGCGCGCACTCGGCGGTGAAGTCGGCGTCGATGCGCGCGAGGGCCTCATCGGGCACGGGAAGGCGGGCGCCGGTGGACAGCAGCACGAGCCCGGCCACGAGATCGGGGCGCATGAGGGCGATCTCGAGCGCCACGGCGCCGCCCAGGGAGTGGCCCACCATCACCAGCGGGCCTGGGATCTCCTCGACCTCGGCGATCACCCACTCGGCCATGGCCGGGGCGCCCAGCAGGGGCGCGCCGTCGGGGTGCCCGGGCAGCGCCACCGCCAGCGCCCCCTCGAATCGGGCGAGCTGCGGGCCCCACGAGGCGGGCGTCCTGCCTGCGCCATGGATGAATACGGGACGCGGAGCGTCTATGGGGTCACCTCCTGCACGCCGATCATGGTAGCGGTGCCGCTGATAGCCTCACCGGCCGTGGCCCCGCTCCTTCTCGCCGTCGATTTCGACGGCACGATCACCATGCGCGACACCCTGCACGTCATCGTCGACGAGCACGGGTGCGAGGGCGTGTGGGACGACCTCGAGCCCGATCTGCGCGCCGGCCGCATCACCATCGAGGAAGCCATGTCGCGGCAGTTCGCCGAGGTCAAGGCGCCGCACGACGACATCATGGCGCTGGTGCGCGAGCGCGCGGGCGTGCGCGACGGCATCCTCGAACTCGTGGAGTTCGCCGAGGAGGAGGGCCACCGCGTGGTCATCATGTCGGCGGGCTTCCGCACGGTGATCGACATGGTGCTCGACGACATCGGCCTGGGGCACCTCGAGGTGGTGGCGAACGAGGCCATCTTCAGCGAGGACGGCTGCACGCTGGTGTTCTCGGACGACCGCGGCGACATCTGCGAGCTCTGCGACCGCCGCTGCAAGCGCCATGCGCTGTCGGTGCGCCACGAGGGCGAGCCCATCGTGTTCGTGGGTGATGGCATCAGCGACCGCTGCGTGTCGGGCATGGCCGACCTGGTGTTCGCACGCGCCCACCTGGCCGAGTGGCTCGACGAGCGCGGCACGCCATACGAGCCCTTCGAGGACTTCCACCAGGTCATCGCGCGGGTGCGCGAGTGGCAGGGCGGGGAGCGGGCGGCCGCATGAGCCGCTGGAAGCCCGTGGGCCCGGCGTCCGAGTGGACGTCGATGGAGGAGCGCGTGCTGCAGTCGTGGCGCGACGGCGATGTGTTCCGCACGAGCGTGGAGATGCGGAAGGGCCACGACCCCTACGTGTTCTACGAGGGCCCGCCCACCGCGAATGGTCGCCCCGGATCGCACCACGTGCTCTCGCGGGTGTTCAAGGACATCTTCCCGAGGTTCCACACCATGCGCGGGCGCTACGTGGAGCGCAAGGCCGGCTGGGACTGCCACGGCCTGCCGGTGGAGCTCGAGGTGGAGAAGCAGCTGGGCATCAGCGGCAAGCCCGAGATCGAGGCCTACGGCATCGCCGAGTTCAACGCCAGGTGCCGGGCGTCGGTGGGCGAGTACCTCGACGAGTGGGAGCGCCTCACCGAGCGCATCGGCTTCTGGGTGGACACCTCCGAGGCCTATCGCACCATGGACACCGACTATGTCGAGAGCGTGTGGTGGAGCCTCGCCACGCTGCACGACAAGGGCCTGGTGTACGAGAGCGACAAGGTGGTGCCCTACTGCCCGCGGTGCGGCACGGCGCTGAGCAGCCACGAGGTGGCGCAGGGCTACAGGGACGTCACCGACCCGTCGATCTACGTGAAGTTCCCGCTGCGGGCCGATGCGGCCTCCGTCACCGGGGGCGAGGCGTCGCTGCTGGTGTGGACCACCACCCCGTGGACGCTTCCGGCCAACCAGGCCGCGGCCATCAGCCCCGGCACCGACTACGCGGTGGTGGTGGATGGCGACGAGCGGCTGGTGATGGCCGAGGCGCTGGTGGGCGCCGTGATGGGCGAGGGCGCCGCGGTGGAGCGCGTGATCCCCGCGGCCGAGTTGGCGGGCGCCGAATACGAGCCGCCCTTCGACCTCATCCCGGGCAGGCACCAGGTGGTGCTGAGCGACTTCGTCACCACCGACGACGGCACCGGAATCGTGCACATCGCCCCGGCATTCGGCGAGGACGACATGCGCGCCGCGCGCGAGCACGGCCTCGACGCCCCCAACCCCGTCGACCGCCAGGGCCTGTTCACGGCCACGGTGCCGCTGGCCGAGGGGCAGTTCGTGAAGGACGCCGACCGGGCGCTCATCACCGACCTCGAGGCCCGTGGCCGCGTGCAGCGCGAGAAGCCCTATGAGCACTCCTACCCCCACTGCTGGCGCTGCGGCACGCCCCTGCTCTACTACGCCAAGCCCTCGTGGTACATCCGCACCACCGACGTTCGCGAGCGCATGCTCGAGCTCAACGCGTCGGTGGGCTGGCACCCCGAGCACGTGCGCGACGGCCGGTTCGGCCGCTGGCTCGAGGGCAACGTCGACTGGGCCATCTCGCGCGAGCGCTACTGGGGCACCCCGCTGCCCTTCTGGCGCTGCGACGACTGCTCGCATGTGACGGCCATCGGATCGTTCGCCGACCTCCGGGAGCGCGCGATCGGCGACGTGCCCGACCCGCTCGACCCGCACCGCCCGTACGTGGACGACATCGACGTGCGCTGCCACTGCGGCGGGGTGGCCCACCGCGTGCCCGAGGTGGCCGATGTGTGGTTCGACTCCGGCGCCATGCCGTTCGCCCAGCACCACCACCCCTTCGAGGGCCCCGATGACCTCGCCGGGCGCTTCCCCGCCGACTTCGTGTGCGAGGCGCTCGACCAGACCCGCGGATGGTTCTACTCGCTGCTGGCCGAGGGCACGCTGCTCTTCGACGAGTCGCCCTACCGCAACGTGGTGTGCCTGGGGCTCATCCTCGACGGCGAGGGCCAGAAGATGAGCAAGTCGAAGGGCAACGTGGTGGAGCCCTGGACGGTCATCGACCACGCGGGGGCCGACGCCTTCCGGTGGTACCTGTTCACGGCCCAGAGCCCGTGGGAGTCGTTCCGCTTCAGCCTCGACGTGGTGGACGAGACCCGCCGGAGGTTCCTCTTCACCCTCTGGAACACCTATGCGTTCCTCGTCACCTACGCGGCGCTGCCCGACGGCTGGTCGCCGGGCGACCCCGCGCCCGCCGTGGCCGAGCGCTCGGCCATGGACCGCTGGGCGCTGTCGCGCCTCGACGGCACCACCGAGCAGGTGACCGCCCGCCTGGCCGACTACGACCCCACGTCGGCCGGCCGCGCCCTCGAGGACCTCATCGACGACCTCAGCAACTGGTACGTGCGCACCTCGCGCCGCCGCTTCTGGCGCAGCGACGACCCGGCCGACACCGCGGCCGCATTCGCCACGCTGCATGAGTGCCTCACCACCATCTCGCTGCTGGTGGCACCGTTCTGCCCGTTCGTTGCCGACGAGATGTGGGGCAACCTCGTGGCGGCGCACGACGACGCCGCGCCGCCCAGCGTGCACCTGGCCGACTGGCCCGCCCCGGGCGGCCGCCGTGACGAGCAGCTCGAGCAGGCCATGGCCGCCGCGATGGAGGCCACCACCCTCGGCCGCTCGGCGCGCAAGGAGGCCAAGCTCAAGGTGCGCCAGCCGCTGCTCGAGGCGGTGATCGCCTGCCCGCCGGCCACGGCGCGCGAGCTCGAGGGGCTCTCGGGCATCGTGGCCGAGGAGCTCAACGTGCGCGCGGTGCGCTTCGTCACCGATGCCGGTGGCCTGGTGCAGGTGAGCCTCAAGCCCAACTACCGCACGCTGGGACCGCGCATGGGCCCGAACATGCCGGCGATGGCCGAGGCCGTGGCGGCGCTCGATGCCACGGCCACCGTGCAGGCGCTCGACGCCGGTGACACCGTGACCGTCACGGTCAACGGCAATGACGAGGTGCTGGGCGACGACGACCTGCTGCGCGAGGTGCGCCCGAGCGAGGGGTATGCGGTGGCCGAGGGCGGTGCGCTGGCCGTGGGCCTTGCCACGGGGATCACCCCCGAGCTCGAGATGGAGGGCCTGGCGCGCGATCTCGTGCGCGCCATCCAGAACGCCCGCCGCGATGCCGACCTCAGGGTGGAGGACCGCATCGTGCTGCACCTCGACGGCTCGGCGCGCATCCGCGAGGCCATCGACGCCCACCGCGACTGGATCGCCGGCGAGGTGCTGGCCACCGAGCTCACGGTGGGCCACGGGGTGCCGTTCACCCCGCTGCACCGGGAGGACGGCGAGATCGACGCCGAGCCGGTTGCAATCGCGCTGTCGCGCGCCTAAGACTTCCGTCCCTGCAGCCTCCTCCCGAGGACCACCGCATGAGCACCCTTCCGCTTCCCGCCCGCACGCCCGCCGTGGTGCACCCGTGGGCCCCGCGCTTCGCGCAGGCCATCACCGGCCTGCTGTGCCTCGAGGCCGTGCTCTTCCAGACGCAGGCCGTGGTGGTGGTGGCCGCGGCGTTCATCGCCCTGGCCCTCATCGGCCCCCGCTGGTCGCCGGTGGCCTACCTGTTCGCGCTGCTGCCGGTGCGCCCCGCGGAGCTCGAGCCGTCGAAGCCCGTGCGCTTCGCCCAGTGGATCGCCCTGGTCATGCTGGTGGTGGCGATCGTGCTGCTCTACGCCGGGCTGTCGCTGGCCGGTTGGATCGTCACCGGAATGGTGGCGGCCGTGGCCCTGTTCTCGGCCATCAGTGGCATCTGCATCGGGTGCATCGCCTGGAAGCAGATCGCCCGGCGCGCGGGATCGGCCCACGACCTCAAGAAGGCCTTCGACCTGCAGGGCGACGGACCGTGGCTGCTGGTGGTCACCGCGCCCAACTGCCCGCGCTGCCCGGCGGCAAAGCAGGCCATCCACGACGCCGCGCGCGGCCGCGCGGTGGTGGACATCGACCTCGATGAGCACCCCGAGGCGGGCGCCCTGCCCATCTGGAGCGTGCCCGCCGGCATCGTCATCGAGCAGTCCGGCGACGTGGGCCTGGTGAAGACCGGCCGCATCGGCGCGCCCGAGGCGGCCGAGCTGGTCACCGCCCTGGGCTGAACCGCGCAGTCTCCGCGAGGCAACTGCGCCGGCTGGCTCAGCCGGCCTTCTCGCGGATCTTGATCGAGAGGTCGACGTCGCCCTGCACGCGGCGCCAGCACTCGTAGGGGTCGATGCCCGCCTTCTCGCAGATCTCCTCGAGGCGCTTCAGCATGCGCACGTCGGGCAGCAGCATGCCCACCACCTGCCCGTCGGCGATGGTGAGCTCCACGCCCTCCTCGCCCTCCACGGGCCTGAGGGACATGTCCGCGAACGGCTGCACCGTGCGGAGGCTGAAGTACATGGGCGGCATGGGCCTGTCGGTCATGAGGTCTCCGGACGAATGGTTGGGTGGCTGGCACCGTGCGGGACGACTGGGGCGCCGCAGCGGTCGTGTGCCTGGCACCGCGATGGACGTCATCGTACCTACGGCAGGTGCTTCTCCAGCGCCCTGCGGATCTTCTTCGCCGATGGGGCGCCCGTGAGGCGCTCGGCCTCGGCCCCGTCGCGGAACAGGATGATGGTCGGCAGCGACAGCACGGCATGGCGCGCCGCGGCCGCCGGGTGGGCCTCCACGTCGAGCGCGGCCACGGCCAGGGTGCCCGCGTGCTCGGCGGCCAGGGCCTCGATGACCGGCGACACCTTGGCGCACGGACCGCACCAGGGGGCCCAGAAGTCCACCAGCACCAGGCCTCCCGCATCGATCACCCGCGCGTCGAAGTCGGCGTCGGTGAGCGCCGGCACCGCGGGGGCGTCGGTCAGGGGTTGATCTCCACGGGCATCCCCACCGAGACCATCTCGTAGAGCTCCTCGACATCGGGGATGTGCATGCGCAGGCAGCCGTGGCTGGCGGCGCTGCCGATGGAGTAGTCGGCGTAGGTGCCATGGATTCCCACGGCGGGGGCGGAGGTGCCGATCCAGCGGGTGCCCAGCGGGTTGCCCGGGCCGGGCGGGATCTCGCCCAGGCCCTCGGCCCACGGCGACTTGGGCGGGATCCACGTGGGGTTCTTCTGCTTGCTCACGATCTTGTACGAGCCGGTGGGCGTGGGGTACTGGGGCTGGCCGATGGCCACGCGGTAGGTCTTCACCACCTTGCCGTTGCGCTCGAGCGTGAGCGTGGTGGCCGAGAGGTCGACGGTGATCTTGCCGACGATCGCGCGCAGGGTGCGGGCGTCGACCTTGCCGTTCACCTTCAGCTTGTACTTGCGCTGGTACTTCTCGACGGCCTTGATCGTCTTGGCGTCGTACTTGCCGGTCGAGCCGCCCTTCCACAGGCCGATTTCACCGAGGCGCTCCTGCAGCTGGTCGACGTCGGCGCCCGTGGCGCCCTGCATCAGCTGCTGGGTGCCGAACTCGCTCGAGGTGTCCACGAACGACGTGAACTCCTGGCGGGCGATGTTGCCGCCCGGGTCGCGCACCCACACCGACACCACGTTCTTGCCCTCGGCCAGCTTGCCCGGGGCCAGGGCGAACTTGTTGCCCCTGATCGTGAGGGTGGGTCCGTTCTCGCTGCCCGCGGCCTCGGAGTCGGCGGTGGCCGTCTTTCCGCCCATGGCGTCGCGGCCCTTGAGCACGGGGATCTGCTGGCCGTTGATCTTCGCCCCGAAGATCAGGTCGCGCGGCTTGTCGCCGCCGACCTTGCCGTAGATCACGGGCGACGGCGTGGTGGTGAGCTTGATCAGCTGCTTCTGGCCCGACAGCGTGAGCGTGGGCTTCTGGGTGTCCACGATGATCGCGCGCTTCTTCGTGGTGGTGTTGCCGGCCTCGTCGGTGGCGGTGAATGCCACGGCGTTGCGGCCCTCGGGCAGCGCGCCCTGCATGCTCCACGATCCCGTGGTGCCATCGGCGGCCACGGCCACCTGGCCACCCTTCCACGATGCCTGCACGATGCTGCCGGGCTGGGTGGTGCCGGCGAAGCGCACGTCGCGGGTGTTCACCCCGTTGCCGATGGGCACGTTCACCTTGAGCGGCGGCGCCTTCTTGTCGACGGTGAAGGTCCACTCGGCCGATGCGCCGCGCGAGAAGAGGTTGCTGGCCGAGTACGACACCGCCATGGTGTGCGGGCCCTCGGCCAGGTTGGGGGCGTCCACCACGATGCCGTCACCCGCGCCGGCGATCTTGTCGCTCACGTCGGTGCCGTCGATGCTCACCGTGAGGTCGGCCATCGCGCCGGACGTGGTGCCCACCACGATCGGGCGCTTCGCGGGGTTGATCGACCCGTTGGCGGTGGGCTGCAGCGGGTTCACCACGGGGCGCGTGGTCCACTCGACCACCAGGAACGCGGCGAGCAGGCCGAGCGCCACGATGCCGGTGACGATCACCGTGATCAGCCCGCTACGTGTTCCGAGTCCCCGCATGTCCTCCGACGCCCGTCAGCCCGCGCGCAACATATCAGCCGCCATGCCCGCCGAACCGCCGCGCGGGTCGCGCCTCACCCGCCCGCACGGTCAGGTGGCGAGCGCGCGCATGAGCTGCAGCACGCCGTCGGTTCCCGGCACGGCGTCGTCGGCCTGTGCGCGCACCGCCGGGTCCACCTCCGGGCCGTCCGCCAGCACGCACCAGGCGCGGTCGAGCAGCCCGCCCGCGACCATCTCGCGCATGGTCCGCCAGGCGTCCGCGTCGGTGTGGTCGTCGCCCAGGTAGAGCACCCTGCGCGCCCCCGCGGCGCCCACGAGGGCCGCGAGCGCGGTGCCCTTGTGCACGTCGAGGTCGGGCAGCAGCTCGAGGATCATCTTGCCGTCGCGGGTTCGCAGGCCGGCGGCCAGCGCGGCGGGGCGCACCTCGCTGCGAAGCCACTCGCCGGAGGCATCAGGATCGGCCGCCTCGCGGTAGTGCAGGCTCACCGACGCGCCCTTGTCCTCCATCCACGCGCCGTGCGCGGCCAGCGCGTGGGAGTCGAGGGCCTGCACGAAGGCGCGCAGGCGCGCCACCGGGCCCCCGGCGCCCGGCACCAGCCCGGGGTCGCCTCCCGGGTGCGCCACCTCGAGGCCGTGGTTGCCACCGCGGGCGATACCCGGCACCGGCACCATGCGGTCGACGTCGGCCATGCCGCGCCCGCTGATCACGCCGGTGAGCAGGTAGCGATGCGTCATGGCCTCGAGCAGGCCGAGGGCCTCGTCGGGAACGCGGGCGTCGGCGGCATTGGGGACGATGGGCGCCAGCACGCCGTCGATGTCGAACAGCAGCGCGCTCTCGCGGGGCTGCCGGCGCAGGTCGTCGACGATCTCGTTCACGCGCGGCCACGCTAACACCGCGTGCACCGGCCGGCGTGCAACCACGCTTCTCATCGAATGCATCACGCACCCGGTGGTCGCCACGGCCGCAGGCGGCTGACCGCTGCGCGACCCGGGTGTAGGGTTATTTCACCCCCGCGCATGCCCGAGCAACGAGGAAGCAGGTAGACGAATGGCCACGACCTCGGCAAAGAAGGACGCCCCGCCCGTGCGCAGGCCGCGAGGCCGGCCGCGCGACCCGCGAGTGGAGGGCGCCGTGCTCGGCGCCACGCGCGAGCTGCTGCTCGAGCGCGGCTACGGCGGCCTCACCATCGCCGCGGTGGCCGATGCCGCGGGCGTGGGCAAGGGCACCATCTACCTGCGGTGGCCCGACAAGGAGGCCCTGGTGGTCGGGGCCCTGGCCGAGGTGTGGGAGCCGGTGGGCGACATCGACAGCGGCAACCTGCGCGACGACCTCCTGGGCATCCTCACCACGTCGGTGCGCGGCATGAATGGCCGCGACGGCCGCATGTTCACCGAGATCGTGGCCGAGCTCTCGCGATCCGGCCCGCTGAAGACCTACTGGATGAACGAGATCTCACGGCCCTGGGTGGAGGTGGTGACCGCGTGCTTCACGCGCGGCATCGCCCGGGGTGAGATGCGCGCCGACGTGGACATCCAGGCCGCCACGCAGGTGCTGCTCAGCCCGCCGGCGACCGCCGGGATGATGAGCGACAAGAAGATCACCGCGCGCCAGGTGAATGCCTGGCTGGACATCTTCCTGAAGGGCGTCGCGCCCTAGGGCGACGCCCTAGGGGATCATCAGCGCGCGGGCGGCGTCCGTGCAGAGGTCGAGCAGGGGCTGCGCCCAGATGGCCAGCGCCACCACGGCCACCGCGCCGGCCACCGCCACGGACGCCACCGACAGCGGCACCCGCAGCCGGCGCTCCGGGCGGGTGCCCTCGGGCCGCGGCGACCACATGACGATCACCACGCGCAGGTAGTAGACCACGCTCACCACGCTGGCCAGGGCGCCGACGATGGCCAGCCAGCTCATGCCGGCGTCCACGGCCGACCCGAACAGCAGGAACTTGCCCACGAACCCGGCCAGCGGCGGGAAGCCCGCGAGCGAGAGCAGGGCGAGGGTCATCACCACGCCCGCCCAGGGGCGCGCGCGCCCGAACCCGGTGAACGCCACGAGGGTGTCGCCGGCCTCCACCTCGCGCTCGCGCAGGATCACGATGGCGAACGCCGCCAGGGTCATGGCCACGTAGGCGAACAGGTAGTAGGTGAGCGCCGCGGCCCCGGCCATGGTGCCCACGGCCACGCCGATCAGCAGGTAGCCCGCCTGCGCCACGCTCGACCACGCGAGCATGCGCTTGACGTTCTGCTGCGCCAGCGCGCCCACGTTGCCCACCACCATCGTGGCCACCGCCAGCGCGCCGATGAGCGCGCGCCAGTCGCCGGACACCTGGTGGGTGGCCCCGGTGAACACCAGCAGGAAGGCCCCCATGGCGGCCACCTTGGTGCCGGTGCCCATGAAGGCCGTCACCGGCGTGGGCGCGCCCTGGTAGACGTCGGGCGTCCACATGTGGAAGGGCACGGCACTCGCCTTGAAGCCCAGGGCCACCACGATGAGCACGATGGCCGCCACGAGCAGGGGCTGCGACGCCAGGCCATCGACGGTGGCCAGGCGCTCGGTGATGCCGCTGAGCGATGTGGTGCCCGCCACGCCGTAGAGCAGCGCGAAGCCGTAGATGAGGATCGCCGTGCCGATGGAGCCGGTGATGAGGTACTTGAGGCCGCTCTCGAGCGATCGTTCGCGCGCCACCTCGATGGCGCAGAGGATGTACAGCGACACCGACAGCAGCTCGATGCCGATGAACAGCGTGATGAGGTCGCCGCTCATCACGGTGAGCATCATCCCGGTGGCGGCCGCCAGCACCAGGCCCACGAACTCCGGTCGGCGCCCCGCAGCGGCGGGCTCGCCCCACGAGAACAGGATCACCGCGAGCGCCGCGGGCAGGATGATCCAGGTGAGCAGCAGGCTGAAGCGGTCGATCTGCAGTTCGCCCGAGAATCCCACCTGCCGCTCGCCCCACTGGGCCACCGCGATCGCCAACGTGGCCACGATGCCGCCGAAGCCCACCCACTCGGGAAGGCGGCGCCACGTGGCGGGCAGGGGCACCACGGCCAGCACGAGCGCCAGCACCGTGGCCGCGCTCATCACGTAGAGGGTGAGGGCCGCCCCGGGGTTCACGGCTGCCTCTCCGGGGCGCGCGACCCGACTGCCGCCGCGGGCACCGCCGCCGCGCGGTCGGGCAGCACGCCGATCTGGTCCACCGGGCGCTCGAGCGCGATCTGCGCCGGCGCCACCGCCAGGTCGGTGCTGGCGCGCGTGGGCGTGACCAGGCTTCCGGGCCACAGGGCGATCCACACCATCATGAGGATGAGCGGCACGAGGATGATGGCGTCACGGCCGGTCATCTCGGCGGCGCGGCCCTGGTCCTGCACGCCACGCGGCGGGCCGTTCATGGTGGTCTGGTACATGCGCAGCATGTACACCGCGGCGTAGATGACCCCCAGCATGGCGATGACGGCCATCCAGGCGTACTGGTCGAACACCCCGCCGAGGATGAAGAACTCGCCCACGAAGGCGTTCGACCCCGGCAGCGCCAGCGCGGCCATGGTGACGAACAGGAACGCCACGGCCAGTCGCGGCGCGCCCTTGGCCAGCCCGCCCAGGCGGTCGATGTCCTCGGTGCCCGTGCCGCGCGCGATGATCATCACCACCACGAAGGCGGCGGCGGCCACGATGCCGTGGTTCACCATCTGCAGCACTGCGCCCTGCGCGGCCATGCGGTCGATCACGATGATGCCCAGCACGATGAAGCCCAGGTGCGCCACGCTCGAGTAACCCACCAGCAGGCGCATGGTGGGCGCGCGCCATGCGAGCAGCGATCCGTAGATGATCCCCACCAGCGCGAGGATCGCCACGGGGATGATCAGGTTGCCCACGCCCTCGGGGAACAGCGGAACGCCCACGCGCAGCAGGCCGTACACGCCGGCCTTGCTCATCACCGCCGCCAGCAGGATGGTCACCACGATGGGCGCCTGCGAGTACACCCGCGGCAGCCACCCGTGGAACGGCCAGAGCGGGATCTTGATGGCGAACGCCAGCAGGAACCCGGCCAGCAGCAGCGTGGCCGTGGCCTCGCCGTACGGCACGCCTGTGAGGTCGCGCATGAGGAACGACAGCTGGCCGGTGTGGTCCATGGCGATGATGCCCGTGGCCACGATGGCCACGAGCATCAGCAGCGAGCCCACCATGGTGTAGGCCACGAAGATCAGGCCCGCGCTGCGCCGATCCGACCCGCCCCAGTTCCAGATGAGCAACGCGAACGGGATGAGCATGAACTCCCAGAACACGTAGAAGAGGATCAGGTCGCCGGCGGTGAAGAGCCCGAGCAGGCCCGCCTCGGCCAGCATGATGAGCGACAGGAACGCCGTGCCCCTCTGCTGGGGCAGGCGCTGGCACGCGGCCACGGTGCCGAGCGTGAAGATGACGGTGGTGAGCAGCACCAGCCAGATCGAGATGCCGTCCACGCCGACGTCCCACGACACCCCCACCGTGGGGATCCAGTCGAGGTGGTCCACCTGCTGCAGCACCGCGAGGTCGCGGTCGAACAGCGCCAGCACCACGATCGACGCCGCCAGCGCGAGCAACGAACCCGCAAGGGCGATGCCCCGCCCCATGCGCCGCTCGCGCGCGGGCACCAGCGCCAGCACCAGGGACGTCACCAACGGGATGAGGATGAGGATCGTGACCCAGGGCATCAGGACGCCCCCGCCACGACGAGCGCGATGATGATTCCCGCGAGGCTGATGCCCAGCACCATCCAGAACGCGTACGCGCGCACCATGCCGCTCTGCGATGCGCTCACCACGCGCGCGGCCCCGCGCATCACCGCCACCGTGCCCGTGATCAGGCCCTGCGGCCCGGCCGGCTCCACCTTCGTGGCCATGACGTCCGCAACGTCGCGCCCGGGCTCCACGAAGAGGTCGTCATACGCCCGGTCGAACTCCCAGGCGTCGTCCATCACCCGGCGCGGTCCGGCCGCGACCCTGGCGAGGCGCAGGCGGCGGTCGGGGTCGGCGCCGAAGAGCCACCAGGCCAGGGCGATGCCGCCGAGCGCGGCGACCACCGACACGATGATGGTGATCACCTCGGCGCCGTGCGTGGGCTCCACGATCTCCGCGCCGGTGCCGAGCACGGGGGCGAGCCAGGTGTCGAGCTCGCGCCAGCCGAAGGGAACCTGCAGCCACCCGCCGACGATGCTGAGGATTCCCAGGATCACCACCGGCACGGCCATCCACCAGCGCGAGGGGTGCGGCCGCGGGTTGTACCCGCCCGCGGGCTCCGGGCCGAAGAACGCGCGGAAGAGCAGGCGGAACATGTAGAGCGCGGTGAGGAACGCCCCCACCACGCCCACGACCCAGCAGAACACGCCGAACCCGCCGTACGTGAGCGCGCTCGACAGGACGTCGTCCTTGGCGAAGAAGCCGGCGAACCCCGGGATGCCCGCGATGGCCAGGCAGCCCGCCGCCATGCCGAAGAACGCCACGCGAAGCGGCTTGCGCAGGCCGCCCATGCGGTCGAGGCTCTGCTCGTCGCCCAGCGCGTGGATGATGATGCCCGCCGCCAGGAAGAGCGCCGCCTTGTAGAAGGCGTGGGCCATGAGCATGAACATGCCGCTGGCGTAGGCACCGAGCCCCACGGCCATCACCATGTAGCCCACCTGGCTCACGGTGCTCCATGCGAGCACGCGCTTGATGTCCACCTGCTGCAGCGCCACGGTGGCCGCCAGCAGCAGCGTGATGGCGCCGACGAACGCCACGATGTCGCCGGCCAGCCACGAGATGTCGAAGAACGCGTGGCAGCGCACGATGAGGTACACGCCCGCCGTCACCATGGTGGCGGCGTGGATGAGCGCGCTCACGGGGGTGGGGCCCTCCATGGCGTCGGGCAGCCACGTGTGCAGCGGCACCTGGGCGCTCTTGGCCGCCGCCCCCACGAACAGCAGCAGGCAGATGGCCAGCGCGGTGCCCGACTGCGCCCCCACCTCGGGTGCCCGCGCGAATGCCTCGCCGTAGTCGAGCGTGCCGAGCGTGCGCAGGATCAGGAAGGCCCCGAGCACCAGCCCGACGTCGCCGATCACGTTGATGACGAAGGCCTTCTTGGCCGCCGCCACCGCCGCGGGGCGCTGGTACCAGAAGCCGATCAGCAGGTACGAGGCCAGGCCCACGAACGCCCAGCCCACGATGAGGAAGAAGAAGTTGGCCGCGAGTACCAGCAGCAGCATCGCGAACACGAAGAGGTTCATGCACGCGAAGAAGCGCCGGTAGTCGGGGTCGTGCTCCATGTACTCCACCGAGTAGAGGTGGATGAGGAACCCCACGCCGGTGATGATGAGCATCATCATCACGCTGAGCGGGTCGACGAGGATCGCCAGGTCCACCTTCACGCCGCCGATGGAGATCCACTCGAAGGCGCTCGACACGAACGATCGGTCGTCGGCCGCGTTGCCCACCAGCCCGGCGAACACCACCGCCGAGAGGATGAACGCCACGAGGATGCTGCCCACGCCCAGCACCCGGGTGACCGCGTGCGGCGGCTCCTTGGGCCAGCCGGCCAGCACCACGCCGCTGATCAGCGGCACCACGAGCACGATCCACGCGAGTGCGGTGGCCACCGGCTAGCCCCTCATCGACGACAGCTCGTCGACGTCGAGGTTGGTGCGGCTGCGGAACACCGACACGGTGAGGCCGAGGCCGATCACCACTTCGGCCGCCGCAACCACCATCACCACCAGCGCGAACACCTGGCCCGAGGGGTCGTCCCACTGGCGCGAGAACCCGATGAGCGCCACGTTGCCGGCGTTGAGCATGAGCTCCACCGACAGCAGCAGCATCAGCGGGTTGCGCCGGCGCATGACGCCGATGAGGCCCAGCACCAGCAGGGCCACCGACAGCGCCAGGTATGCCCCGATCGGCACGCTCACCGGCCGCCCTCCCCCTGCACCGCGCCCTTGGCGAGGATCACCGCGCCCACGGCGGCCACCAGCAGCACCAGCGAGGTGGCCTCGAAGGCCAGCAGGTGCGACGACAGGAAGGCGTCGCCGATGCTGGTGGGCGAGCCGACGTCGGTGGTGGAGGGCGCGGGCTGTGCCGGTCCTGCGGTGGAGTCGAGGATCGCCACGGCGCCGAACAGGCCGAGGCCGATGAGGCCCAGCCAGCCGACCACCTGCCAGCGATCGAGCCGGTCGGGCCCGGGCAGCGCGCCGCGATCGCCCAGGTAGGCGATGACGAACAGGAACATCACCACGATGGCGCCGGCGTAGACGATCACCTGGATCGCCGCGGCGAACGGCGCGAGCAGCGCGACGAACAGCAGCGCCACCGACAGCAGCGTGCCGATCAGGCTCACCGCGGCGCGGAAGGCGTCCTTGAAGAACACCACGCCCACGCCGAAGCCCAGCGTGCCGATGGCGGCCACCGTGAACAGCACCTGCTCACCCATGCGCCATCGCCCTAGCCACCCAGCACCGCCGGGTCGTATTCGTCGTGGATGCGCATGCCGTGCTCGGCGGCCACGGCCATGGCGTGGTCGCTCTGCTCGCGGGTGACCTCCGGCAGGGGCGCGCCGGGGTCGTGCATGGGCTCGCACACCTCGAGCAGGAAGGCCTCCATGTCGTCGGGGGGCGACAGGGTGCACAGAAGGCGCGCGGGCTCGTCACCGAGGTTGCGGTAGGTGTGCGGCAGCCACGGCCGGATGGTCACGCTGTCGAGCGGGGCCAGGCGGTGCACTCCCTCGTCGGTGACCACCGTGATCTCGCCGTCAAGGCACATGTACTGCTCGGCCGCCTCGTGGCTGTGCAGGTGCCGCGGTCCGCCGCCCGGGCGCGAGGCGATCTCGGCGATGAGGAACCCGCCGCCCGTGGTGGCGCTGGTGGCGTGCACGTGGAAGCCCTCTCCCATGAACAGCATGGGCCGGCCCGGCGTGAGTGTGGCCACCGGCACTAGGCGTCGACCACCGGGGAGGGGGCGCCGGGCACGTTCGGCCGCACGGGCGGCTGCTTGGGGGCCGGCTCGAGGAGCATGTCCTTGTCGTAGATCAGCGCCTCGCGTGTGTACTCGCTGAGCTCGTATGAGTGCTCGAGGGTGATGGCGTCGAACGGGCACGCCACCTCGCAGTACCCGCAGAAGATGCAGCGGGCCATGTTGATCTCGTAGATGCGCGCATAGCGCTCGCCCGCCGACACCCGGTTCTCGGGCGTGTTCTCCTCGGCCACCACGCGGATGCAGTCGGCCGGGCAGGCGGCCGCGCACAGCGAGCAGCCCACGCACTTCTCGAGGCCGTTCTCGAACTGCCACAGGCGGTGGCGGCCGCGGAAGCGCGGGTACACGGGGGTCTTGTGCTCGGGGTAGCCGATGGTCACCGGCTTGGTGAGCAGGTTGCGGAAGGTGACGCCGAAGCCCTTGAGCGGATCGAGGACGCCCATCAGTTCGCGAACGCCGTTCCGACGACGATGGCCGTGATCAGCACGTTGGCCATCGAGATGGGGATGAGCACCTTCCACCCGAACTTCATCAGGCGGTCGTAGCGGAAGCGCGGCAGCGTGGCGCGCACCCAGATGAAGATGAACAGCAGCACGGCGATCTTGATGCCCAGCCAGATGAAGCCGGGAAGCCACGGGCCGGCGGGGCCGCCCAGGAACAGCGTGGCGGCGAAGGCCGAGATGACGATCATGGCCACGTACTCGGCCGCCAGGAACATGGCGAACTTCACCGAGCCGTACTCCAGGTTGTAGCCCGCGATGAGCTCGCTCTCGGCCTCGCCCAGGTCGAACGGCGTGCGGTTGGTCTCGGCGAAGGCGGCGATCATGAACACCACGAACGCCACCGGCTGGAAGAGGATGTACCACAGGCCCGATGCCTGGTCGTTGGCGATGTCCACGAGCGAGAGGCTCTGGCTGATCATCACCACGCCGAGTATCGACAGCCCCATCGCCACCTCGTACGACACCATCTGGGCGGCGTTGCGCGCGGCACCCAGCAGCGAGTACTTGTTGCCGCTGGCCCAGCCCCCGAGGATGAGCCCGTAGAAGCCCAGGCTCGACAGCGCCAGCATCACCAGCACGCCCACGTTGAGGTCGGTGCCGTAGAGGGTGATGGTGTGGCCGAACCAGTCGTGCACCCCGCCGAAGGGGATGAGCGCCAGGGCGGCCACGGCGGCGATGAGCGGCACCATCGGCGCGAGGCGGAACACCCAGCGGTTGGCACCGGCCGGGACGAAGTCCTCCTTGAAGGTGAGCTTGCCGATGTCGGCCAGGGGCTGCAGCAGGCCGAACGGGCCCGCGCGGTTGGGGCCGCGCCGCGCCTGGAACCGGCCGATGAGCTTGCGCTCGATCACCGTGAGGCCCGCGAAGCACGAGAACACCACGGCCACCACCACGATGGCCTGGATGATCATGGTGAGCACGGCCTCCTGCGGCATCAGGCGCTCACCTCCTCGCGCTGCACCACGCCCACCACGGCGCGCACCGGGCCGCGGTCGAGCGGCAGCAGGCGCATGGCACCGGCCTGCGGATCGCCCGTGAACAGGTATGCCGCGCCCTCGTGCAGGCGGGAGTCCACCTCGAGCGGCAGCACGGCCTCGCCATGGGGCGTGGCGATGCGCACGCGTGCCTCGGTGCGCACGCCCAGGCGGTCGGCCTCGGCGGGGGCCAGGCCCACGCGGGTGGGCTCGAGCACGCTGGCCAGGGCGTCCGACCTGTGCGCGGTGGCGTCGCCGAACACCGGCGTGCAGGGCACCACCAGCAGGCCGTCGCCCGGGGCCTCGCGGCGCGGCGCCGGCCCGCCGTGGGACGACGCGGCCACCACGGCACCCGTGGTGCCGAGCGCGCCGTAGCTGAGCCCCGCGAACGGCGCGTGCACGGCGGCCAGGCGCGCGAAGGCCTGCGCCGGGGTGCGGTCGGGCACCGGTCGGCCGAGCCTGTGGGTGAGGGCGATGATGATCTCCCACGCCGCCGCGGCGTCGGGGCACTCGCGCGCAGCCGGGCGCAGCCGCTGGGCGCGGCCGGTCATGCTCACCAGCACGCCCTCGTCCTCCAGCGCCGTGAGCAGCGGCAGCACCAGGTCGGCGCGGTCGGTGAGGCCCGAGCGGTAGGTGGCCATCTCGATCACGCGCGGCACGCCCGCGATCGCCTGCGACCAGCGATCGCCATCGGGGCCCGTGGTGGGGTCGGCCTGCACGGTCACGAGCACGTCCACCTCGCCGGCCTCGATGGCCGCCAGCAGGTCTCCCGGGGCGTCGATGCCCAGGGCGCGCAGGCCGGGTCCGCTCACGTCGGCGGCAAGCTCGATGGCCCGGGCACCGGGGGTGCCCGCCACCACCGCGGCGATCGTGGCCGCGGCGTCGGGCTCGGCGGCAAGGTCGGCCTCGTCCCACAGCACGATGGCCCGGGCGCTGCCCTCGAGCACCTCGGCGATTGCCGGGGCGGCGTCCTGAAGGTGACCCGGGGTGGTGCGCAGCACCTGGCACGCGGGGTCGAGGGCCGTGGGCCTGGGGCCCGCCAGCACCACGCGCGCGCCGCGGCGGTGGGCCTTGCGCAGTCGCAGCTCGGCCACCGGCTGCTGCGCGCAGGGGTCGCCGCCCACCACCACGATCACGTCGGCGGCATCGAGGTGGTGCATCTGCGCACCGGGAAGATCGCGCAGGGGGCCCAGGCCGTGGCCGGGGATTCCCATGCGCCGCACCATGCCCGCGCCGTTGCCGGCCCGCTCGGCCAGCTCGGTGGCCAGGAACCCGGTCTCCACCGTCACCGGCTCGCCGAGGAGGATTCCCACGCGCAGGTCGCGGCCTCCCAGAAGCCCGCCCGCCTCGTTCACCGCGCGGTCGAGCAGCACCTTGCGGCGACCCACGGCGTCCACCAGCAGGGGCGCGTCGATGCGGTCGGCGCTGCGCAGCGCCGGGTAGCCCCAGCGCCCGCGATCGCAGATCCAGCCCTCCTCCACGGCCATGTTGGGCTCGGGGCGTGCGGTGAGGCGCTTCACCTCGTTGTCGCGCTCGGTCACCTCGACGTTGCAGCCCATGGAGCACCCGGCGCACACCGAGGGGGTGTTCTTGATGTCCCAGGGGCGGCTGACGAACCGGTAGGGGTTGCTGGTGAGCGCGCCCACCGGGCAGAGGTCGATGGTGTTGCCGGTGAAGCGGCCCTCGTAGGGGTCGCCGCTGAAGGTGGCGATCTCGGTGTGGTCGCCACGCTCCTGGAAGGTGAGCTGGCCGTCTTCCGCGACCTCCTGGCTGAACCGCACGCAGCGGTAGCAGGCGATGCAGCGCTCGCGGTCGAGCGCCACCAGCGGCGAGAGGTCGAGCGGCTTGGGGAAGTGCATCTTGGGTTCCACCGTGCGCGTCTCGCCCGGGCCGAAGCGGAACGTGCGGTCCTGCAGCGGGCACTCGCCGCCCTTGTCGCACACGGGGCAGTCGAGCGGGTGGTTGGCCAGCAGCAGCTCGAGCACGCCGTCCTGGGCGTCCTTGGCCACCTCGCTCTCGGTGTTCACCACCATGTCGGGGGCCACGGGCGTGGAGCAGGCGGTCTGCAGGCCGCGCATGCCCTCGACCTCCACCAGGCACATGCGGCATGCGCCGATGGGCGCGCCGAGGCGCGGCTCGTAACAGAAGATGGGGATCTCGATGCCCGCCGCCTTGGCGGCGTCCACCAGCATGGTGCCCTTGGGCGCCTCGATGGTGCGGCCGTTCACGGTGAGGCTCACCACGTCGGCCGGGGCACCGCCCGCGCCCGCCGCGTCGCCGCCCGCTGCCGGGGTGTTGCCGGCGTCAGCCAACGGGGGCCTCCGTCATGGGCACCGGGCGCGGCGAGCCCTCGTGGGCCACGCGCACGAACTCGTCGCGGAACAGCTCGAGCGCGCTCTGCACGGGCATCACCGCGCCGTCGGCCAGCGGGCACAGCGTGCGCCCCGAGATTCGGCCGAACAGGCTCTCGAGCAGGCGGATGTCCTCATCGCCGCGGCCCTCGCCGTGCACCATGCGGCCGAGGATGTTGGCCAGCCAGCCGGTGCCCTCGCGGCACGGCGTGCACTTGCCGCAGCTCTCGTGGCGGTAGAACTGCGCGAGCCGCCACGAGGCGCGCACGATGCAGCCCGAGTCGTCCATCACGATGCACCCGCCGCTGCCCAGGAACGTGCCCACGCCGTTCAGGGCCTCGTAGTCGAGCGCCACGTCGAGCGAGTCGGCGCCGATCACCGGCACCGACGACCCACCCGGCCACACGGCCTTCACCTCGCGGCCGGGGCGCAGCCCGCCGGCCATGTCGTAGATGAGCTCGCGCAGGGTGGTCTCGCCCAGCACCACCTCGAAGTTGCCGGGGTTGAGCACGTGCCCCGACACCGAGAACAGCTTGGTGCCCGGGCTCTTCTCGTTGCCCATGGCGGCGTACCAGTCGGGCCCCCGGTGCATGATGGGCGGCAGGGCCGCGAGGGTCTCGACGTTGTTGATGAGCGTGGGGCAGCCGTACAGGCCGGCCACGGCGGGGAACGGCGGCTTCAGCCGCGGCTGGCCGCGCTTGCCCTCGAGGCTCTCGAGCAGCGCGGTCTCCTCGCCGCAGATGTAGGCGCCCGCCCCGCGGTACACCGTGATGTCCAGCGGCCTGCCGGGGCCCAGGGCATCGGGGCCCAGGCGGCCGGCCTCGCGTGCCTCGGCGATGGCGGCGTCGAGCACCCGGGCCTGGTGCTCGTACTCACCGCGGATGTAGATGTAGGCGCGCTCGCACCCCACCGCGAACGACGCGATGCTGATGCCCTCGATCAGCTGGAACGGGTTGTGCTCGATGATCTCCCGGTCCTTGAAGGTGCCGGGCTCGCTCTCGTCGGCGTTGCACACCACGTAGGTGGGCTTGCCGGTGTCCTTGGGCAGGAACGACGCCTTGCGGCCCATGGGGAACCCGGCGCCGCCGCGGCCGCGCAGGCCCGATCGGTGGAAGGCGTAGAGCACATCATCGGGAGACAGCGCCAGCGCCTCCTTGAGCCCCAGGTAGCCACCCGCGCGCTCGTAGTCGGCGAGCGTGGTGAGGTGGTCACCGAACTCCCGGTGGCGGTAGACGGAATGGAGCTCGGGCACTAGCGGTCGTACCTCGCGGGCGCGGGCTCGGCGCGCAGGTCGTCGATGAGGCACGTGGCGTCGGCGGGCTCCAGCGGGCCGAGCTGCACGCCCGAGTCAACCTGCAGGCAGGGCGCGCGGTCGCACGCGCCGATGCACTGCACCCTGGCCAGCGTGAACATGCCGTCGTCGGTGGTGCCCTCGCCGTCAAGCCCCAGGTAGTCGGCGATGTGCTCGAACAGCTCGTCCGAGCCGCGCAGCATGCACGACAGCGTGACGCACACGTTGATGCAGTACCGGCCCACCTCGTCGACGTACAGGCGGTCGTAGAAGGTGGCCACGCTCTCCACGTAGGCCTGCGAGAACCCGGTGGCCTCGGCAACCGCCGCCATGGCCTCGGGCGGAAGCCAGCCGGCGTCGCCCTGGGCGTACTTGAGCGCCGGGATGATGAGCGAGCGCGGGTCGGGGTACTCGTGGCGAATGGGCGCCAGGTACTGCTCGATCTCGGCGACGGTCACCTGTCCACGCCCCCCATCACCGGGTCGATGGTGGCCACGATGGCGATGAGGTCGGCCAGGTAGGTGCCGCGGCACAGTGGCGCGGTGGCCTGCAGGTTGACGAACGAGGGGTCGCGCATGTGCACGCGGTAGGGCTTGGGCCCGCCGTCGCTCACCACGTAGCAGCCCATCTCGCCGCGCGGGCTCTCGATGGGGGCGTAGGCCTCGCCGGCCGGCACCTTGAAGCCCTCGCTCACCAGCTTGAAGTGATGGATGAGCGCCTCCATCGACCACGCGAGCTCCTCGCGGGGCGGAAGCACAACCTTGCGGTCGTCGGCGATGGTGGGCCCCTCGGGAAGCCCGTCGATCACCTGCTGGATGATGCGCAGGCTCTCGCGCATCTCGCGCACGCGCACCAGGTAGCGGGCGTAGCAGTCGCCCTCGGTGGCGGTGGGCACCTCGAACTGGAAGTGCTCGTACCCCGAGTACGGCGAGGTCTTGCGAAGGTCGTGCGGCACGCCCGCGGCGCGCAGGGTGGGGCCGGTCACGCCGAGTGCGATGAGGTCCTCGGCGGGCAGCACGCCCACGCCCTTCATGCGGTCCTTCCAGATGGGGTTGCCCGTGAGCAGCGCCTCGTACTCGTCGATGCGCCGGGGCATCTCGTCGATGAACGCCTGCAGGCGCTCGATGAACCCGGGGGGAAGGTCCTGCGCGCAGCCGCCCACCTGGAAGTAGCGGTGGTTCATGCGCTCGCCCGACACCATCTCGAAGAGGTCCAGCAGCTCGTCGCGCTCGCGGTAGCAGTAGAAGAACACGCTCATGGCGCCGAGCTCGAGGCCCGAGGTGCCCAGCCACACCAGGTGGCTGGCGATGCGGTTGAGCTCGGCCAGCAGCACGCGAATCCACTGGGCGCGCGCCGGCACCTCCATCTCGAGCAGCTTCTCCACCGACATCGTGTACGCCTTGATGTTGGCGAAGGGCGCGAGGTAGTCCATGCGCGTGACCAGCGTGACCGACTGCCACCAGGTCTTGTTCTCGCACTGCTTCTCGATGCCGGTGTGCAGGTAGCCGATGACCGGCGTGACCTCCTTCACCACCTCGCCGTCGAGCTCCACCACCAGGCGCAGCACGCCGTGGGTGCTGGGGTGGTTGGGGCCCAGGTTGATGAGCAGCGGGGCGCGCACGCCGGGCCGGGCGTCGGCCAGCATCTCGTTGGCCAGGGTGCGCTCGGCGGCCTCCTGGGGCGTGTAGGCCTCCACGCTGGCGATCACCCGCTCGGTGGGGGTGAGCGCGCGCTTCTCGCGCAGGGCCGCCTCGATGGCCTCGCGGCTCTCGGCGGCCAGCGGGAAGTTCTCGGTGCGCGGGTCGGTGGTGCTCATGGTCGTGGCAGGTCTCGGGGCCTAGACGGCGTCCGAGAACTGCACCTCCTCGCCGCCGATGGGGTAGTCGCGCCGGAGGGGGTGACCCTCCCAGTCGAGGGGATTGAGTATGCGGCACAGGTCCGGGTGGCCGCTGAAGCGCACGCCGAACTGGTCGTACACCTCGCGCTCCATCCAGTTGGCCCCGGGCCACACCGAGGTGACCGACTCGATCTCGGGGTCGAGCGCCCCGGCCCACGCGCGAAGCCGCACGCGGGCGCCGGTGGCCAGCGAGGTGAGCTGGTACGCCAGGCGAAACCGCCCGGGCTCGTGGGGGAAGTCGGCGCAGGTGACGTCGCTGAGCAGGACGTACTGCGAGGGTCCGTCGCGCAGCGCGCGGCAGGCCTCGACGATGCGCTCCTTCTGCACCTCCACGGTGAGCTCGCCCACGTGCTCGAACTCCGCCACCACGGCACCGGGCGACGCCGCCTCGATCTGGGCCGATACGTCGCTCACGCCCGCGGAGCCTCGGCGTCGTCGTCGGCCGCCCGGGCCTCGGCCGCGGCCAGGGCCTCGGCCTGCGCCTCGGCCACCACCGGCTCCACCTCAGGCGCGTCGCCTGCCTGCAGCACGTCGTGGCCCGCCGACATCTCGCGAAGCGCCTCGAGCTCGGCGGCGTGCTGCTTGTCCCACTCGGCGCGCTCGGCGCGGCGCTGGGCGATGAGCTCGGTGGAGGTCACCTGGCCGTTCACGCCGATCTTCTTGCGCAGCACGTCGATGCCCTCCATGAGCCCCTCGGGCCGCGGCGGGCAGCCGGGCACGTAGACATCGACGGGCAGGATCTTGTCGACCCCCTGCACCACGGCGTAGTTGTTGAACACCCCGCCGGTGCTGGCGCAGGCGCCCATGCTGATCACCCACTTGGGCTCGAGCATCTGGTCGTAGATGTGGCGCACCACCGGGGCCATCTTCTGGGTGAGCCGACCGGCCACGATCATGAGGTCGCTCTGGCGCGGCGTGCCGCGGAAGTACTCGGCGCCGAAGCGGCCCATGTCGAGCCGCGGGCTGAGCGTGTGCATCATCTCGATCGAGCAGCAGGCCAGGCCGAAGGTGGCCGGCCAGATGGCCGACGTCTGGGTCCACGCGATGGCCTTCTCCACCGTGGTGGTGAGCAGGCCCTTGCTCACCTCGGCGGTGAGGGGGTCGCGAAGGTCCCAGTCGATGTGGTCATCGGTGCGGGGCGAGCGCCGGATTGGCGCGCCGGGCGGTGGGATCAACGCCATTCGAGTGCCCTCTTCCGCCAGATATATGCAAGCGCCGCGGTGAGGATGGCCATGAAGATGACCAGCTCAACCACCGCGACCGTGCCGAAGTCCTGCAGCACCACGGCCAGCGGGTACAGGAAGGCCAGCTCGATGTCGAAGACGATGAAGAGCATGGCCGTGAGGTAGAAGTCGATCGAGAAGCGCTGCCTCACCGGCTGGACGGTGAGGATCCCGCTCTCGAACGGCAGCTCCTTGGTGGGATTCGGACGCTTGCGCCCGATGGTCGACAACGTGAACAGGGCCACGGCGACGCCGGCGCCGAGGACGATGTAAATCAGGAGTGGAATCCAGGTGTACAGGTCCACGTGGACCGGTCTCTCCGTGGTTGCAGCAGGGCTCCGATGGGGTGTACCACCGCGCGTAACGGAATCACCCTAACAACGGTCATGCACAAGCGCACCATCGTGCCGATTGCCTCATGGGAAGGGGGATCTGAAGGGTCCCCCAAGTGCCATTTGTGACATTCTCGTGACGAAAGCGCACAAGCCTCCGAAACCCCGGTGCCAGCCGTGTGACCTCACCGGCTGAGTAAAGAGGCAATGCGTGCGCATGCCGTGCATTCCGGCCGCGCAGCATGGCCGGCATGCGCTTCACTCGCCATGCCCGCAATCGAATGCGGTTCTTCAGGCTCTCGATGAACGACATCGCCACGCTGGTGCGGGGCGAGGCGGGCTGGATATCTCGGGATGAGCGCGGCAACATCGAGGTCATGGGGCTCATCC
>JAFMJQ010000165.1 GCA_017853415.1 Thermoleophilia bacterium | reverse complement strand
ACGAGGCCTGGGATTTGCAATCCCGCGCGTTACCGGTCCGCCATCGTGGCTTGGTACTCCCGGAGGGAATCGAACCCCCAACCTAACCGTTATGAGCGGTCAGCTCTGACCGTTGAGCTACAGGAGTAAAATTGGTGCGCCCGGTAGGACTCGAACCTACTGCCTCAAGATTAGAAGTCTCGCGCTCTATCCAGATGAGCTACGGGCGCATTAATTAGGAGATACGACCTAGTCGATGCAGAAGATTAGCAACCGAAGAAAGATCAGGATGAGGATCGCGGTCACTATATCCTTCGATTCGCTGGATATCGATGAGATAACTGTGCAAAGCACGCTTAATCACCGGAATATCTGCAGGAGCAAATGTGCCACCCTTTGTCTCTTTAATCATTACTTCGACTCCATTAACCACGTATTGGCTGTATCCATCCAGTCAAGAACCTCCGGATCGAGACTCTCACCGTTACGATATGCGCTGTATACTTCGCAGAACTTTTGTTCTACAGCAAGCACACCATCATTCAATGTAGGCAGCGAAAACATCTCTATTTGCATATCATAATCTCCTTTAGTATATATGCCAATATAACCTATTATGGGTTAATTGTACACAACTATTTTACTCCGATAACCACTTGGCGATTGAACCATACTTAAGGTTGAGTCTGTGCTCGAGGATCTCAAGACCATAGTGGTCGAACTCTTCCTTACTGATACCTTCACCAAAAGCCATATGTTCAATTGCACGCTCACGTGTACAACCGTTCATTACCTTTTGCATGTCATCTACACAGCAAACAAATTCATAAAAGTTGTTCTGCTGTTCGATAGCTTCTTGCTCGATCTGCTTGTCGAGCTTATCAGAAAGATATTTAAAGTCAGCATCGAAAGCTTCGACCGACTCAAACGTAGTACCACGAGGACGGAAACCATACACGTCCTTGTACAGGTCTGAATAGATGTCACCATCACGGCTGTTAGTGGCAGTGTTGATATCACGAAGAGTAAGCATAATTAAAAATCCTCAATCACATTTGATATAACCATTATATACAGTTTGAGATTAATGTACATAAAAAAATGCGCTCAGAGTCAATCCAAGCGCATTTAATTTTGATTAGAATCGGTAGAATTTTTTACGGAATGAGTACGCAATGGAATCGTCGAAGTCAGGATGACGAGACCAGAATTTCATTTTGCGTTCGGCGAGATCGAGTTCTTTTCGAGCCTGTTGCCGTTCGTTGAAGTCAGTTGAGGCTTTCGCGATATGTTCGAGGGCGATATAATTGTACGAATGTTTAGCCCATTGTGAGTTCGGATTAAGACGATGAATTAAAGACGGATTGAAATCCGAGTTTTTTGCCGATCCGGAGTCATAAAAAATAGCCATGATAGAGAACCTTTCCTAGTTGAAAGACCACTCTACCATAGCTATTGATATTTGTACAATCTTATTTTTTGCGACCGATATTAATCTAATGCATTTATTATCTTAAAAAGAATGGCGCAGCATTTACTTAGTAGGTGCACGTCTTCCAATATTATATTTGGTCACGAGATTCCACTCATCCTTCTCCTTGAACGGAAGGATCTTGATCTGGCTTAGTGGAGTCAGTGGTTCGTTGGTCGAACCTTCCTCTGCCAGCTTAATCAGTTGCCAATCAACCAGGAGATTCGTGATTGCATTTCTACGGCCCTTGTCCTCATCAGAGAAGTTTGATGGCTTGCCGTCCAGAGCAAAGAGCTCCTTGAAGTGCACAATGTAATATTTGCCCTGCTTGTGCAGGATGTGGCACGATTGGTACAGTGTCTTGTCTTTGCGTGATGCGACACCAATACGTGTCAGCGTCTCACGGACCTTAAGGAAATCGTCTTCCTCACCCAGCTTTACTTCAATTAAACTATCGACTACGTTCATTTCTAACTCCACCCTTATCAAGTTTATTTTTTATTGTTTTCATTTGATCCGGGGAAAGTAACTTAATTGCGGCTTTGGCCTTTTGACGGTTATAGCCGTAGTAAGACATTACCAGTTCTAAATCACTATCCTTATCTTTTTTCACCCATTTTGAATACCGCTTACTGGGTCGTACAATATTTATTAGAAACGAATATTGTAACTTGTTGTCCAGACCATGATTGCAGTTCATCATGTTGGCCAGTTGAATGGTATCCTGGAAGTAGGATAGTGACTTGTTGGTAATGAATGCGTTGTAGCTTTTCTCTGCTAACTGGTCATTCTCGGTACCCTTCATAAGATTCTTCTTAGAAGAGTTAATAGAGTTTACAAAATCAAACGGTGTCATCCTGTTTTCTGCCCTTCATAATAATTTCGGCAGACTTATCAAAGAAGTCTGCACATTTCTCACAGATCTCAAGAGAGACCACGCCATCATCGGTATTCAACCGCATTTCATGGAACGGCACACACTTGAGATACTTATCTTCACACACGGCACATGTTTTGTTCCAGTTGAACCAGGTCATAGGAACTCACAGTCCGCCATGATTTCGGTGAGACAGGCAGTCAGGTTGATTTCAGGATCAGCTGCAAATGCATTCTGATACTGGTACTTTGCAAGGTGGAGGACTAAAACCGGTATGGAGTCTGGCTTTATATAGTCCTCCGCCTTGTCAAAGAAGGCACGGAAGAACTCGGTCGTATCCATGTCAGACTCTGCAACCCATTTACGCATTGCACTAAAGTTACGATCCTTTAGATAGCTAATGAGTTTGGCAAGTGCAGTATCTGAGAAGTTGGATAGAATACCCGAGTCAATGTTACCAGTAGCCGAATACTGCTGGAGTTCATTGAGAACACGACGCCAGTCGGGGAAGTGCTTGGTCAGGACCTGAGCAACAACCGCCTTCTCGAACGGCACGTTCTCCTTCTCGAGGATAACAACCACACGCTTCATGAATTGAGCTGCGAGGGTTGCCATCTCTGCCTTAGAGATCTTGAAGTTGATGACCGAACACCGTGACTGCAAAGGCTCGATGATACGATCCTTAAAGTTGCAGGTCAGGATGAAACCACAGTTAGCCGAGAACTCTTCCATAAAATTACGAAGAGCCGGTTGGGTAGACTGTGCGTTAAGATAGTCAGCCTCATCGAGGATAACATACTTACGACCACCGGATAGAGAGATGGAGGAGGCGAAACGAGCAATGTCGTTACGTAGTGTATCGATACCACCGTTCATAGAACCGTTGATAACGATATAGTCACATCCCAGTTCCTCACACATGGCCTTAGCTACTGTTGTCTTTCCGACGCCAGCAGAACCGGACAGGATGAGGTTAGGGATATTCTTCTGATCGACAAACTGTTGGAATACAGTCTTCAGATGTGTGGGAAGGATAGTGTCCGCAATAGTCTTTGGACGGAAACGTTCGGTCCAGAGGAATTCTTCTAACATAATATAATCTCCATCATAAAGTAAAGTGTCCGTCGCGAAGTCTTAGCATCCACGGACTCTGGCTTAGAGGACCAGCAAACCATTTAACCGTCGTACTTGGAGTTAGATTCGACGGCAATCCAATATTCTACAGTTTCACCCTTGAAGTGGCTAAGACCCTTTGACGAGATGGATACGTCATACTTACCAGGAATCAACTTGATGTTATCCGAACGGAATACCATACGGAAGTTTGCATCGGTCTCACCGACCTCAACGCTGAACGAGTCATTGGTTGCACCCTTGGTGTCAACAGCCTGAAGCAGGATACGACCTTCGATGCCGGTCACTGCAATGTCAGGAAGTTGTGATACACTCAGTGCCTTCATGACACGGTTAAGAGCATCCTCGGTGAGAGTGAAACGAACTTCAGGATTGGGCAGTTCGATTTCCTTATCAGGTGCAACCATGATAAGTGACGGATCGCTGAACGCATACTTAAACTTGTTACCACCCTCAGAGATCTCAACATACGATTCCTTAAGAGTCAGTTCAGGCTCATTGAAGAGTGAGACAGTACCGAGGAAACGGCTGAGGTCGTAGATTGCAAACGTCGAATCGAATTCTTGATTGAGGAATGCACGTGCAAGAACAGACTTAGTAGGTGAGATCGTTCTTACTTGGTTGCCCTGTTTAATCATAATGTTCTGATTAATAGACGAGAAGTTCTTAAGGATCTGAGTAGTATTCGTATTAAGCTTCATAATATATCTCCATGTTATAATGACTTATCCGTAGTCATTTACCAGTATAGCATGACTGCGGATAAGTGTACATCACTATTTTACTTTTTCTTCTTTAATTGACCGACATCAGCCGTGGCTGCTGCACCGATCTGAGCCAGGTCAACAAGGCTACCACCGAAGACATACATGCCGACGTGTTGTAGTTGCATCCATGGGCAGAACCATACCTTCATACCAGCATTACGTGTCCACTGACAGAACATGTAGTCTTCCGACAGGTAACGCTTCGTGTCTGGACAGATAGGCGTATCGAAGAAGGCCATGATCTCACGTGAACCATCAAAGTGTTCTGTGCGAACATGGTCAGGCTTGTACATCTGCTGAGGATAAGCTTCAGCAAACTTGTCGAAAGTGTTACGACGGATCATCATGAATCCGGTACCAGCTTCGAGAACTTCAACCGGTTCACCGAGTGGAATCTCACCACGATCACCAGCAGGATTGAAGACATAGTCGCCTACATACTTCTCAAGCTGATTAGGATCTTCATCGGCGAAGCCCTTGTCAACTGCAAGCTTGATCTTTTCCCAGCTGATACACTTCTTTGGATAAGGACCTGCGATGATATCATAGTCATCATCTTCTGGATTCTGCGACTGTAGAGCAAGCAATGCAATCACGTCGTTGGCGTTGAAACCGATATCCGAGTCGATGAACATCAGGTGGGTGTCACCTGAACGCATGAACTCGTCAGCACAGTAGTTACGTGCACGAGTAATCAGCGACTCATTGAAGAGGAAGTAGAATCGAACCTGAATACCGTAGTGGGTACATAGTGCCGAGAGATCGGCGATTGAGCGAGTGAACATGCCGGCGCACTGTCCGCCATACATAGGAGCCGCTACAAAGAGCTTGCGCTCACGCAACTTTTCAATTGGTACGTTAATTTCAATTCCCATAATTAATCCTTATTTTCTGTGTCATGGACGTGGAGTTGCATAATTGCATAGTGGATAACCTTCATCAGGTCTTTGCGCCATTCGGCTGGATCGCCTTTGCGACCGTAACGCTGTGTGTACTTCATCATATTCCCGATATTGAAACCGGTGCCGTGGCCTGCATCAATGATGAATTCTGTTGCTTGGAATTTATTTCGGGAATAATGCTGATCGTACGTAGCATCAATGTAAGACTGAATTTCTTTGAGTGATTCGCCTTCATTGTATTTATACTCGATTAAATGCTTTGCTTTAATTCCTGGAATAAAAGTTGCAATGGTTCCCATTTTACCAGGAGGGCCTTCGGTTCCAGGTATACCAGTTGCATTCAAAGTAGATCCATGTCCTATTGTAAGTTTTCCTGCATCGCTCATTTCTTCTTCAATCCTTTTTGCGCTCATTATATAAAAAAGTCCTCTAGTGTTGATGGTTTAGTTTCAGACAAGCCGCTCCATTTACGACCTTGCCAGTGTGGATAGGAATCACGGGAAAGATGGACAGACTTTGGTTTCTCCATGTGAGCAAAGTCAAGTTCACCCTTATCATTCATGAGGTAGTCAACCCATTCAATGAAGTTGACACTACCTTGTGCACAAAGTTTCTTCATCTCATCCTTGAAGATCAGGCGAACAGTCTCACGATGTTCCCATGCACCGTAGAACGGTGTACCCTTATAGTAACCAGTCTTCGGCAATGCACGAGACTCATTCTCGATAGGTAGCAGTTCATAGGCATATACCTTGGCCAGATCTAGTTGAGATAGTTGCTCATAGTATCTTTTAGCAAGATCACGAGTTGCCTCTTCAGGATTTGCCTGACGCATCAGATGGTGACGCACATCGATGTTGCCAAAGTAGAACTCAGCAATCTCATGATGCGGTTGAATGAACGTACTCAGACCTTCCTTGAGTGCACCGTGTAGAGTCTTGAAAGGCACTGAGTTAACAAACCAACCTGGACGATACATGCAGATAGCATGGCTATCACCGGCAACCACCTTTGTTGTTGCCGTCATCTGCCTAAGAGTCACAGCAGTATTCTCGATACGCTTCAGGTTTTCCCAGTCAACCTTTGCCCAGTCAGGATGGATATCACCCTTCATACGTGGCTCGAGCATCTCAGAATATTTAGGATGATCGATCCACAACGATTTCACAATACCCTTAAATTGAGAGTAGCGAATCAGGTTGTCGATATTACCGTAGTTTTTCATTCCACCAAATAGGTTAAGAGATCCACCCCAGTCATTGCCGTGATAGACACAGATAGTATCGAATGAATTGATATCAGGATGGATATCACCAGTACGGTCTAGATGTACAGTGTATCCGGCATCCTCTAACTGGTCTGCATATATTGCCGCCTGGGCTGCACGATGCGAATGGATGTTAGACGATATGTGGGTGAATGGGGATGTGATTAGTATGCTCATATTATTCACTATACATCAAGTTGGGCAAAATGTACACATTTTTTTGGCCAATCGCGATAACTATTTACGCGATCATAGATGGTAGGATCGTTGAGAACCGGTTCTGCGCCAACGTTCCAGAACAGGATATTGCGGCCGGTATTCTTTGGAATGTACTTCCATACCTTACCATCATATGTATCTATGCATGGAAACGGTGGCAGATTCTCAGGCTTCTCACTCTGCTGGAATGCCATAGGGTCAGAGATAACATCAGCACGACCGAGTTCACCAGCTTTCAGGTTACGTGATACAGCAACCGAGTAGAACTTGGCATTCGGCCATGCAATCTGCATTGCTCTCGAAAGAACGCCAGTCGAGATGGCTACGTATACTTCATCTGGTGCTTCAATCTTTGATGCAGCCTTGACGATACCAGCAGTGACGAGTTCATGCTTTAGGCCAAGCGGAACGAAGAATGCATCGTCGTTCTGGTCTGCCCATTCCTTGGCGATCTTGTTCAGGTTCGGCATTGCAGCGATACGATGGAATGATGCCTCTGCACCCTGTTCGATACAACATGCCTGGTGGTGTGAAATCCGTTGAGCAGAAGGCATGAACAACTTCACCTTCTTATTATGACGTTTAGCAACATCAAGGATGGATACACCTGCAAGACCCGTACGTGGCTGTACGTATACAATAGTCGACTGATTGATTCTTGAAATTAGACAGTCACCGCCGCGCACCTTAGTTCCTGTGATAAGATCGTCACGTACACAACGCACACCATCATGCACAGTTACAACCGGATCTGGATAGGGATCGGTCCATGTGGCAGCAAGGTTTAGATAGTAGTCCTTGGCCTCTTCCCAAGAACGGTAACCTACATCCTGGTTATAACCATCGGTTATGTGTTTATCATGACTCATAGCGCTTTCACCATTTCTTTGTATTGTTCCACAGATATACCGGCGGCTTTAATAACAGTATCATCGGACGGATGTGATGTCATCAAGTTAAATGTTTTTATTAGGCCCAGGTCCAACATCGCACGTTGACGTCCATACGGATGGTCTTTAATTTTACACGAGGACCAAACAGAGTCGAAGTCAAGATGGTTATAGTCTGCTCCTGGCTTGACATAGTTCTCAACCCATCTGATAAAGTCGCAGCACACATCTTCTGCATTGTATGGATACGCACCAGTGTCGGCGTAGATCTTATCCATCACTTTATCAAGGAAGGCTTCCTTCTTCAACTTATCGGTGTTGACAGCCAAATATGATATGCATTCCACCGCATTCGTGCCATAGTAGAACATGCTATCCAGATTAACATATTGCGGGTACCAGTCAGCAATATCGGCAACAAATGCAGCATACTGGAAACGGTAGACTCTAAGACCGTGCCTGGTATTCCATTCGAACAACCATTCACCAATCTCACGCATGTCCTTCTTGGCATTTGACTGCTCAAGCCATTCGGCTAACTCACGGCAAAGCTTCGGAGCATATTCTGAGAGATAGTAGTCGCCACCTCTTTGATAGTTTGTACCTGCCGGGATTTTTGGGAAGGAAGGAAACTGATAACCGACTGAGGTATAGAATGGATGTGGATAGTGGTTTAACTTACGAACCATCCATTCAATCGAGTCAGCTTCATAGAGATGAGGCAAGATTGTGTTGTGATATCCGGATGGCTTCCTCGAATAGTTAATGCCAGAACCGGTTATGCGGTGAAGAAGAAATACGTACAGCCACTCTGGCAGACTGAAGTCGGCATGCTTGCCAGTCCAGTCACGGGCGATGTACCCACGCTCACGTGTGTGGAAGCCTTGTTTCATCTTATGGAAGTATGGATGTTCAGGAGTCCAACCATAGAACACATCATTTACAATCTGAGAAAAGCCGGCGAACTTACGTTCGACGACATCATAGAGTTCGACGTTCTCCAACAGATCGTCGTTCATATTACTTTCAAGATAGGGAACTGTGCCTAGGTTACACTTTGCCTGTTGGTCCTTGGCCAGTTCAAAGTAACGAAGATATTCATCATAGTATTGTGTCAGTTCCATAGATATTCCATTGCCAGATCTAGTTGTTGTCTCTCATACTCGGGACTATTTAGCCGTCTGTTCAGAGGAGATGGGTGAGGCATCATGTGATGTGGGATATCGGCCATAGCCGATGATACGAAACCACCGAGGCATATGATCTTGTCATAGCCTCGGCTGCATTCATTAATCCAATTATAATCTATATCCGACTTATTGTACACACCTTCTTTGTGTATTACATTCGTGAATGAGAATGGTTTACAACCAAGTTCTTCCATCCAGCGATGAAGACGGATAAGTGTCGGATTCTTTTTCTTCTTGAAAGAAGGATTGATACCGACAACTAGTACCTTATTCCTCATGACAAATAAAGGTAACACCAGCTTCCTGGAACATCTTCAGTGTTATAACCATTGAGTCTCTCCATGTCTTACTGATATCCTTAGGATACTGCATGATTACCTTCTTGATGCCGACCTGAATGATACCCTTTGCACACTCAGAACAGACAGGCAGACCCGTCACATACAAAGTTGCACCGTTCAGAGAAGCACCCGAATGACATGCATTATAGATTGCATTCATCTCACCATGTACGATGTACTTGTACTTCTCTTCACGGTTTTCATAACGGTCTTTAGTATCCTTGACATCACGAGGAAAGCCATTGTATCCCTGACTGAGGATCTGACCTTTGTCTCCTACCACCACGGCTCCGACCTTTGTGGATGGATCCTTTGACCAAGTAGCAACCGACTTGGCGATATCCATATAACGTTCAGACCATTTATTCATTAGACTACCTTATCAAAGTGACGTTCATAGACATGAAGGTTACCAACATTCCAGATGATCTTTGGTTCTACGTCAAGACCTAAATCTTTAGTCAGCATATCTGCAACATACTTTTGCCATGCATAGTCGTTACGATAGCCGAAGACAACGTCATTAGAACGCATCTGAACTACGGCAACCAGCTGACCATCACGAATCATGTACTGTACAGCATTGGTGCACATGAAGTCACTCATGCCGTTATGATTATAGTCAGACCACATAGTAGGACGAGTATAGATCATCACAGCACGACGACTGTTAGGATTGGCAGTCAATTCATCGAGGACATTGAGATACTGCAATCCGTTGTCTTCACTATAGATTGCCCAACCATAGTTGGAGTTAATCTTACCTTCAGTCGAAGCAACCTGTTTCCAGATAGCAGGAGTAACACCAGGAATATCATCAACATACAGCGACATTGACTTGTACCAGTCAAGTTCGCGTTGAATGTAATCCTCATTTACATCGCCGAAGATTGATGGATGATTGGCTTCGAATGTGGCACCAATCATCTCGATGGTCTTGACACCTGTCTTGTCGGTGACAAACCGACCATAATTCAGTTCTTCAATGAAGTGTTCACGAATGTGTTCAACCTTAAGCATTACTTAGTTGCCACGCTGGAGTTGCCACCAATCTTTGAGCCGTCGATAATTGGACGGTTGAGGAAGTCACGATTAGGATCTTGGCCTTCCATCTTGCCACGGATGTACGAGACAGCAAAGCTGGCATAGTTGATAAGATCTTTGTAGGTGTCTTCGAGAGATTCGAAGTTGGCTGCAGAACCAGACTCGAGAAGAGACTGGGCACGAAGCATCTTGCCATGCATGGTGTCATGGATAGAGTCTACGCCACGGCGATAGTGCATTGCCTGCACTACATTCGAGTTGGGGTTCTGATAGTCTTGCGACTTTCTAATCTGCAGGTCGATACATTCTTGCAGGACTTTTACTGATTCACGTTCATTGGTCATACTTGTTCACCTTATAATATTTGCCTTCATATTGTGAGGGCATTAACGAATCTAACACATATTGAGAATTAAGTACATTGATAAGTTTGAATGTCACTACATCGTTTTCTTGCAACGGACGATCTTCAGGTCGAATCATTTGATAAAAACAGTAATGAGTCAGAAGACCTTTGTCAATGCCTTCTTGTACCCATGGATGGGTTACCATTTTCTGCTCAGAAACGTTATAATACAGGTTTTGATCGATGCATTTGAAGTCGACATATGCCGTGCTATTTAGCAACTCAATACGGCAGTCATAGACACATGCTCCACCTTTTGTAAGGTGTTCATCCAATGGACCAAGAACAATATTCTTTTTGATGAGCCATTCTTCGAGCATCAAGCAGTCAATGTCTTTGGTAAATTTAAAGTCATTTCTACCGCCTTGATTCAGGCGAGTTTTCATGTTATCACGGAGTTCAATAAACTCTCTGTCAATTACTAGACCCGGTTCGGTTACAGAAAAGATGGATTTTAGTTCTTCTAATAGTTCAGTCATAATTTAAATCTACCACAGTTTTCATTATATGTACACAGTTAATTGACATCCAATGCTGCCACTATAGCTTTTCGCCAGGCCAGAGGAAGGTTATTGAGTGCTTTTATATAACAGCGCAAAATCCCATTCACCAAAGTATCATGTGATTCTTCATATGTACGATTTACTGGTTCAGCAAGCTTTTCTTTTTTCCAATTAATTTGCAGCAAGTTGGCTGGATTAGCGTTTTCTACATATTTAGAGATTTGCTTAGCGCCACGTATCATGACATTTGAAGAATCATTTTTGTCAACAGATAAAAACCAATAATCTTTACCTTCAATATCGGCTTTACGAGACTCGAGAAGATTATAAAACTTATTCCATCCCATAGCAAATGGAATCTCATCTAAAGTCATATCAGTCAAGGCATAAAGAAATCCGCCCTTCGAAGTGGCATTGTCAGAGCTGCCGATAGAAGTTTTGATATTTACAGGATGAATTGTCACCAAGTTATAATCTGTAACAAGCATATCGGCATGACCGCGGGTTTCTCCAGATGAAATATATTTTCCAAAAACTGGATGTGCTTGCAGAAAGCGGATGATGGTGCCTTCGTCACTAAGAGAAGCTACTCGGCCTTCCCCTTCAACTTTCTCAGCAATTTTAATTTTTTCTACAGTGAGAGCTTCAACTATATCGGTTAAGATTTGTGCAATCATGATGTAAATACCTTTCAAGTGGATATAAGTCACCTTACACCCACTTGAATTAATTGTACACAGTTATTTTAGTTTTGACAACAAACCATGATTTTTATCATGGGATGGTGCCTTCCATCCGGCCGGTTTGATAAGGTCCGGCAACCCAAGAGGATTTGGCCGTTCAGGCTTTACTCCGACTTCCTTGGCCAAATTAGCACGTAGAACACGGTTCCACGCTTCGTACGAATCAATGCCCATGGAGTCCAGTGTACCGATAGCAACGACACACAGATCGATTAGGCCATCTACAATCTCTTCGGCGTCATTGTTCTTAACTGCATTCTTGGTTTCGTCCAATTCTTCTGTCAGGAATGACATACGAAATTGAAGGAACTGCTTAAGAGTCTGCTTATCAAACTCCTGTACCTTTTCATTTACACCATAATACCGATGCATACCGGCGATGTCACGTACCCAATCTTCACTCATAATATTCTCCTTGTTGATATTCTCAATCTATCACACGTGGCCATTAATGTACACTAGTTTTGCAACGCATGCATAAGATCTAGTGCCTCGTCACTGATAGCCGGCAGGACACTCAGCGGGCGCTTCTTCAATTTCTTTACAAGCTTCTTGGCCTGCTCGAGATGGTAACGGTTGGCACGTGATGTATGTGCAATGCCGTCAAGATGGTCCAGTTCATGCAGGAACACACGAGCCGTCATACCAGTAAATGTCTTGGTAGTCGTCTGGCCATCCGGAGTCGTGAAACGAACCTTGATGCTCTTCGGTCTCTTGATCTTTACGAAAAGATTAGGATACGAAAGGCAGCCTTCTTCCAGTGTCACAGTCTCCGATGATTCGTCAACTACACGAGGATTGAAGACACCAAGGATCTCTTCACCCCTCATTACGAATGCGCGTGTACGCACACCGATCTGGTTAGCAGATAGACCCATGCCTTCATTCTCACGCATGGTCTCTGCAAGAATAGTGTACAGTTCAACAGAATCCATAACCGGATTATTGAAGTCGAATGCCGGCATCTTCTCCTTGAGGATCGGATCGTCCTTGCCTAGGATTTCTTTAATCATACAGATGCCACTTGGATTTTGGCAATCACATCATCGGCTGTATCAAAATTATCAAGTGACAAACCAATTTCTTTTTTATCACGAAGAACAACATATGCAGCTGCAGAAAATTGCCCGTGCGCCGGAACTTTTGTCACCTTAATAATATGATCTACATTAACGTAGTGGTCAATTTTATCACGATCTCTTATCCAAATAAATCTTGTCATTTCACAATCCTATCAAAGTTTAGTTTTGTCATTCTACTAATGGCTACATGATACTTTCGAAGAAGCGTCACTTCTTCTTTTGAGTACTCTTGATACCAGTACCACTTGTCATCTTTTTTCTGAACCCATTGGTTCATGCTGCAATCCTGCTAAAGTTGGCGTGCTTCTCAAACTTGATTACGCTATGGAACTTGTCATAGAGCTGATCGCCCTTGTGGCTGATGATGAATGTGTTCGTATCGCCAGTCAGCCCTTCAAGGATTTTGAGGAACTCTTCCGTGCCGCCGACGTCAAGCGATGAGTCAAAGACTTCATCCATGATGAGAAGATTAGTAGAAGCACTATTGCGAAGCTTAGCAATAGCCCTCCAGGTAAACATAAGAGCAAGATCAATACGCATTTTCTCGCCCTCGGAGAAAGATGCATAAGAGAACTCGTCTCTAAAGCGTGATTTAATCTTTTCATTAAAGTTTTCGTCCAGTTCGAACTGGACGAAGAAGTCCATAGCCGCGAGGTATTTATTAATCAGTTTGTTCATGATAGGAACATACTGCTTGATGATCCTGGTCTTGATACCAGAGTCCTTGAGTAATACACCAGCTACTTCAATCACTGACCGTTCATTGGCCAGTTCTTCCTTGTGTTTCTGCTGTGCAGCCAACTGATCGTTTAGGACGTGAAGATCATCCTTGCTCTCATTGATAACTGTGGTATTCTTCTTCAGACCATCAATCTCAGTCTGCAGAGTCTTGATGCTATTATCCCATGAGCGGATATCAGAGTTCAGTTCGGTGATCTTGGTGTTAATAGCCGTAATCTCTTTGTTGATCTCTGTGATCTCGTTGACACGATCATTGATAGCATTAATCTCTGCCTCGATCTTTTGTAAAGCATCAGTAATTTCATTCTGCTTTGTTTCACGATCACCGATAGTTTCATTCTTGAAATCGTGGTCGATACCCTGACGGCAAGTCGGGCAACTATCATTGTCATGATAGAAGGTGATTTCCTTCTTGAGACTGCGGATCTTGGTTTCAAGCTGACTCTCAAGTTCAATCAACTTTGTACGCTTTGAGATCACCTTCTCACTGTCAACAATCAGATTAGCCTTGTCCATAAGCTTAATATTTGCTACGGTAATACTAGCTGCTGTTTCAGTTACACAATTAGACAGTTCCCGGATCAGATCCTGCTTTTGCTTAATCAGATGATCGTTGTTCGACTTCAAAGAATCAATATGCTTGTTTGTCAACTCGATCTTGTTCTCGATCAGGTTTATCTGAAAGCCAACCTCATTGATAGCTGCCTTGTTTGTAGCAATCTTTTCCTTGAGTAGGTTGTTCATTGTGGTAAAGATCTGGATGTCCAGAAGATCCTCAATGACCTCACGGCGAGCATGTGCAGGTAATTGCATGAACGGGAGATAATTGGCACTGCCCAAGATGACAATTTGGCCAAAACTCTTGAAACTTAATTTCAAAATACTCTTCTCAAGGTACTCTTGATAATCCCTGGCGGATGAATTTTGATTTATCATTTCACCATTTTGATAGATTTCGAAGATTTGAGGTTTAATGCCGCGTTTTACACGGAAATGCTTAGAACCTACCATAAACTCGCATTCTACGACTAAATTCTTCTGTGTCATAGAATTGAGCAGTTGTGGTTTGTTGATGTTACGGAACGGCTTGCCGTAGAGAGCAAACGACAATGCGTCGAGGATCGTAGACTTGCCAGCCCCGTTTTCCCCGACGATCAATGTCGACTTACTACGATCAAGTGCCACCTCGGTAAACTGGTTACCGGTGGACAACATGTTCTGCCAACGAATTGTTTTAAATAGAATCATTATTTGCCATCATCCCAGTGCGATTCAATCCAGCCAAGGTTCTCATGTTCTCGACCAATTTGATATGCAGCCTTGATCCATTCCAATATTCTCTTGGAATCACCTTGTGCAATATCATTTAATAGACGTTCTGATCTAAGGCCATATTCCTCATATTCGTGCAACCACTCATAGAGTTTACCAGGCCAGGTATATGAATCGTTTTCTGTCATACCTACTCCACGCTTAAAGCTTCATTATACAGCGAACTTAAGAAATTGTACAACACTTTTTTATCCACTCGTGACTCTACCTGATCGACTACTTTGTTCAGGACGGTCAATGTATCCTCAGCTTCATTGACAATGTCACCATCATCCTCAAGCTGCAGGTTCAGGTTATCGTCTACGACCTGAAGATCCAGCACACCAGCCTTCTCGATCTTGTCGACGAACATATCGAACCAGTAAGGATTCGTCTTGGTATGAACGATCAGTTTGACATACGAACCCTTGTAGTGGTCGAAGTCCATGTCCATGATCTCGTCAATAGTTTTATCCTGATCGTGATAATGTACCTTGTTGAACATAGTCAGCGGATTACGGATGAACTCTATTTCTCTGGTTTCTGTATCAAAGACGTGAAAGCCGCGTGGATCATTGTAGTCCGACCAAGACATTTCATAAGGAGCGCCCAGGTAATTAATGTTGCCACGAGTAGACTTGTGATGAAAATGGCCGGAACAAACAAGATCAAACTTATCAAAGATCTTAGAATCGAACCCATGGTCATTTATTGCTCCTTTGTACATTTCGAAGCCGGCAAGCTCGAGATGCCCAAAAAGGATCTGCGCGTTAGTGTCTTTGATGAATTGCATCGACTCTTCGTAGTTGCCTGAGCAGATCCAGGGAATGACTGCGATGTCGGTGCCACCAAGACTAACAACACCAGGATCAGAATAATAGTGGATATCATAGGTTGAATGCTCAAAGAGCTCCCTCATAGAGTTGACCTCGTTCGTATTCTTGAACGAGGTGTCATGGTTCCCGATGATTACATCGAGTCGGATGCCTGATACGTCACAATGCTCGACGAACTTACGTAGGTGGCGGGCGGTAACAAAGTTGATATATTTTCGGCGATCAACAATATCGCCAAGATGGAAAATGTTAGTAATGCCGTGTTCAGAAAGATATGGGAAGAAGTGTTCATAATAAAACCTATTGAAGTACTCGGCGAACGCAGGACTATCCCCACGTGCACCCCAGTGTGTATCAGTTATCAAAGCAATTTTCATTAACGGGTCCTCTTGAGTTCTGCCTTTTCGTACTCTTTTATGGATTGTTCGGCGTACTCTTTAATAGAACGCATCGTTTGGCTGTAGTTAAATCTGACAGTTGGTGATGCCTTGGCATCAAGCATGTTCTCTCTGATCTGTTCCAGCAGGGGTGGAATATTAAGTCTCATCTGTATCGTCCTCGATAAATTTCTCTATGCCTTTCTTGGCCTTCGGTGTAACCGGATTCTTAGCTTCGAACTTCTCTACAAGTTCACCAAGTTTCTCAGATACATTTATAAAGGCGGCAGAGTAATGGCTTTTGTCTTCTGGTGCCATGTCAACCAGTGTGTTCATAATCATGCTGTTCTCAAAGCTCTTGTGCTTGATGTACAGCTGCTTCTTTTCCTTTTGAATTCTACGAAGGAATGCATAGTAGATGATTTGTGTAAAGTATGCAAACGGGTTGGTAGACTTATCCGGATTGAAGTTGTGGATATATGCCAGACAGTTCTCGATACCGTCTGAGATCATCTCGTCTTTATATGAGTAGCCGACAAAGTTGGGACGTGTCGCCAAGCGGGTGGCAATCATCATGATACATTCACCGACATATCTAGATACAACAGGACGTGGTTCACCGGCAGCAGTCGCTTCCTCACATAGACGACGATAGACTACCATCTCTGTGTAGAACTTCTTGTTGTCAATATAGTTAGTGGTTTTCTTTTTCTTAACCGGATTTGGCTGTGAATCTTTCATGATATTTCCTTAGTTAATCGTTGACCCGCCTACGAGTCTTTTTGAGACAACTTCAAGCAGTGTGTTTTCCATATCATCCATTTCTTGGATAGCATCGTCGATCATCTTCTTGACTGAAGATTTGCTATGAGCAGCTACTACCTTTTCATAGTAGCGAGTCATGGGTTCATTTGCTTTTATAGAGAATACAATGTGCTTATTACTTACTATGATACACTGTTCTTCAGAAAATGTACACACATTTATTAGCTTCATGCCACTATTTCCGTATTCATCTTGTGCTTCCATAATGTAGAACGGATCTTTGATAGTACTTTCGCTGTAGGCGGCACTGTCTGCAAACTCGCCGATAATCTGTTCACCGTTGACTAACGTATAAATTCTAATCATTATAACCTCACGTTGTAGATTTCATATTCAAACTTCTCGGCGTCATAGATCTTGCAACGTTCCAGGAAGTGGTTAAGAGTAAAGTTTGGCTGTGACTTATATGACAGGTCGTCGACAATATCGTAGAGAACTGCCTCTTCCTTGTCTTCATGCATACGTAGCATACGGCCAATGGATTGAAGCACCTTAATCTTTGACTTGGACGGAGATGCAGCAATCATATGGTGCAGCTTGTTAATACTTACACCGGTCGATGTAGTACCTAGCGACGCAATGAGGACAGCATTCTCTTCATCTTCGATAGCGCGACGGATACTTTCCCGGTCCACGCCTGATACAGAACCATCAATATAAAAAACATTATGGTCATGGCTTGCACTAATGGCGGTATGTAATAGTTTTCCATGGTCAATAATCCTGAAGAATAGTAGTTTGTTTCCCTTGAGTGACAAAGTCAGATTCTTGAGAAACTTGTTACGTTTCTCGTTGTTTACAAGATAGTCAATCTCTTCCTGGTACGTTTTCTTCTTCTTGTTTACAGTTGTATGGAACTGTTTCTTAACTTCATCTGGGTACTTCAGTACAATACATTTAATCTTGAGTTTGGCTACGTAACCATCCTCCATTAACTGTCTGGTTGTTGTGGATCTGTACTGCGGTCCGAAGAGTCCTTCGATGGTTGCTTCGTTGAGAACATGTCCGTCCAACGTTCCTGTACATCCGAAACGGTATTTACAGGTTTCGAGGCTAGATAGGATTTGTATGAGGCTCGTTGCCTTGCATCCGTGAGCTTCGTCTCCAAACACGCACCCGAATTGGGCGTACCATTGCTTTGGCATTTTGGTTTTTCCGTTGTTAAGAGACTGCCAAGTAGTAATAACAATATCGCAATCAATAGCATTAGATTTGCTAAGCCCATCAGTACTAACATGTATGTTACCAGTGTACCCATAATCTCTAAAATCACTTTCCATCTGTCCGACTAGACCAATCGTAGGAACGACGATCAGTCCTTTGTGTTGTTGATACCATCTCATGATAATGTAGATCATGAGAGATTTGCCTGATGACGTAGGACTTATAAGTGTTCTACGACCTGAACGAATACATTTAAGAATTGACTTGATCTGGTAGTCACGGCTGCTGTACTTCTCAGGAATGTTCAGTGACTTAATGAACTCAGCCAGTTCATACTCAGATACGTTGGCATAGGTGAGCTCATCATCAAAGGTTAGTGTGTAACCACGTGCATCACAGAACTTCTTGATTCTCTGCGCCAGACCACCATAGACGATTGCAGACAGATTGTTCAGAAGACGTATCTTGCCATCCCACATCCGTGCTTTGTACTTAGGATGCCATTTATAGTTGTCTGCATAGAATGTTAAATGATCCGACAACTCCATGATGGTCGACGGATCTGCAATAACCTTAATATGTACACTATTGATGTATTTTAGGTGGACATCACTCATTAAATACCAACTTTAAATTTCTCCCATTCAATCGCTGCCTTAATATTAAAGCCACGGCCAGTCAGGGATTTGATGATTGACTCTAGAAGCTCAATCTTTTCTTGTTGGACACCAATACGCAATGACATATCGATCACCTCTTGATCTGCCTCTATATAGTTATTCACGTCAGAACGGATGATTTTGCCCTGAGGTGGAAGTCTCCATCCCTTAGCATGTGTATCCTCCGTTGGTCCCATAGTAAAGAACTCATTCTTGGCAAGTTTCAGTTGCTTGAGTTCAGCTTCGTACTTCCGAAGAACCAGTCGTTCGTTCGTGAATATCTTGAAGTATTTGTGGTGGAGTTTAGGGATATTCAGAGCCTCGTTGCCAAGTTCTGAACGGTCGATATGGGAATCCTGCTCCCATTGGGCGTATATGTCATCAATCTTCATAATAACCTTTATATCACGGTTTACGAATTAAGTACACCTATTTCGCGTCGTAGATAGCGAAAATCTACCGTGCATTCAATATAGTTCACATCTGTATCCATGGTAGTAAACTGCAGATCAGAGATCTCTATTGGAAATATATCATAGAAGGTTGCTGACAGGTTGCCAAGTTTTCTGCTATTGTTAATCACCAACGTAGCATCTGAGTAAAGACCTTCTAGACTGTTCTTTTGATCTGCATACTGGCTAAAAGTCGATGGCGCGCCAAGACCTTCCATCCAGTTGTGAATCTCGAGATAATCGGCCATGTCTTCATTAAGACGAAATGTGATTGTCAGAGGTGCATACGTGATCTTTCCAGAGTTAGGAATTGTAACGAATGGAGTAGCAGTGTCAGTCGATGACAATGACATGCCAGGTAAACGAACAGTCTGCACATTAAAGTTAAGATTCGGTGTACGTGACAACACGAACTTAAAGCTTAGTGGTGACAGGAAGTTTGGATTAATCGATTTGGCCACTATATACCTCTGAGCTGCTAATTAGCATTATATACTGTTCTATTTATATTGTACATAAAAAAAGGAGGAGGACCTTTCGATCCCCCTCCCTTAGTTTTTGGTTGGTTACCCAACTCTTATGATTACATAAGGTTGTTAACAAGAACGCGACGGTAGTACTTGTTCGAATCCTGCTCAAGAGTTGCAGTTGCGTTAGCAGCTGTAGTACCCTTAGCGAATGGATTTGGAGCCATGCCGTAACGTGTCTTGAAGCCGATCTTTGGCTGGAAGCTGTTTGGATCAACTGCACGAACCATCTGAAGTGGAACATATGGGCAGTAGAACAGACCAGCGTCAAAGGCATTCGAACCCTTGTAGCCAACAACCAGGAAGTTGGTGCCTGCATATGGATCGATATAAACCTTGATACGACCGTTAAGAACACCAGCAAATGTGTTGCCTGTGTCGTCGATGTTCAGGTTGTTGCTGTTAAGCGCAGGAGCGTAGTCAAGTACACCAGCCATCTGAAGAGCAGACGCTACGTCTGACGAACAGATGATGATGTTACCCTTACCACGACGAGTTTGCTTAGCAATCTGGTTACATTCGCGTTCGATTTGGAACAGAAGACCCTTGAACTTTTCAACCGACCAACGACCGTTTGAGTCAGTGTCAAGATCGAAGATACCAGCAGTTGTGGTACCATCGGTTGCACCCTTTTCAGCGGTAATGATGATCGAGCGAACAACTTCACGGTTGATTTCAGCAAGGATTTCACCCGAAAGGATGTTGCTGAGTTCTGTTTCAGCGTCAAGACCGTGAATTGCCTTCAGATCCTGTGCAAGTTCAAGCGAGTATTCAGCCTTAAGGGCACGTGTCTTTGCAGATACTGTAACCTTCTCGATGCTGAAGCCCATTTCTGGGAAGATGTAAGTGCTGTTCGAACCAAGAAGTTCGCCAGTACCAAGCAGAAGACCCATTGTATAGTTATACGTTGAGTTACCTGCGTTGTTCGAAGAACCAGGAGCTGTACCAACAGTGTTGGCACCAACAGCAGTTGCAGAAGCTGCACCAGTGTTGGCAGCGTCAACACCAGCGCCTAGACGCGAAGAGTGACCTGTGTTTGCTTCGTTGTAGAATGCTTCATCACCCAGAGCGGTTGAGTTAGCATACTTCGAACGCATTGCGAAGATAAGTCCTGTTGGACCTGTCATTGGCTGAACGCCGCAGACATCGTATGCGATCAGGTTTGGCATCGAACGACGAACAAGTGAGATAAGCACTGGATCGAAGTTTGAAACGTTGCCAGCAACGTTCGTTGGCGACTCGCCAAGAAGCTGCTGTGAATTACCGTTCTGTGCATCTTCACGAAGAGCATTTTCGGTGTTTTCTAGAATTTGTGCTGTGACAGCGCGCTTGTGGGCAGAGTCGATCGTTGGGAGATCGGCGTGCTCAAGAACGGGCTTCCACTTATTTTGGACTTCCTCAGCTAACATTGTATTTTCCCCTTACCTTTTTGGTATCTTGGTTTTGGTATTTTTATTTATTATTTTAAAGTTCTTGAAATTGCTGCAGCATAGTGAGCCATGTGAGCAGGTACCGGAGCGGCCTGTTCAGTTAGTTCTTCAGCTTCTTCAGCAATAACACCAGTTGAGACAACCTTCTTACCTTCGGTAAAGTACTTGTCCTTGATGATGTTCAACTTCTTGGCATATGTTTCAGCGTCACTGAATTCAATGCCTTCGGCAAGTGTACGAAGCTTTTCAACCTGAGTGGCTGCAAGACCTTCGCTTACTTCGTCGAATGTGGCTTCTTGAGTTGCTTCGTCGATTACAGCTTGAAGCTCAAGTGTTGTGTTGATCGATTCGTCAAGCTTAGCTGTAAGCTCTTCAATTTCTGCATGCAGTTCACCAAGAACGTCAATCTTTTCATCAGGAACGTTGATGTATGATTCTGCAAACAGGTTACGGAGACCTTCCATGAAGTTCTCAGCAATTTCTGAACGAAGTGAGGTTTCGATAGCAAGCTTGTTTTCTTCAACCCACTGTTCAACAACATAATCAAGATACTGATCGATCTTGGTTGTCATTTCTTCCTTGATTGTTTCAACTTCTTCAGAAAGTGCTTCAGCAAATTCTTCTTCAAGACGAACAGTTTCAAGATTCATACGAGCTGTAAGAGCAGCTTCGAAAAGTGTCGATGCACTTTCCTTGAATTCTTCTGTAAGATCTTCACCAGCGAACATTGCGCTGATGTCTTCCTTGACAGCACCAAGAGTTGCACGTGGCATCTGGCCCATACCTGTTTTACCAGGAGCGGTTGCTGAAGGTGTTAGAGCAGCTTCCTTACCGATCTGTGCAAGCGCATCATTAAGGAAGTGAGAAAGATCTTCACCCTTAAGTTGTGCTAGCAGTGATGTGAAAGTAGCAAGCTTTTCAACAGTTGTTGGATTCGGCTTAAGCGTATCCGAACCTGCAGATTCTACGATTTCGTCTTGAGCAGTCTCAACGATTTCGGTTGTATCTTTATCTGACATTGTACACTCCTTGTGAATTTTATTTATTTATATTTGATTAAGATTTGGAAATTTCGTTGAGAAAGTTCTCAAAGATCTGTAATTTACGTTCTTCAAGCTCACGTGATCTTACAGCAGATTCAACCTGCAACTTAGATTTATGAGCTACCAACATGCTGTTTTCCCAGATCCATTCGACACCTTCCATAATGCCATTAACGAATGCATCAGGGGCTGAAGGATCAGCAACGATGTCGGCTGCTGTTGCTAGATGGAAATCGTCTTGAACTTCGTTGATGCCTTCTTTATTAAGGCGAAGTGATCCCATACCACGTGAGGAAACACCAAGGCGAACACCCGATTCAATAAGACCCTTAGCAGTATTACCCATTGGGGTATCTGTCAGCTTTGCCTTACCAATCCAGTTCTGACCTTCTTGACGAAGATTTGTGATTACGTGTGATACGCGATCAAGATTAATCTGAGGACCGTCTGGGTGACCTAGTTCACCAAGAGCTCTACCAGACTTGACGTAGGCTTCGTTATAACGCTCTACTTCCTTGGCAAGAGTCTCTACAGGATACATACGACCATTGCGGTTCTTGATACCACCTTGGAGGAAGATACCCTCGATGTACATGTTCTTCTTCCCGTCTTCACGGGCTTCGGTAACAACTGTGACGTCTTCAGTAAGTTCAGTAATTAGTTTCATTTTTCTTACCTAAGGTTATATTCTGAAGTGAATGTGCCTTGCTTCTGTAGTTCAAGCATGCAATATGCATTAGATGAACCTACGAAGTTAACTACCAGGTTTGCAGTAGGATTAACATTCAGTGGCATACCGCAACCAGCATAATCCTTTTGTCCTGTCGAATCATATTCGGCAACTAGTGTAGATCCTCTTAGAACTTGGATAGTTCCAGTTCCATCACAGCCCCAGAATGCCTGTGTGATATAAGCACCGGAAAAGATTTCGTTATCGATAGCTACACATGTAGACGTACCATTGACATTAGTCGTAGTACTGTTACCAGCAAGAACGATATTTCCGCTATTGGCAGAAGATACGTGAATAACGAACGATGTATTTTTTCTGCTAGAAATTGTTACGGCCATTATTCACCTCTGTGTCTGATAGCAAAGTCAAGCATCTGTTCAACACCTTCAGGAGTTGTGCATGCTTCCATGAACTTTGACTTGTTGTCTTCGTTGAGCTTTTCAAATACTTCTAGCATAATACGCTGATGTGATTCAGAGATATCAGTTAGGTTATTTTGCAGGCGCTCTTCCTTACGAAGTGGTTTGCCACCACGTTCTGCAGTGAGCTTAGCAGCAATTGCCATAGCACGGCGCTTTTCTTGTGACTTACCCTTGAACTGTGGAGCATCAGACTTTTGGAAGTCCTTGATGTATGTTCCCATAGGAGTCTTGGCAGTTAGCTTTTCTTCGAGCTCTACTTCTTCCTTGGCAAGTTTATCAGCAGCTCTTGTAATTCCTGTCTGACGGTTCTTACGAAGACGTTCTGCTTTATCGTAGGTTGCTTGGTTAAATCTTTTACCGAAGTGTCCTGTTTCACTATCGCCTTGGTATGCAGCGATTTTAGTCAGAGGAACGTTCTTTGGTGACATTACATTCTTTGGCTGTTCAGCGCCGGATGCTTTCTTCACATACGACCCAAGAGTCTTCTTCGAAAGCTCGTCGATCTGCTCAGCTTCTTCATTCGCTACCTTAGGATGAGAGAGTCCATAGAGACGTTTTGTAGTAGTTCTATGTGCCTTTTCTCCACCCTTCCAGATATTTTTCTTGAAAGATTTTTCAGCCTTGGCTTTATAATCGGCAACCTTTTCTGGCGTATCTAGAATCTCGTCGATCTGTTCAGCTTCTTCAGCAACTTTCTTCTTCTTACGAAGAAGCTTGAAGTCATGAGCATCGAGCTTGCCGTTCTTGTTGGCATCGATCTTGTGCTGGTTACCCTTTAGCTCTTCATAGACCTTTTCGTCTTCGCCTGGGTTATAGCCCTTGCGTTCTTTACGACGGTCAATAGCCTTGGTGCTGCCTTTGAAGACATCATCGCCGTTGCCGTTACGATCCGGATTCTTTACAGTTACGTGCTTGTCGATAAACTTCTGTTCATCGGCAGACTTAACTTTCAAGTAACCTTCTAAGAAATCCTTAAGCGTCTTCGCCATCGTCGTCCAGTCCTTCTAAATCTTGGTCATCAAATTCTAAATCGTCGTCCAGGTCTAGATCATCAACGTCATCGAACTCGTCGTCGTCAATGTCATCGTCAAGATCTTCAGTGTCTTGATCTTCTGGTTCTAAATCTTCTTCCGAAGCATAAATGCCCTGCGCTACACCTGTACGCATCGCGTCGAGTGCTTCAGTGGCTTTTTGCCCCATAATATCATTAAACACCGAAGCAAACTTGGTTGGTTGCTGTTCTAGTGCTGTATTAATTAAATCGTCAACAGTTGGCATAACTTTTCTCCATATTCTTTTTATTTATAATCAAGCCGGTTTCTTCACCACATCAGGTACTGCAGGACCAAAGTCCGCATCCTTAGGTGGTTGAGCAGCAGGTTCGCTAGGTGGAGTACCTGCATCATCTGGCTGCATGCCGGTTCCAGGAACTGGTTGACCATCAGGTCCAATCTCTGGTTGGTTGTATTGTGGATTATCTACTTCTTGTGCAATCTGCTCGTCAATTTCCTTCATGTCCTCATCTGTCTGATAAAGAACATTACGACGGATCCATTCATGTGAGAAGTACTTGCCAGTATAGTCATCCACATCACGAAGCATCGAAACACGATCACGAAGGATCTCAGTAGTACGCAGTTCGGCGAAGTGGTTGTCTTCGGCATACTCAAACTTGAAGTTGGTCTTGAACTCTGCCCAATCTTCTGAGGTAATGATACCCTTCAGGATCAGTTGCTTCTCAAGGATACGTGTGAACAGATCCGAGAATCTCATTCTTAGACGTGTGATGAACTTAGCAAACTTAACTTCGTCTCTGGTGATCTCTGTAGCACGACCGAAGCTGTACTGTGCAGATGGATCCATACGGCCGATAGGAACGTTCAACGACTTATAGAGTTTATTCTGGAAGTACGTTACGTCATCCATCTGACCAAGGTTCTGCCCACCCGGGAGGGTGGTGATCTCTGTACCCTTACCGCCTTCACGACGTGGAAGCCAGAAATCTTCTAGCATGGTCATATGTTTGCGGTCATCTCTGATCTCACCGGTCGATGAGTCATACACAACCTTGTTCTTGAAACGTGTCATAACATCACGAAGATACTGTTCAGCCTTCGGTTTAGGAAGGTTACCAACATCGATATAGAAGATACGACGTTCAGGAGCACGTGAGATACGATAGATGACCAACGAGTCTTCCATCGCCTTCAGCATGTTCAGTGGTTTAATTGCTTTTTGTAGGTAACCAATAACAAGGTCACCGTTTACGTTGACAAGACCAGATGATACGTTGACAATAGAGTCAATAGCAATCTTTAGACCCTGTGCACCGGTATCCTGGAAGGGAGCAACGTTATTAGGAACGCCGGCTGTTTTGGCGAATCCCTTCTCGTTATAGATGTAGAACTCTTCACCGGTCTGTGGAACGGTTACGTTAGAGCCCTTAGAAACTTTTCTCTTCTTGACGGTACGAACTTTACGGATCTTACGTGGATCGACGTATCGAAGTTCTTTAATACCTTCGCGTGGATTTTCTTCATCGATCATTGCATGATAGATCAGACGGCCATCAACATACCACTTCTTAAAGATCTCGTATGCATGCTGATTGAACTCAAGAAGATCGACAACGTTATCAAACTCGTCTTGAATTAATTTTTTAATTTTATCAGGTTGTTCAAGATCGTCTAGATTAAGGCTGACAATCTCTTTCTTAGGATCGGCAACGATAGCCTCATTAACAATATCATCGACGGCCATCTCGACCTCAGGATGCATTGCAATTTCACGATACTTATTTACTAACTCTGCTTCTGTACGAACTGCACCATCAAGATCGACGAATGTACCATAAACACCGCCTTCGGCCACAACCATTGCACCGTCATCGGCTGCTTTAGGTGTAAACGAAGGGATGTCTACTGGTTCGACTTTTCTCTTGATTTCAAAACCAAATAATTCGGCCATGGGTTCTCCAATTTAAATAACAAAAAAATAAGGGGAATGGTTACCCCTTACTTATTAGGCGCCACCGGCTCTGTCTGTACTTCCACCACTGACTGTCCAGTAGTCGTACGAGAAGGTAACCTGGAACGATTCAATCTGGTCGGTATTTGCCCAATCTAGTTCGATTGGTGAAATAACGCTTGGGAAGATTCCATCGAATTTATATTCACGAATAGGTGTACCATCCTTAGCATACTGAATTACAGTAGCATTGGACTTATAACGATTGATTTCACGGACGTTACGCTCTAGACGGTTGATGCGGTTCGACCACTCTTCCATTGCGTTACGAATCAGGAAGTCTTCATCGTTAATAATTGTAACAGTCCAGTCACCGAACGTTCTGTCCCCGGCCAACTTCATCTGTCGGCCGAAGTAGAACACAGGGATCACACCAAGTTGTGACTCGGGAATCTGGGCAGCTTGAACCATAAATGGTGTCTTGAGATCTGCAGAAGCATTCGCAGGATTGTTGATACGCACCTGGAATAGATTCTGACGAGCGCCACCGTAGACCAGTTGGCTTCTCATCTCATTAATATTAAAAGCCATTTGCTTTTCCTCCTAGTTTCTTTTATTTATTAGAACTGGCCAACAACTTCATTGAACTCTACACCTGAGCGAACAGCTACGAAGTTCAACTGGATGAAGTTGATGCTCTTAGCAGGCTTGATGTAGATGTCACCAACAAAGCGGTTTGTATCGATAACTTCTGCAGTATTGTTTGTTTCATCGCAAACAACACGGAAGTCTGTGATACCACGACGGCCTTGAACATCACGGAGGAATGGTTCAATCAGGTTTAGGAACTGAGCTCTTGTGAATTCGTCGTTGAATTCGAAGAGCATCTGATTTGCTGCAGTAGCAATGGTCTTTTCTAGAACGATGAACAAACGACGAACGTTGATACGATCGAATGCACTTGCACGACCGAGAGCGGTCTTGTCACCGAACAGAACCGTTCCTTGACCTGGTTGTGTGATTACTGGGTTGATATCGTTCTTGTACAGAAGATCACGATCTGTCTTGCTTGGGCTATAAGCGAGCTTTACAAGGTTCTTGATCTGACCACGGTTGTAACCGGCAGGCGAGTACCAAGGATCGCGAAGGTTGTCTGAACGAGCTGTCAGACCAGCAATATCACCGTTCAGTGGAACGTAACGATATACATCGTTGTACTTATCGTACTGATACTTGTAACCAGAATCGATGAATGCATACGAGCTATTACGTACACTCTGACGGAATGTTACGATATTTGAAGCTTGCGCACCTTCAACAGCAGTACCGACAACGTCTTCCTTCTGAGGCGATACGAATACCACACAGTCCTTACGAACATCGGCGATATTGTCGATCAAATAGTTAGCTAGCTGAGCACCGTTCGATGCACCAACCGACTTACCAGCCATGATTAGCGATACGTCAACCGAAGAGGCATCAGCAAAGAGATCATAAGCAGATGCTAGAGCAGCAACCGTTGCAGTGCTTTCTGTGATACCATCACGACCACCGATGAATGATTCAAAGTATGGAAGAGAGGTTGTAGAATTTGCAAGGCTTGCAGCAGTTGTTGTTGGAGCTTCGGCGCGGTCATTAGTTGCCCATACATAACGCGAGTTGTCATTGACAACTGTCTTGTAGAAGGATGTAGTACCATCTTCACCGATAGCGTCTGTAGCACGTGAAAGGTTCTCGTAAACTTCAAGAACTGTTCCTGGAGTACCAGAGAACATACCATCTTCGTCTACAACCACAACACTTACCTGGTCAACAACAGTTAGACCACGCTCTGAAAGATAACGTGATGTGCCTGGAGCTGTTGGGATGGTGTTGAAGAATTCCCACTTACGTGCGATTGTATTAGATGTAAAGTTTTGTGCACGGTTCCAAGTATCTTCGAACGCGATGCTGAAGTATGCTTGCGTAGCAGTATCGTCTGAGGTTACTGCTGGAAGTGACTTAATCTTAAGAGTCTGAGTACCAGTTGTTGTGTTACCTAGTTCAATGTAGTCACCAACCGACAGAGACTGAAGAACAGTGTTTGCAGCAGTCTTTGTTTCAGCATATGTCAGAGTAGATGCACCCGAATCCCATGTAAGGAAGACATTTGCAGTTGATTCGTTAACATTGATTGCGATACCGGCTGCAGCAAGCTGATCTAGACGATATGTTGCCGCAGTACCACCAACGCTAGTATTGCTGAATGGGTTAATTGTGCGGCTATACTGAGCTGCAGAATCACACATAGAAACACGAAGCGAGTTGCCAAGATCGCCTGGATAACGAGCTACGAACTGTGTGCTTGCAAAGGTAGCATTTGCTGGACCCTTGTCTTCAAAGTCGTCTGCGTTCTTGACAATGCAATCTGCAAGTTCAACAACACCACTATTTGCCACAGCGTTCAGAGCAAGTGTATTTGCAAAGAAGTTAAGTTGTGAATCTGTCGATGTGGTAGCATTTGCAGTCAGAACAACTGCAAGAGCAGTCGAGTTGGCTGTTACAGTCGAAACAAACGTTCCGTCTGGAATACCAACACCAAAGACTGCATGACCTGCTTGAACAGCATGGTTGTTGCCGGTTAGAACAACGGTCGAGTTGCTCTGTAGGTTAACACTTGATGAAGCAACCGTGTTCGAGAAACCGGTTGTAACGGCTGCACGACTTACATAAAGAGCATTACCATATGCAAGGAAGTTTGCTGCAGTGTAAAATGTTTCATAGTTGTTATTTGTTGGCATGCCATAACGCGCTGCCAGTGTATTTTCTGAATCTACAAGAATAAACTTGCCGACAGGACCCCAACGAAATACACCGCCCATAGCACCAATAGTGGTTGCTAAAGCCGGTACAGTTGTTGTAAGATCAATCTCGGAAACGTTAATTCCAGGGCTGACTTGAAACGCCATTGTAATCTCCCTTAATCGAAGGTGTTTAACCAGTACTTTTGCTTTTATTTATAATTTGCCCAGATTACGAAAAGAGGCCTCTGAACTCGGGATTCCACTGCTGGGACATATCGATGACCTCAACTGCGCCCGGATCTGCAAGTTCTCTTCCGTTATCCATAAAGAATGAGAACATTTCATTCTCAAGATCTTCATCAGTTCTATTTCTTAATCTTAGAAGTGTGTTAATATCTGTAAAATCTTTGAAGTATTGTTGGTTTGACATCCAAGCAAACAATACCAAAGCCATGACAAGGTCATCATGTGCACCAGGTTCTGCCTCATACGAGGCGTTCTTCTTAGAGAACCTGGATAGTTCATAGATGGTGTCATGATCGTTAATGATTAGCTGATACTGTTCAATCAGCAATTTAAGTAGTGAACAACCAACAGTCTTAGTAACCGCCGTTTGTTTCAATCCACGTTCCGCATTCTTATTAAAACCGGCAGAGATTCTCTTGCCTTTCGGACCTGCCTTCTCGGTAAAGATTAGGTTATCAGATTCATAATCTATGTATAGTGCATCGGCAACAGTTAATCCGATGTCATTAATTTCAACCAGGATCACGGCATTATTATATTGCAGAGATGTCTGATGAATAGTCTGGGTGTATTCGGCAGGTGGCGTGACATTACTCTTGTATACGCAGACCTGATTATACGGCATCTGGGTGACATCGATCACCTGGAATGCAGAGTAGTCAAGACCCTTACCATGAGACACGTCACACGTCATAACATAACGGTGATCCTTCTCAGGAAGGAAGTATGTAGTTAATCCATCAGTCGATGATAGAGGACGTTGTGCAGTCAGCGTCTTAAGAACGGCACCCGAGATAAGTGTACCCGATGAACCGAGCCATGCGCATTCAAATTCCTGAGCAAACTTCTCGTAGTCGAAGTCCATCGCACCGAGTGTTTCTTGCTTCCATTTGTCATCACGGCCAGGAACCATCTGCCAAGGAACCTCGACATATTGGTAACCGTTGCTGCCTTCCTTGGCTCCGGTACAGGTCTTATAGAAGTGGTTCAGACCGTTCGGAGTAGATGTGAACAGAATCTTGGTTGTTTCACCAGACGAAATCGTAGGGAAAACCGAGGCGAAGAACTCGTCCCAGTTCTCAACGAACGCAGCTTCATCGATGTACAGTAGTGAGATAGACTTACCACGAATAGCCGATGAACTTGTCGCTGCAGCAAGAACCTTACAACCGTTCTCGAGTTCGATCGAACCCTTGTTCCACTCGACAACGCCCTGCTGTAACCAGTCAGGAAGGGATTCGTATGATAACTTAACACGATCCAGGATTTCACGAGCCGCATCACCCTTGTTGGCAAGAAGTGCTACTGTCTTATGTTCATTGAAGAGAATGTAATGTAAGATAATAGCAGCAGCCGTAGTAGTCTTACCAGCCTGACGACTGGTGACCACCGTGACGCGGCGGTTATTAGTAAGCTTGACAATGATTTCTTTTTGGTAGTCATAAAGTACAATCGGAATTAGGCCACGGTCAACATGGACGATTTTGATATAACGTTCAGCAAAGTAAATGGGATCGTCGGCGCATTTAAGCCATTCTTCGACCTGTTCGGCCGTCCATTCGATCTTTTTTCTGGCCTTCTTGAGAAGTGGGTTGCCGTTGTAACCCTTATCAAAAGCCTTTTTAAGCTTGTCTACTACTGTCATTCTTCACTATTGTTTCTTCTTTGATCGATCATCTTCTGTAGTTCGGCAGTAGATCCGACAAAGAGGTTATTGGTTACCTGCTGATTATTGGCCTCTGGTTCCGTCTCAAGAAGTTTCTTCTTCTTGGCCTGTAGATCAAGCAAATCTTTGTTAGCACCAACCAGAGTGTTCATCATAGTCGAAAGAACTTCGTATGCTCTAGGATGTTGTGACTGTCTGGCCACATCCATCAGATCAAACAAAGCTTCCTGGCCTTTGCCTATTACATCCATCAGATTTTCACGGGCATAGTCAAAGTCATTCTGTATAGTAGGATCTTCTGGTCTATCTTGGACCATAGGAAGATATTGTCTATCAGGATCTGGTTGGATGTTTAAAATTTGATTTAGCTTTTTCATTACACATTGCTTTCGAACTCATGAATAAATCCATAGTTATCAGTTGCATTAATTAGAGTCCAGTTAACAGACTCTGCTGCATTAGATGTTGGTTGCCCATTGGCTGTTAAACCAGGATAGACATGAACCGTTTCAGTTGCAGCGGTATTTGTTGTATTGGCGGTTGTGACGTTCGCAGTCGGTCTGATGTTAACATCGACATATTTGATAACTCCGCCGTCAGTTCCATCGCCGGATCCAATTCTCTTTGTAGGACCGAACACATAACCCTTTAGAGTAAATTCTAGTGTCCAGATGATAGCACGTCTGGTTTCAAAGTTACCCTCGTACGTATCCTCAGAAGAGATACTATTCATGATGATAGGAATATCCCACGGATCATCTTCCATGTCCGGGACCAAATGAACCGATGCGGTCCATTCCGGCGTAAAGTACGGTAGAATCTGTTCTACGATCTTAGTTCCATCATCTGCATTCTTGACAAGAACAGATAGTTGGAACGTGATATTGTACGGAACCGGCTGATATTGATATTTGTTGCTCTTGACCTTACGGTTCAACGTATTCAGTTTACGTTCCGAATCGTATTGAAACGATGTCATCTCGAATGAAATACGTGGAACTGTCATAGCAATCTTGTTGTCTAGATCGGGGTTGCCTTCAAGACGAGCAAGATACTTTTCTTTAGGTCCATATGACAGCGGGACTTTAATAGTTTGTATCGTCTTACCAGTATTGTCATGACGGTTGATGTAGATATTATTAAAAAGTGTTCCGAAAAGGATGACATACTTTCTTAATATATCGTGTGAAAATGTATTACCGAACATGTTATACTTCGCCTTCTGAGAAAGGATCTACCTGAGTCCAGTCAAGAATTACTTCACCTTCCAGCTGGATCTCGGTGTTATCTTCGAACGTATCGGTTGCCTGCTGTTCAAAGCTATAGTTGCCTTGGATAATCTCGTATCCATCGTTGTCTGTTATATAGTAACCATCGCTTGTGAGGAAGCCCCAGATCGAAAGATCAAGACTGCGTTCCTTCTCGATACTGTCAATTGCATCGATACCGGTTCTAAGGCGCTCTGAACTGTACTCGAATGTTTCGCATACCAGATCATAAGTCTGGATCGAACCCATCTGGTACCAGACAGATGTCTTGCTGACATACTTGATAACAAGTAGACGATCCAGCATCGGAACGTAGATTAGATCACCTTCCTGTGGACGATCTAGAAGAGCAATACCACCGATCTCGTTCATGAAGTTACGGATCGATATTGTAAGAGTTACCTGATCTCTGATCTCAAGATTAAACTTGGACAGGAATGTGCCATCACCCTCGTAGGAGTCGTAACTCTTGATATATAGGTCGATAGGATAGCTAGAGTTATACTCAGATAGTGAATCTTCGCCGTAGACATCATCTTTTGCTATAAGTGTTCTAGGACAATAAAACATATCGTGGCCATAGATCTTGATAGACTCTAGGATCAGATCTTCTATCAATAGCTGCTCTTGGCTATTACTGAAATTATTGAAAGTAGAAATTAGTTCCCATTAACAAATCCCTCCTTTCTTGCTCTTCTAGTTTCCCACATCTTTATATACCTTAATTTGGCTTCTTCCGATTGATAGTAACCAGATTCTTTTCTTTTTTGTGCAGAAATTTTACCGGCTTTACTAGCTGTTAATTTTGTGGTTTCTTTTCCAATTTTAGCTAGTGACATTTTATTTTTAGTTTCAGTCGTATGTTTACTGCCAATTCTTGATGCAGCTGCATTATGTTCAGCAGAGTTTTTAGAATTTCTTCTACCTTGGTGTAAAGCGGCTAAGTGTTCAGGAGTGCGTATTCTTTTGGATGCAGCAATTGACATATTATTTTTATGTTCATCTGTAAAGTCTTCAGATTTCCAGCCTGGAAATGCACCGGGTACACTATTTAAATGTTTATGTGTTGATATGATATCATTAATATTATCAATTTCCTCTTTTAAAAGAGGGTCAAGACCAAGAAATAATGAAATGGTGTCCATAGTATGCATTTCAACCAATCATATCCAAGACGGGAAGAGAGTAACCAGAGATCATCTCTGTTTCCATCTTAGTGATTTCATCCACCGCATCGTTATAGATCTTTTCGCCGTTGAACTGCACACCGCCTGGGAGATTCATACCTGTAAACTTAGTCAGGTTCGAACCCCACTGTCTTTTGATAAGAGCAGTCGCGTAGTTCTGAAGCCAACGATCATTCCATGCATCGGTATAAACCGTAGGATCCACAATCTCATACGCCTCTACAAGCAAGTATGAACCGACTCTTAGGTTGCCCCAATCGGTGTCGATGTATAGTCTATCTTTGTGTCTGGCATATCTGATAGGTTGTTTGCCGACCAGCATCTCTGTCAGAAGCGACAAATGTTCCATAACCATATAGTATGGAACGATCGAAACGTTTGTCAGTGTATAGAGGTCGTTCAGAGCAATCTGATAACGGATGTTGAAGAGGTCGTCAGCACGGATCGACGGGTCACCGATAGAGAAGACGCTTACAGCTCCGATGATATTCTCTGGCAGTGTGATGTACTTGTTGGCGACATCATCCACGGTTACTATATGCTTATAATAGGTTCTGTCTGAACCGTCAAAGTGATAGTCATAGTAATAACGGAGAGCCTCGTCAATACGATCATCAACCTGATCATCATCGACATTGATTTCAATTACAGGCTTACCCAATTTGCGTAGGCAATACTCTTTAAACTCAGCTTTTG